>JACMJS010000370.1 GCA_014380515.1 Chlorobiales bacterium
CAAGTCGCGGGCGGGAATGACATAAAAGGATAAGAGCCGATAATTAGAAAAGGCGTCGATCCTAAAAATTTTTCCGCTTGCAAGCGAAGCATGTTTAAGCGACCGCGCGAATGGCTTTCTCGACCATCTGCATGATACCGTTGGTATTGGCCTGCGAGACATTGACGGTTACACGCAAAGCTTTCAAGCCTTGAACGCCATGCAAATCTTTCAATTCAAGTTCCTCAAGGGTTTCAGTCAGATAGCCACGGGCTTGCAGGTAAGTAATCGCATCGCGGTACTCGGAAATCTCTTTTGGCTGCGAGTAGATGAGCGCGATTTTTCCCGGCTGCGTGATGCGTTCGCCCGTCAGTTTGACTTCGGCTTTGTCGATGCGCTTCTTCATAATTTCGTAGCGGACGTTGTAGGCCCCGTCGACATCGAGCGTCTTTTCATCGATGCGAAACCGGATCGAGAGCGGCGAGGTTTGTACCAAAATCAAATGCGCGGTATCGAGTTGAACGGGCAACGTCGGTTTCAATTGCTCGATGTGCCCCACAACGCCGCACATCATGATCAACTGCCACAGCCGCAGATTCTTGAGGTACAGCATATCGAACTTACCGTCTTCGATGAGCGAAGCACCGATATAGATGCTGTAATCCACGCCGTCCGACTTGTGCTTCTCGAAGTAATGCGGAAACATTGCTTGAGCTTTCTGTTCCTCATTATCGATGTAGGTGCTGATGGCGTCGTTGATTTTCATCACGCTGTCCTCGAACGCTTTGCGGCGTTTGTAGAAAATGCCGAGGTGCGGATCAATAGCGGCCAGATACGCATCGATATGTTTTTGAACGTCGGGATGAAACGTCGCCAAGTGGCCGAAGTGCGGTTCGACTTCGCGGTGCAAGAAATCAAGCATCAAGGTTTCATCGCCGGAGTTGAGACCTTCCGAACGCAGACGTTCGATTTTCTGTCCGATGCGAAAAATCAACTCTTCAAGCACCGGCAACGGCTTGTAAGTGCAAGCGACGAGCAAGCATTCGCGGGCCATCGCCAGATGTTCGATCAAATCTTCCTGAATGGCAAAATTGCGCTGCGTCGATGAGCCACGCACGTCCGAGACGCCGTAGAGCGGATAGACGTCGCGGAAGGTGATGTCCTCTAACTCCGCCGTCAATCCTTGATTTTGCTGCTGGAGAAAACGCACGGCGGCTTTGCGGAAACGCCAGTCAATCGATTGATGAATGACCGTAAATTTTTCCTTGATGACGGCCTGAACGCTGTTGTTGATTTCCTCGGTCGTCCGTTTGACGGCCATAGAGAAGAGCGGCAACACCTCGCGCAGTTTCATGGAGTTGATTTCGTTGATGTCGGCGGGGTTCGGCGAACTGATCATCAGCACGCCGATGAGTTCCTCCTGATAGTAAAGCGGCGAGACGATGAGGCTGCGAATCTGTCCGCTTTGCATCATCTTATTTTCGATGGCGGTGCATTCGGCATAGCGCGTGAGGTCTTCAATAACGATGGCCTGCCCCGTCTCAACCGCCCGCGCGAAAATCGAGCCTTTGAAATCGGCGAACCTGTACCGCATTTTTTCAACGAAGAATTCGGAATCACAATTTGCGGCGGCGTTGGGCAATCCGTTGTTGAGCCAAAAGACTTCATCGCCTTCGACGGCGGTCAGTGAGAGCGTCAGCTCGGGCTTGCGAAGCAGCGTGCGGATTTTTTCCTGAAGTTTTTCGAAACTCGTGCGGGAAACGATGGACGACTTATCGATCAAATCGCGCTTCATTGCCGAAAGAACTTCTTGATTGGTAACGTCCGCCGCGTTAAGCAGTGTAAAGCCATGAAACTCGAACTTTTCCGGCGGCAGCAATTCCATCCATACTTGAAGATCGCCCAAGTGCCGCATCAGATGTTCGCGCTGCTCGTCCGTCAGTACAGGCAAATCGCCGGAGGGCTTGATTTGCACGAAGCGCGAGTTGATTTTGAGATTGAAGTATCGCGGCAATTTCGTTTCAGGGTCGGTGGTGGTGATGACGACTGGATAATCGAACTCGATGTCGATGCCGTAAAAGGCGCGTGCGATGTGAAGATAAGCGTTGAGGATTTTTCCGTAGCCCATCAACCGTTCGTCGATGTTTAGGTCGGCACCGCTAAACAAATGCGACATCGAAAAATGTCGTTTGAATGACGGCGTAGCGTAGAACGGCGTCTTGCCGAACGGCGTCAAAGCCGCTGTGAAGTCGGTTTCCCATGTCGCGGGCGGAAAGGCCATGAGCATGAGTGTATCGATCAGCGATTTATGTTTTTCCAGTTCGGCGGGATCGGCGAGCGAGGTAAGATGTTCGAGCGACGGGTGTAAATCTTTCTCGATAAGTTTTGCCAGTATCGTGCGGGCGGGATTGGCGCTTGTCGCTTCGCCCTGCCAAAACTCTACAAGCGGCGCGAGACTGAAGACCGTCTTGAACGGAAATTGTTTTGTATCCATGTTTTCCACGCAACTGCTCAGCGTGGAAGTAATCGCCATATCCTGTCGGTTCATATTGACGTCCTTTGGTTGGTTTTATCAAAAATGTGCGGAGGGTCGGTGCTTTTACTGCAAGTAGGAAAAAGAAGTTATGCTGTAAGTCGTTCTTTGTTTGAGATGCAATCTTAAAAGATTTTTTCAGGAACCGGTGATGCCTCACATAACTGTCAACGGTTTTAACAACGCTCTGACAGCCCTGCCAATCGTAACGACGAAATTCACGTCGCTTTATTGTAACCTCGCCCCAGTTCAATGCCGCCTCGCCGCCGTCTCGCGCTTCGCTCCTGATATTTAGGAACTTCCCGAAATCCCGAACCTCTCCTCCGGCTTTCCTGAAGCGGTATCTTGGCGGCGTCTTGAACGTTCAACCTTATGATGCCTGTTGCCCTCCCAGAAATTTTCCAACTCACTTTACATCACATCGGATGAAACAATCGCTCTCGCTGTTGCAGCAAGGTATCGTCGGTTTTCTGCAATCCAATGAATCGTGGCTGAGGCCGCTGCTTACCGAGCGCGTCTTCGACGGCCTCGATTGGCAACGCGAAGCCGAAAAGATCATCGATAAAAGTTTGATTTATCCCGACTACTACAAACAAGATTTTCACAGCGTCGATGGCGGCTATCTCAATCCCGACGCGGCCTTAACCTACGACCCGATCACCAACCGCATTCTTTTCCCCAGCGAAGAAATGATTCGCAGTGAAACGGCGGCGATGTTCAAGCCGGACATCACCACCGTGCTCGACCTCGCATGTGGCACCGGCACAGCCACCCGCGCGGTTGCCAAACGTTTTCCCAACGCACAAATTACCGGCATCGACCTTTCGCCGTACATGCTCGTCGCCGCCAAAGTGAAAGCGGATGCGGCACAGTTAAAAAATATTTCGTTTCAACATGCGAACGCGGAGTACTTGCCTTTCGCCGATCAGTCGTTCGATGCGGTTACGGCGTCCTTGCTTTTTCATGAACTTCCGCCGGATGCCGGATTGAAGGTGATGCGGGAAGCCTTGCGCGTTTTAAAACCTAATGGTGAGTTTGTTGTGTTCGATGGCGCGCAGAGTGGCATCTATAAACTCGGCGGCAACCTCAGCAAAGAACTTTTTCTTGAACCCTACGCCGAGGCATTCCTTTCCGGCAACTTACGCCAAACGATGACGGACGCCGGTTTTACCAAAACGTCCTCACATCCGCTGCTTTTGCTTTACGACCTTCGCAAAGGCGTTAAATAAATCCCTCTGTGCTTCGGGGACATTTCTCCTTTATCAAAGGGGATCAAAGGGAAGAGTGAAAAATGCGAAGACACACGGAAGAGACGAATAAATGCAAATAAATATTTTTCCTTTTCTCTCCTTCCTCTCAATTGCCTCTTGATCGCTTCTCCCTTCAACAAAGGGAGATGTCAGCCGCCGCTGACAGAGGGTTCGCCGCTATTTGAACAGAGCAAATTTTCGTCTACCTTTCGGGCACTTTTTGCGATGTTCAATTGCAGTTCAATTGCCGCTAAACCGTGATGCATATGAGTTTGCCCACCGATATTCTTCAACACACCGGCCTAAGCGACGAACGCAAAGCCTTGATCCGCACCGCGATTGAAAATGTAAATCGTCCCGGCCTGCGGCTGTCGCTGCGCGCGGTGCCGCAACTGATGAAGCCTGTAACTTGGTTTCCGCCGATGTGGGCGTTCTTCTGCGGCGCGGTCTCGACCGGAAAAAACTTACTCGATGATCCCGCCACGCTCACCTTCGGCTTGATTCTCGCCGGGCCGTTGATGTGCGCGATGTCGCAAACGATGAATGATTATTTCGACCGCGAAGTGGACGCGATTAACGAACCGCAGCGTCCGATTCCCGCAGGGCTTATTTCGAAATCGGCAAGCTGGATTGTAACCGCGGTGCTGATCCTGACGGCGTTTTATGTGTCGTGGGCGATTCATCCGTTCGTGCTCTACATTTCATTTGCGGGCGTATTGATGTCGCACATTTATTCCGGTCCGCCGTTCCGCGCCAAAGAAAACGGGTGGTTCGGCAACTTCGTCTGCGGCCTCGCCTACGAAGGCGTGGCGTGGCTGACGGGCGTCTTCGCCATCACCAAAGGCGTGCCCGAACCGGAAACTGTATTGCTCGCGCTGCTCTTCTCACTCGGTGCCCACGGCATTATGACGCTCAATGATTTTAAATCCGTCATCGGCGACCGGCTCAAAGGCGTCAAGTCCATTCCGGTGCAATTGGGCGAACGCCGCGCGGCGATTCTCGCGTCGTCGTTGATCGATGCCGCGCAG
>JACMJS010000371.1 GCA_014380515.1 Chlorobiales bacterium
CTGAGGACTTCTCGCAAACCGTGATGATCATCGGCCACCAAAAAGGCCGCGACACGAAATCGAACGTCTACTACAACTTCGGCATGGCGCAGCCCGAAGGTTACCGCAAAGCCTTGCGCCTGATGAAACTCGCCGAGAAATTTCACAAGCCCGTCATCACGCTCATCGATACGCCCGGCGCCTTTCCCGGCATCGAAGCCGAAGAGCGAGGACAGGCCGAAGCGATTGCCAAAAACCTGCTCGAAATGGCACGGCTTAAAGTGCCGATCATTTGCGTCATCATCGGCGAAGGCGCGTCGGGCGGCGCCATCGGCATCGGTCTCGGCGATAAAATTCTGATGCTTGAGAATGCGTGGTACAGCGTCATCTCGCCCGAAAGTTGTTCATCGATTTTGTGGCGGAGCTGGAGTTTCAAAGAGCAAGCCGCCGAAGCCCTGAAACTGACCGCCACGGATTTAATTCAGCACGGCATTATCGACCGCATCGTGCCCGAACCCATCGGCGGGGCGCATCGCAATCCCGAACAAACCGCAGCGACGCTCAAAGCCATGCTCGTCGAAGAATTGAAAAAACTTTTGCCGACACCGGCGGATCACTTGGTGAATGAGCGCATCGAAAAGTTCGGACGCATGGGCAGTTACACCGAAGTCGCCGAAGTGCCCCCGGTGCCCGTTGCGCCCAATGTGCCGCAATCGAACGGCGTTTCATCCGTGCATTAAACGGCCTCGCAGATGCAACAGGATTTATCGCGGGCGGTGCACGCTTTGACGCTGCGGGTCAAGTATGCGGACACGGATAAAATGCAGGTCGTTTATTACGGCAGATATTTTGAATACTTCGAAGCCGGACGCAATGAAATGCTGCGGGCTTCGGGTTTTGAATACACGCGGCTCGAAGCCTTGGGTGTGCAGTTGCCGGTCGTGAAAGCTCACGCCGATTATTTTTCGCCCGCGCGGTACGATGATGAAATCGTTGTTGAATCTTTTATCTCGGAACTGGGCAACGTGCGCATCACGATTCACTACGATCTGTTTGAAAAAAACTCGCATCGCAAACTTGTTTCCGGCTACACGACGCACGCCTTCACGACCGCACAGGGCAAACTGATGCGGCCACCGAAAGTTTTTTTAGACGCCATCAGTTCCGCTGTTTTTGTTGCTTCCCGAGATGAGCACAAGTGAGCACAACGATTATTGAACCGCCAAACTTTTCATCGCAATTTTTTCGCCGCAACTTGTTTGCGGCGGGCGTAAATATTTTTTTAATCACCAAATCCATTGCCGCTGATGAACCGTTTCGATACCGTTTTCAAACCGACTTTCAGCACGCGCCTCTCGATGAATAATCAATCGCGTGTTCGCTGGCTTGCAATTTTATTTTTCATCGCCACGCTTTTCGCCGCCGCGCCGTCCGTTGCCGCCAAGACGGAAGTCGACCAAGCGCGAGAGAAGATGACGAAACTTAAAAAGGCTGCGGCCAAAGACGCCGCGAAACTTTCCAAAGACCTTGCAAAAACTTTAAAGCTGCGACTCAAAGGCGCGAAGGGCGACGAAGCCAAACTGATCCGCGAGCAGGTGCAATCGGAGTTCGCTAAAAAGAAAGAAGAACAAAATGATAATCTTCAGAAAGCGATCATCGCCATCACCGACGCCGACTACCGCGACCCCGTCGAGATCGATCTGAACATATATGATCCGGCGGCGAAAGCCTTCGCTGCAACCGTCGAATCAAAAAGCAACTCGAAATACACGGTGCGCATTCCGGCGGCGGAAGCGGATGCCGCCGTGCTGCGAGAGCAGTTAAAGAAATCTAAACCGGAAGGCACGTTCAAACTGGTTGCGGACGGGAAGGCTTATCTCGTCGCCGTCGATGTCAAAGCCGAGGGCAAGCCGCTCGCCGTTCAAGTGCCGCTGGTATTTCATCCGGTGCTTTCGCGGATGATGCCGGGCGGACAGCCGTCGGTGAGTTTCTCGCCGAATGGAAAATACTTGGCTATTGCGGGCGGCACGGATATTCAAGGTTGCGACTTTGAGGTGTGGGATTTGGATCAGGCAAAAAAAGTGTTCGCGCTCAAAGCCAACGCGAAAGATAAATCCATCGCCGTGTGGCCGAGCTGGGTGCGGTTCAATCCCGACAACCGCTACATGGCCGTCGGCGGCGGCTACACAACGCCTTCGCCCGTGATTCAAAGCAAGGTTTACGAAACCGGTACGTGGCGCGAGGTTGCGACCGTCAAAGGCTACAACCCGGCGTTCAGTCCCGACGGCAGTTCGCTCGCGGCGAAGAACAAAGACCGCACAACGACACTCGTGCAAGTTGCCACGTGGCGCGACATTCGTTCGAGTACCGAAGATAATGATGAAGCCTCGAAATGGTCGGCGAGCCAAGAAGGCATTGCATCCGACGGTTATTTTAAAATCGCAACCGCCACGCGCGATAGTCTCACACTCCAAGCAAGCGACGCCGCGCGGCCTGCTGAATCGTTGCCGTTCAAAACGCCGCAGCCCAGCAAGCCCCGCGATGCGTCGTTACTGCGCGGTGATTATTATGATTCGGAACTTCACGCGAAGTTCAGTCCCAACGGAAAGTATTTGCTGCGCACGCACATTTTAGACGTGCCGCTCGATAATGAGAGAGGCTACAAGTTCATCGTTGATTTGTGGCAACCGCTGCGCGCGAAGAAGTAATCCTTCTCAATCCCCCTTATCCGAAATTCATTTCGGCAAGTTCAATCAAGGGGGAAGCGTTCATAAAAACAAACGCTGTCGATGATGTATGGCTTTCTACACTGTCCCCTTTTTCAAAGGGGACGTCAGCCTTAGGCTGGCAGGGTTTCTTAGTGGGCGAAGTAGGCGACGAGGCCGAAGGAAATGAAGAGCAGCATGGCGAGCACGATGGTCATGTCGGAAAGCGTCCGCATCGCGCCGAAGGCTTCTTCTTTGTATGAACCGGCGATAAACATCACGGCGATATTGTTGGAGAGCAAAAAGTAAGCGGACTTCGGGACGAGATCAAGATACGCGGCGTAGCACAGCATTCCGCCGGAGAGCGAACTGGTGAGAATGAGAAAGACTTTTGTTTTGTAGAGCGAAAGCGTGTTGGCAATCGTCTTGATGCCCGAAAGCAAATCACCTTTGCGGTCGCGGATGTCCCACATCACCTCGATAAAAAACGCGCAGGTAAATGTGTATCCCCAACAAATCCAGACCTTCGGCGAAAAATCTTTTCCACCGGCAAAGACGAGCGGCAAGAGGATCATCGCCGTCGCCCAATCGAGCGGCGGCGTCAGGTTCTTGATGATGTAGAGGTCTTTCAATCGCCGCGCGCCGCCGAGCCGCACGGAGAGCCAATCGGGAAAACATTTTTGGTTGTAGAAAAATCCGACGGCTTGGGTGAAGAGCGTGATGAGGAAAGCGTTCAAGCCGAAGAAAACCGCGATGACGAGGCAGAGCGCGGAGAGAAAATAAAAGAGGACGTATTTGATCAGGAATTCATGGCGATGGGCGTCGGCGAGATTTTCGGTTTCGTTGGCGGCGTCTTCGATGTCGTCGGTGAGGCGGTTGTATTGATAGATCGAGAGCGTGAGCAGGAAAACGACGAGCACCGCCCACGGGTTGATGGCGAGATCGAAAAAGGTTGACCATGTACAGACGCCGAGCGCGGAAAGCAGCGACAGATGTATCTTGTTGCGAAAAAAATAATTCGACACCGTCGAGGTCTCCTCTCTTTGCGTTTGATAATGTTGCGGCAAAATGCGCGGTCAAGCGAGCCTGAACATAACGCCATTGTTTCGATTTACAAACCAATCACGGCTTTCAATGCACCACAAAGGTGAGCAAATAGAAGTTACCATCGCCGATGCGGGCGACGACGATAAATGCTTTGCGAAGTTAGAGGACGGCATGAGCGTCTTCGTGCAAGGTAGAGTCGCGGTCGGCGACCGGGTGTCGGCGGAAGTCTATAAAGTCAAAAAGAATTATCTCGAAGCGAAACTCCGCGAAGTGCTCTCGCCGTCAGCATCCAGGGTTGAACCGCCGTGTCAGCATTTCGGGGTGTGCGGCGGATGCAAATGGCAGCATGTAGATTATGCGGCTCAACTTGAACAGAAGCGTAAGCACGTGCAGGATGCGCTGCGGCACATCGGCGGGTTTAAAGAAATTATCGTTGAGCCAGCGATTGCCGCCCTGTCGCCGTACCACTACCGCAACAAAGTTGACTTTTCATTTTCAAACCGCCGCTACCTTTCGCCGGACGAAATGAACATCGATGCTTCATTGCTCAAGCCCCTCGATTTCGCGCTCGGCTTTCACGCGCCGCAGCGATATGACAAAGCGATTGATATTGACGAGTGCCATATTGCGACATCGGAAATGAACAAGGTGCTTGAAACCGTCAAAGCGTTTTCGCAAGCAAAAAAACTTTCGGTTTACTCGACCGATACCGATAGCGGGATGCTGCGCAACTTGGTCGTGCGTCAAAGTGTCCACACGGATGACTTGATGGTCAATCTTGTTACTTCGCCGCCGCACGATGCTCCGCTGATGAACGAACTACTCGCGCGGCTGAATGATGCGCTCGGCGAAAGGCTGACGACGTTCGTCAACGGCCTCTCGAGCCGCAAGAACACGGTTGCGTTCAGCGAATCAGAAGCGGTGATGAAAGGCGACGGTACGATTACCGAGAGGCTGGGAGCGTACCGGTTTTCGATTTCGGCGAATTCGTTTTTCCAGACGAACACGTTGCAGGCCGAGCGGCTCTATGAAAAAACGTTGGAACTTGCGCGGTTAGAAAAAAGCGACGTGGTTTATGATTTGTATTGCGGCACGGGATCGATTTCCGTTTTCATTTCGGCGCATTGCGCAAAAGTATTCGGCATCGAAATGGTTGAAAGTTCGATCCGTGATGCCCATGCCAACGCCTTGCGGAACGGCATCACCAATTGCCGTTTCAAAATGCTCGACCTCAAGGACTTCGGAAAAATGGAATCGGAGTTGAAAGAATTCGGCTTGCCGGATGTGGTCATCACCGATCCGCCGCGCGCGGGGATGCACCCGGACGCGGTGCAGACGTTATTAAAACTCGCGCCGAAACGAATCGTGTATGTGAGTTGCAATCCGGCCAGTCTCGCCCGCGATGGGAAATCATTCTGCGACGGCGACAACTACCGCCTGACGGAAGTGCATCCGGTCGATATGTTTCCGCACACGAACCACATCGAAAGCGTCGCCGTCTTTGAGCGATTGTAACTTGTAACTGTTTATCGGGAAAGTTTGGCCGAACCCCATTCGAAGCCGTCGGGATCGTAGAGTTCGACTTCGACGGCGTTCAGAATCACGGTCGGATTTTCAGCGTGGAATTTTGTATCGAGCGTTTCGGCGAAGCGCGTGAAAAAATGTGCGGCGAGGGTTTCGCAGGTCGGGGCGGCTTGGGCATCAAGGGAAAGTTCGGGCGCGGTGTTAAGGTATTTTTCTTTGAGTTCATCCACGAACGGCGCGAAGGCGTCGCGCACCGCGGGCAAATTTAAAATCATGCCGCCGACCGGTTCGCCTGCGATCTCCGCGCGGATCAGCCACAAATGTTCATGCGGCTCTTGCCGTACGCCGAGTGAATGCGTCGCGCGCAACTCGAACTTCAACCGCAGTTCTACTTTCATCGGCGTTTTTACAATGCGATTTTATCTGTAGTTCGGAATGTTCTGGCCGAGCACAATATCGCGTACGCCTATCCATACCCCGTTTTGTTTCGTCAGTTTAACGATGCCTGAGCCACCGCGGTTTTCAAGTTTAGCACGATAGGCAGGCGTCAAAATCGGATCGCCTTCAAAGGTAAATTCATCGATGTAGTACGCATTTTTCTCCGGCTCTTTGATAACGGGATGAATGTGCGCGGGCAATGTGCGGTCAGGATAAATAGCCGGTTTAACGGTTGTGAATTTGTAGCGGCCTTGATTGTCCGTCTTCATCCATCCGCGCAAATGTCCGTGCCGCCTCGCAAAGCCGGTTGCTTCGGCAGCGGGTGTGTAATATCCGGTTGCGTCCGTGTGATAGATGTAGAGGATTACATTCTTCGCTGGCGTTTTGCCACCCTGCTGATATATGACACCGGTGATCTCAAGCGGTTCACCTTTCTCGGCGGATGATGCAATTGCGGTTCGCCAATTCACGGTCTTCGGCCGTCCTTCATTGATTGCCTCGCAGCCGTCGCACCCGCCGCCGATTTGCGACATAGTGCTCTGCGCCCGCACGGTGCTCGTGAGAAAAAGCAGAGCAACGATGAAAATATTTTTCAGCATCGTGCGGGAGGTTTATTCCCCGTAGCCAAAACTTTCCTCAACCAACTGAATGATGATGTGGCCGATGGCGATGTGGCATTCCTGCGTTCTATCCGCCGCGCCTTGGTGCGGCACGGTTACGGAAACATCCGCCATGCCGCGCATCTTGCCACCGTTGCCGCCGAGAAACGCAAGCGTCGAGAGGCCGCGCGTTTTGGCGCAAGTCATCGCGCGAATCACGCTTTCGCTATTGCCGCTCGTGGAAATTCCCAAGAGCACATCGCCTTCCTTTCCGTAGGCTTCGGTGAGGCGTGCAAACACGTTGTCGTAGCCGATGTCGTTGGCTCCGGCGGTGATTGCGGAGGTATCGGTCGTCAGGGCGATGGCGGGCATCGCGGGACGGTTCACGCTGCTGCGGTAACGGATCGTGAATTCGGTCGCAAGGTGCTGCGAATCGGCCGCGCTGCCGCCGTTGCCGCAGATCAACAGTTTTCCGCCTTGCTTAAACGCCGAGGCGATCACTTCCGACATTTTCAAAATTTCATCCGCGCATTCTTCGGCCACGCGCCGTTTGAGGTCGGCACTGTAGTTGAGCGTCTCGCGGATGTATCGAAGGTTTTTTTCAGTTGCAGTCTTCTCGGTATCCGCAGTGATTTTTTCAGTCGTCATAAAAAATTTGGTTGGATGTTTGTTATCGATTTTAGGGTGCGAATATACTTCCCGTAACGCCATTCCGTCTCCCCCTTGTCAAAGGAGGTCGGGGAGGATTAGGCTTTCTAGCTTTTCGATTCTTCGATGCCGTGTTTCTTCATCTGATACCGCAGCACGTGCCGCTCGATGCCGAGCAGTTTCGCTGCTCGAAGTTGATTGCCCGACGTTTGCTCGAGGGCTTTAACGAGATACGCTTGCTCCGTGCGGTCTAGCAACTGTCGCAGTGAAAATCCTTCCTGAATTTTTTCCGGCGGTGGCTCCGGTGTATCGGGCAACGGATGCGCGGCTGCGTGCGCGGGGGCTTGCGCCTGTACCGGCAATGGCGATTTATACAACGGCGATGCTTGGTGCGAAGTCCCACCGTTCGCGGGCTTGATGGAAAGATGCTCCGGCAAAATTTTGCTGTTGTTCGGCGTGATAATCACCGCGCGTTCAATCACGTTTTTCAGCTCGCGTACGTTGCCTTTCCACTTGTAACCGATGAGCGCCGCGGCGGCTTCGTTCGAGAGTTCCAGCCGTTTGCGCATCGAGCGGACGAACATCTCAATAAAAAAATTGGCGAGTTGCAGAATATCGTCGGGACGCTGGCGCAGCGGCGGGATTTCAATCGGAACGACTTGCAGGCGGTAATACAAATCCTCACGGAAATTTCCCCGCTCGATTTCGACGGCGAGGTCTTTGTTCGTCGCCGCAACGATTCGAACATCACTTTTGATGTCGCGCAGGCCGCCGACCCGGCGGAAAGTTTTCGTCTCCATGATTTTCAGAACTTTGGCCTGCGTGGCTTGCGGCATGTCGCCGATCTCGTCGAGGAAAATCGTGCCGCCGTCGGCGTATTCGAAGAGGCCTTGTTTTTTGCTGCGGGCGTCGGTGAAGGCGCCCGGCTCGTAGCCGAAGAGTTCGGATTCCAACAAACTATCGGGAATGGCGGCGCAGTTGAGTTCGACGAACGGTTTTGATTTACGCGCCGAGTTCAGGTGCACGAACTTGGCCAAATGTTCCTTGCCTGCGCCCGATTCGCCCAAAATTAAAACCGTCGTGTCGTTGGTGTGCGCCACTTGCGAGGCGAGTTCATACACTTTCCCCATCTGCGCCGAAACGCAAATGATGAATTCGCTGTCGCCGGATTTCTTAGCGACGTCATCGCGCAAAAACCGGATTTGATTTCTGAGGTTGATTTGCTCAAGGGCTTTGGCGACGGCGACTTTGAGTTCATCGATGTTGAACGGCTTGATGATGTAATCCGTCGCGCCGAGTTTGATCGCTTCAAGCGCGGCGGGCACGCTGTTGAACGCCGTAACCATCATCACCTGCACGCTCTCGTCGATTTTGCGAAGCTCGCGCAAGACGGAAAGGCCGTCAAGATCGGGCATCATGTAGTCGAGGATCACAAGGTCGGGCAAGAGCCTGCGGGCGGCGGCGAGACCTTCCATGCCGGAGTTGGCCGCCTCGACCGTGTAGCTTTCCTCAGCCAAGGCTTCTTTGATGAAATCGGTAATGACCCGCTCGTCGTCGATGACAAGAATGGTGTTCACGGTTTGGCAGCGTTAGAGTGTTAGGGCTTCGGACAATGGCCGCGCCGAAGCAACGTGCCCTTGGGCAGAGTCGAACTGCCGACAAACAGTTTAGGAAACTGCTGCTCTATCCGTCTGAGCTACAAGGGCTTGCGGGTTTTTGCTTTGAAAGGTGGTATCGGAAATTTCGGGTTTCTACCGATGCTACAGGCTGAGGCCAATATATGGTTTCGCTTACATTTATGCCATAGGCCGCTCGAAGGGTGATTTCACGTACGGCCAAACATTCGGTCGAGTTCCTCAAGCGAAAGTTTGATGATAATCGGGCGGCCATGCGGACAGACGTAGGGCATTGAGGTGGCGAAAAGTTGATCAATCAGCACGCTCATTTCCCACTGTGAAAGTTTATCGCCCGCCATGATCGCGCTGCGGCACGCATATGATTTGGCCACATTGTCGCGCGATTCGATCTTTAAAGTTTCGGCGTAATCGTGATACTGCTCCAGCATTTCCTGCAAAATCTTTTCTTCCGCCCCGCGCCGCACATCGGGCGGGATGCCTTCGATGAGCACGCTGCGTCCGCTGAACATGCGCAGCGAAAATCCGAGCCGTTCTAAATCGGATTTGATCGTTTCCATGATTTCATATTCCCACGGCTTGAGCTCAATCTTCTGCGGAAATAAAAGTTGCTGCGAATTCGGCACGTTCGATGCCATCACCGAAAGCGCACGTTCATACAAAATACGTTCATGCGCGACGTGCTGATCGATCATCATCAGCCCCGATTTCAACTGCGTCAGGATGTATTTGTTGTGCAACTGCCAGATGAACCGTTCATCCTGCCGACGCTCGCTGCGGTCTTCCCCGCCCCCCGACGCCATCACCACGTTTCCTTGCAATGCCGGTTGGCTGCTTATACCGACTGGTTCCGGTTGCGCCGGTTGATCCAAATACCCCGACTGTTCCGATTGCCCCGATTGCCCCGATTGATAATCGCTTGAGGCATCGCGCGTGGCCTCAGCGAAATTGCGCGAAAGCGTTTCGATATTTTCCGAGCCGCCGTTGCTGCGGTTTTGCAAGTCGTAGCCACCGGCGTTGTCCGCCGATTCATACTTGCCGCTGAACCGGTTTTCCTTGTAGTCGGCAAAGAGCCGGTTGGTGCTCTGAAGCTCGGCATCCCGGTCATTGTAGCCGAGCCGTTTGTCAATGCCCGCAAAGGATACGGTATTTTGCAACGAACGGTTTTCAGGTACGCCCGATTTTTCACCGAGACTGACGACCGGCGCGAAATCCGTTTGCCCGACCGCCCGCTTGACGATGGCCAGAATCATGTTATACACATTGCGGTCGTCATCAAACTTCACTTCCATTTTCGTCGGGTGCACATTGACATCGATGCGGCTGGGATCAATCGAAATATCAAGGAGGAAAAACGGATACTCCCGCTCGCCCATTAGTTCGCCGTAGCCCTGTACGACGGCGTGCGTCAGCGATTTGCTTTGCGTGATGCGGCGGTTGATGAACAAGAAATTTTCATTCTTCGTCCGCTTCATCATCGCCGGTTTGCCCAAGTAGCCTTTGACGGACATGAAATCATTCGTCTCCGAAATCGCCGCGAGGCCGTTTGCGAAATCTTTTCCTAAAAGCCCGTTGAGCCGCTCGGCAAGGTTTGGCGACGTGAGTTTAAAAACTTCCTCATCGTCGCTGATGAACGTCCAACCGATGTCGGTGTGCGAGAGCGCGAGGGCTTGAATGATTTCGAAAATATGCTTGAACTCGGTCGCGTTGGTTTTTAAAAATTTTCTGCGGGCGGGTACGTTGTAAAACACGTTTCGAACGCTGATCGATGTGCCATCCGCCGATTGTGCTTTTGACTTCTCTTCGAACTTGCCGCCCTCGATTCGAATCAGCGTCGCCGTCCGGTCTTCGGCGCGTTTGGTTTTGAGTTCGACCTGCGAGACGGCGGCAATGCTGGCGAGGGCTTCGCCACGAAAACCCAGCGTGTGCAAGTTTTCGAGGTCTTCAAATGATCGTACTTTGCTCGTTGCGAAACGCTCGAAGCACCGCACCGCGTCGTCTTCCGTCATACCGCAGCCGTTATCGATGACTTGGACGAGCGTTTTGCCCGCGTCTTTGATGATCAGCGTGATGCTATCCGCGCCCGCATCGACGGCGTTTTCCAAAAGTTCTTTGACGACGGAGGCCGGACGCTGTACCACTTCTCCGGCGGAGATTTTGTTGGCAACGGTTTCGGGTAGGATTTCAATGACGGACATCTGCGGCAAAAGTGAAAGGTTTGACAGTGCAAGTTCCCGCAGTTCCATGCGTGCCTTTCCGCTGCGGGCGTTGGTGTAAAGCATTCAGAAAATAGACATTTTCAAACACAAAAACGTTCGACGGACTTTGCCTTCTTCAACTTATACCTCGATACCTCGAAAGTGTGTCTTGCTCTTTCCGACTTATTGCCTCCTCTGTCATTCTGAGCGCAGCGAAGAATCCCTAATTGCTTTCAGAGGAATAAGGGATTCTTCATTTCGCTTGCGCTACATTCAGAATGACAGGCAGTTTTGACTTGTAACCGAAGAAGCGTGGCAAACGATTTGACGGGACGGAAAGTTACCGCATCAGCATTTCCTTGCGTCTTCGTTCGCGGACGCATCGCACAAAAAAACCAAACCAAAAATTACAGTCATGGCAAAGACCATCGTCCTTACCGGCGCCACCGGCCTTATCGGCGGCGAACTTTTCAAAAGGCTGACGAAGCGCGGCGATAAAGTGCGCGTGCTCGTCCGCAATCCCGAAACCGCGAAAGAAAAATTGAAAGGCGCGGACGCTTACGCCAAGTGGGATGCGGCGACGGGCGCGGGCGGTGAATGGGAAAAACTCATCGGCGGCGCGGATGCCGTTATTAATCTTGCCGGCGCGCCCGTCGCCGCCCGCTGGACGGCGGAATACAAGCAACTGATTTCCGATTCGCGGGTGGCGGGCACGCGAAGTCTCGTGCAGGCGATGGAGAAAGCCGCAGAGAAACCGCGCACGCTCATCAACGGCTCGGCCATCGGATACTACGGCACGCAGCCGCATCTGCCCGACGTCATGGAACTTTCCGAAAGCGCGTCGCCTGCGATTGATTTTCTGGCGAAGGTTTGCGTGGATTGGGAAGCCGAAGCCATCAAAGCCGAAAAGCTGGGCGTGCGGGTCGCGCGGGTGCGGACGGGCGTCGTGCTCTCGACGAAGGACGGCGCGCTCCAGCGGCTCATTACCCCGTTCAATCTTTTCGTCGGCGGACCGATCGGCGACGGCGAACAATGGTTTTCGTGGATTCACATCGACGATGAAGTGAATTTGATTCTGTATCTGCTCGACACCGAAAGTGCGTCGGGCGCGTTCAATGCCAGCGCGCCGCAGCCGGTTACGATGAAAAATTTTGCGCGTGCGCTCGGCGCGGCGTTGTCGCGCCCGTCGTTTTTCAGCGTGCCGAAGCAGGCGCTCGCGCTCTTGTTCGGTGAGGGCGCCGAAGCCGTTGCCGAAGGTCAGCGCGTCGTGCCGAAGCGGACGCTTGAGGCGGGATTCAAGTTTGCTTATCCCGCGCTGCCCGCCGCGTTGAAAGATATTCTGGCGCACGAAAAGTAGGCGGCGGTTATCAGGTTGCCAAGGCCTGATCCACGGTATGTTAAATCCGCTTTACACCCGCGTATCGGTTGGCTTTTGAGATGCAGCGTCGCTATATTCATGTCCGAAATATTTCCGCCCCCGCGCAAGTCATCTCTATCAAGACTACCAAGACCAAACATCAGCCGTCATGAGTACATCTGCCGAACCTGAACAACAGCAAAAGGAACAGAGCGACAGCCAACGGGCACGGTACGCCGAACTGATTATCTACGCCGTCATCTTCATCAGCCTCGTCGCATCCGTATTCGTTATCAATCTCAACATTGCCAACGACAGCCAGCGCGACACCGAACAAATTTTCTGTGCAACCAAGCAGCAGGAATACTGGCAAGCCTCGATTAGCAATATCCGCGACGTTCAGCAATCCGTCGTTACTGGAGTGCCTTACGATTCCTTTTTCAAGGAGTTCGGCACATCGACCAAGCAATTTGATGAAACCGTGCAAGCCCTTTACAGTGGCGGCAAGTTCATGGTGAACAGCGTTGAATACGGAGTAACGCCGGTGAAAGATGAACGCGCTCGCAAGATGGTCAATAGCACCAAGGAAATGTGGGCGGTGCACCGTGCCGATGTCATCCGGCTTATTGATAGTTTTAATCCGCAGACGAAAGCCTTGGACACACTTCTTTTAGACCGTTCGGTCGACTATGCCATCACGCACGAGGCCGATATTCTGCGCAACAACCGCGACTTCATCACCCAGCTCGGGCAAAGTTCCACCGAACGCACCTCGCGCCTGCAAACGATTCAGATCGTGGCGTTACTCGCCGGTTTGATTGTGTTCGCCGCCATGGCCGTGCGGCTTTCCGTCTCGCTGCGTCAGCAGGACAAGGTGATTCAAGATTCCCAGTCGCAACTCATTCAGGCCGAAAAGATGGCGTCGTTGGGGCAGATGGTCGCCGGCCTTGCACACGAAATGAACACGCCGCTCGGATTCATTCGCAACAACATTCAGATCATCGAAGAGAACGAAAAAGAATTTCATCACGCGATGGAAAAGTGCGGCGTAATTCTCGGCAAAATCGAGCGCGAGGATTATTCCGGTTTGGAAATCGTTGTGCCGGAAGCCCTCGATGCGATGAAGTCCATTGAGAGCGTCGGCCTTGTTGATGAGAATAAAATGATGCTTGAGAATTCGATTCAGGGCGTCGACCGCATTCAGGAACTCGTCTCGAATCTCAAAAACTTTTCACGGCTCGATGAAGCCAATCTTCAAAAGTCCAGCATCAACGAAAGTTTGGATTCGACGCTCGTCATCGCCAACCACATTTTGAAACGGCATATGACGATCCGCAAGCAATACGGCACCGTGCCCGACATTATGTGTTATCCGGCTCAGCTCAACCAAGTGTTTCTCAATATTATGACCAACGCCTCGCAAGCCTGCGAGGACAATCCCGAAGGCGGCGTGTTGCTCATCAAAACATCGCTCGACGGCGACGACGTCGTTGTGCAAATTTCCGACAACGGCAAAGGCATTGCGCCCGCGAATCTCAAGAAAATTTTCGATCCGTTCTTTACCACCAAACCGATTGGCCAAGGCACGGGCTTGGGACTATCGATTGTGTTTAAAATTATTGAATCCCATAAAGGCAAGATTGATGTGAAGAGCGAAGTCGGCAAGGGCACGGACTTTTTCATTCGCATTCCGGCGGTGAAAAAACTGACGAAAGAAACCACCGAGCGCGTCTTCCAAGACGATACAGTGTTGAGCTGACGCTGCCCGGCAAAGACCTTGCGATAAGTTTACAGGTTCAATACATTCGATTACATTAGAACAGTTAAAAGGTAAAAAACCCTAATTCATCACAGAGAAGGATTCGTTTTATGGCCGCTGATTCAAATATCAATATTTTGCTTGTGGATGATGAGCCGCTCGTGCTGCAATCGCTCTCGGCGACGTTTCGCAAGCAATACAACGTCTACACGGCGACGAACGGCAAAGACGCTATCGAGATCGTTCGGCAACGCCAAATCCACGTGGTGCTCAGCGATCAACGCATGCCCGGTATGCTCGGCCACGAAGTCCTGCGAATTATCAAAACGATCAGTCCCGCCACGATTCGCATTTTGCTGACAGGTTATTCCGATCTCGATGCGATTATGAACTCGGTCAACTCCGGCGAAGTGTTTCGTTACCTGACGAAGCCTTGGAAGGTCGAGCAACTCCGCGAAACCGTCGGCGCGGCGGTAGATATTGCGCAGAAGGTGAACCAGCTCTATCCGAACAAGATCGAGATGCTGAAGAAATCCGGTGAAGTTGCCGCCGCCGCCGGAACCGAGCAATCGGCGGAGGAAGTTGAGGCCGCCGAAGACGCCGCCATGCAAGCGGAACTTGCACACTCGCCGCGCAAGGATAATTTGCTCGTCGTCGAGTTCAACCGCGAACAACTCGCCACAATGGTGCGCGTGCTTGAGAAAAATTACAAC
>JACMJS010000372.1 GCA_014380515.1 Chlorobiales bacterium
ACGCCGTACGCTTGGCTTCATCGGTCTCTTCTCAAACTGGGGCTTCTATACTTTGGCAACGCTCGGCACGGTACGCGTTTTCTCCACCAACGCCGCAAGCGATGTGCTCATCGAGACCGATAAGATTCACATCGTCTCACCTGAAAACCCCGAAGAGTTCATCACCGCCCTGATGTCCAAGCAAAAAATGCGGGCATAAGATTCGTCGGGGGGACGCAGTGATTAGAACTCGCGCTGCATCACGCTGGCGGTAAAGCCAAGCAAGGCGTCGCGTCCGTTTTTGTTGGGCAGTTTCATCACGAGTTTTTCCGCCGCTTTTGCATTTTGCGCGATCAGTTTTTTTGCTTCCGCCAGCACACCACACTTTTCATAGATTGCTTTCACTTCGCCGACGCGCGACGCAGCGATGCCTTTGCCGTCAATCACCGATTGCAACAGTGCTCGCTCTTTTCCTTTCGTTAGCTCGATGCCTTTGAGCAAAAGAAATGTTTTTTTGCCCTCGATCACGTCGCCGCCCATCCGCTTGCCGAACTTCGCATTGTCCGCCGCCATGATGTCGAGCAAATCATCTTGCACCTGAAACGCTTGGCCGATCAGTTCGCCGAACCGCGAAAGGACTTTCGCCTGTGCCTGTGTTGCTCCTGCCGCGAGGCCGCCCAGCTCCAACGATGCGGCGATGAGCCGTCCGGTTTTTTTCGAGATCATCATCAGGTAATCGTCGATGGAAACTTTCGAGCGTAACTCGAATTCTTTATCGAACGCTTGGCCTTCGCAAACCGTGATGACGCTTTCAGTAAAGATGCCGAGAATCGCGCCCAGATTTTCCGATGGCGTTTTCAGCACGAGGCGATACGCGAAAGCAAGCATCATGTCGCCGGTGAGAATGGCGATGTTCGCGTCCCACTTTTTATGCACCGTCTCACGGTTATGCCGCAGGTCGGCATTGTCCATGATGTCGTCGTGAATGAGCGTAAAGTTGTGCAACACTTCGACCGCGAGCGCGAGGTTCATCGCGTTTTTAGAATCGCCGCTGACGGATTCCGCCGCGAGCAAGGCTAGCATCGGACGAATGCGTTTGCCGTTGCCCGATAAAATGTACCGCGCGGGTTTGTAGAGCGTTTCGGGTTCGGTTTGCGGTAACAACGATTGCAAACGCCGGTCGAGCGTTTGCTTCAGCCGTGCATATTTTTTTTCGTGGGCGTTGGAGACGGGATTTTGTACTTCGGACATTGTAGCGGTTCAGCGATTGGAAATATTTTTTTGAAGCGGCACGAGTGGTATGCGGGCAAGTTCATCTACGGACGCCGCACCCGTGAGAAACATGACGGCGCGAAGGTCTCGCATCCATTGTAAAATCAGGGCTTCAGCGGCGACCTGTCCGGCATCGAGATGGTTCGGCGTTTTCGCCGTTTGCACGTTCATCGCTTTATCAGCGGGCATCAACGCCTGAAGCACGGGCTTGGCCGACGCCGCAATCGCCGCGCCGAGCGAAATGGATTTTGCAATCTCGATGCCATTCTTGATGCCGCCCGATGAAATAATTTCAACTTCGGAAAATGTATCAGGACGTTCCGATTTCAATTCGCACAGTTGTTCCAAACAAGTTGCCGTCGGAATGCCCCAGTTGAGAAACTCTTGCATCGCCGAATCACTGAAGCGTTCATCGGTGCCGTGCTGCTCGGTGTATCGCAAAGCTTCGACCTTTTGCCAGCTCGTGCCGCCCGCACCGGCGACGTCAATCGCCCGCACGCCCGCATCGATGAGCCGCGCCGCCGCCGCCGCCGAAATGCCGCTCCCGACTTCTTTGGCAATGACGGGCAGCGCGGTCAATTTCGTCAAGCGTTCAAGTCCCGCCAGCACGCCTCTGAAGTTCGTGTCGCCTTCCGGTTGAAAGAGTTCCTGCGCGGCGTTGAGATGCACAATGATGGCATCGGCGCGAACGAGACCCGTGAGTAAATTTATTTCCTTCGCCGTCAAACCTTTGGCCACTTCCGCCGCACCGATGTTGGCATAGACCGGAATCGAAGGCGCCATCCTGCGCACCACGCTGAAACTTTCGCGGTGCATTTTATTTTCCAATGCTTGCCTCATGCTCCCCACGCCGAGCGGAATCTGCAGCGACTGGCATACTTCCGCGAGCGCACCGTTGATAAATCTTGCGCCGCCGTAGCCGCCCGTCATTGAAGAGATCATCACGGGATATGCAATCGCATGGCCGAGAAATTTCGTGTTGAGCGTCAGGCTTTGAAAGTCCGTTTCAGGAACAGCGTTGTGCGCATAACGATATGAATCGAAGCCGTTTGTTTGCGCGGTAAAATCGACCGGCTCGGTTAGGCAAATCTCGATATGGCTTTGCTTGCGGCTCGCTGTCTCACTTGGCTGCGGGCGGGCACCGGGCGATCCTGCGGTTTCGGCAACCCCAAGGCCGTTTGATTTTTGCGATGTATGTTTGCGTTTCAGAGGCATGGCCGAATATACAACCGCACGCCTTTTAAATCTTTGCAAACCTGTTTTCATTCCGCGCATGCCTTCATGCTATCGCCGTGCGTAATTCTCGCAGGCTTCTTTACTGTCATTCCCAATGAGAGCTTGCCGAACTATTGTTCGTGGCGGGAATCTTGACTTCATATTTCTCAACCCTTGTAAGATTGCCGCTCATGGGCGGGAATGACACATCAATGAATGCTATTATTAAATGCCGAAGCACTTGAAAGTTTTTTACTCCGACCGTTACACCGTTGATCTTCCCGAAGGCCACCGCTTTCCGATGTCCAAATATAAATTGGTGCGCGAAAGTCTTTTGCGTGAAGGCGTGCTTGAAGCGTCGGAACTTTTCGAACCGCGGTTGCCAACGCGCGATGAGATGCTGGCCGCGCATACATCCGAATACTTTGACACGTTTTGCGACGGTACGATTGACCCCGGCATCATGCGACGTATCGGTTTTCCGTGGAGCGAATCTTTAGTCAACCGTTCACTTGCTTCCGTCGGCGGTGCGATGGATGCGGCGGATGCGGCGTTGGACCCTGCGTCAAATCGGGGCGTGAGCGGCAATCTTGCGGGCGGCACGCATCATGCGTTCGCGGATGCGGGCGAAGGCTATTGCGTGTTCAACGATGTTGCGGTTGCGGTGCTCAATCTGTTGAAGCATAAAAAAATTTCACGCGCGGCGATTGTCGATTTGGACGTACATCAGGGCAACGGCAATGCGGGTATTCTCGGCGGCAACCCGGACGTTTATATTCTCAGTCTGCACGGCGCAAAAAATTATCCGTTTCGTAAAGTGCCCTCGACCGTCGATGTCGATTTGCCCGATGGCGCTGACGACGAGCTTTATCTTGCGAGCCTCCGGCATGAACTTCCGAAAGTCTTCGCCTTCAAACCGGATTTGATTTTTTACCAAGCCGGTGTCGATCCGCTGAAAGAAGATAAACTCGGGCGTCTCTCGCTTTCACTTGCGGGACTTGCCGCGCGCGACCGGATGCTGCTCTCAATGTGCAACTCCGAAAACGTGCCGGTCTCGCTTGCGCTCGGCGGTGGCTATGCCGATCCGATTTCGCTGACCGTCGCCGCACACGTACAGACTTACAAAATCGTCAAAGAAATTTTTCCCAATTGAATCGGTGATGAAAGAGATTATTCTCGTCAACATTTCCGGCGAAGACAAAGCCGGTTTGACTTCGGCCTTGACCTCGATTCTTTCGCGCTACGGCGTGAACATTTTAGACATCGGACAAGCGGTCATTCACCGTGAACTCTCGCTCGGCATGTTGATTGAAGTGCCGGATGTGATGCAGTCGTCGCCCGTTCTGCGAGAGTTGCTTTTCAAGGCGCACGAACTTGGCGTAACGATCCGCTTCACGCCGGTAACGGAGCAGGCTTATCAACAGTGGGCGTCCCGGCACGGCGAAGAAAAACACATCATTACCTTGCTCGGTGAAAAAGTTACGGCGGAACACTTATCGCGCGTCACCAGCGTGATCGCATCGCACGGCTTGAACATCGACAAGATTATTCGGCTCTCAGGCCGCATCCCGCTTCGCACTCCGGCTGATCTCACAAGAGCGTGCATCGAGTTCAGCGTGCGCGGCAAACTTTCAGATGCAGCGGCGATGCAATCCGCGCTGATGAACATCACCACCGAACTTGGCGTCGATATTGCGATGCAGGTCGACAATGCGTTTCGGCGCAACCGACGGCTTGTCGCGTTCGATATGGATTCAACGCTCATCAAAGCCGAAGTGATCGATGAACTGGCCAAGGCCGCAGGTGCGGGTGAGGCCGTTAGCAAGATTACGGAAGCGGCGATGCGCGGAGAGCTAGATTTCAAAGCGAGTTTCACCGAACGCTTGGCAACACTCAAAGGCTTGCCGGAATCCGTAGTCGAGGAGATCGCCAACCGGATTCCCTTGATGGACGGGGCGGAACGGCTGGTGCGAACGCTGAAGCAATACGGTTACAAAACCGTGATTCTTTCCGGCGGATTTACGTATTTCGGGAAACGCTTGCAGGAAAAATTAGGCATCGATGAAGTGCACGCCAATGAATTGGAAATCGTGGACGGCGTTGTTACTGGCCGGGTTGCGGGAGTTATTATCGATGGTGCGCGGAAGGCATCGCTCTTGCGAGAGATTGCCGCGCGGGAGAATTTATCATTGGAGCAAACGATTGCCGTCGGGGATGGTGCCAATGATTTGCCGATGCTGGGTTTGGCGGGCTTGGGCATTGCATTTCATGCCAAGCCGCTCGTGCGGCAAACCGCCAAGCAAGCCATTTCAACGCTCGGCCTCGATGGCATTCTCTATCTCATCGGCGTCCGCGATAAAGACCTTGA
>JACMJS010000373.1 GCA_014380515.1 Chlorobiales bacterium
AACGATATGAAAGCGAAGGTTACGGTTTCGGCTCTTCCGTTGCGACTGCTTGGGCGACAGGTGCATCCAATTCAGCGGTCGCCGCTTGGATTTCCTGTTTCTCGTTCGGATGCGCCTTCATGTAATCCTCGATTTCTTCCTTGCTCTTGCCCTTGAAGTATTCCAAGGCTGAAAGAATGATGCGTTTGTTTTCCTTGTCAAACTCGATCACCTTCATCGGAAGTTCATCGCCGATCTTGAACGACGCACTGATGTCGCGGACGCCGCCACGCAGCAAGTGCGAGCCGGGCACGAAGCCATCGACGCCTTCCGGCAACTCAACGATGACGCCCTTCTCGATGATGCGAGAGATTGCACCCTTCGTTTCCGTGCCGACTGTGTAAGCCGCCTCGAACGCATCCCACGGATTCAGCTCAAGTTGCTTGTGTCCCAAAGCGATTCTGCGGCCTTTGACATCAAACTTCAGCACGGTAACATCAAGCTCTTGATTCTTCTTGACCATCTCGCCGGGGTGGCGAACTTTTTTCGTCCAAGAAAGATCAGAGATATGCACGAGGCCGTCCACGCCGGGTTCAAGTTCAACGAACACGCCGAAGTCGGTCAGGTTGCGCACGACGCCTTTGTGCGTGGTGCCGACGGCATATTTCTCCGCAAGCTTCTGCCACGGATCGGCTTCAACCTGTTTGATCGAGAGCGAAAGTTTCGTGTTGTCTTTATCGATGTTGAGCACCATGCACTCGACTTCCTGCCCCATCGAAACGAACTGATTCGGATGCTTGATGTGCTGCGTCCAACTCATTTCGGAAATATGCACGAGACCCTCGATGCCTTTTTCGATTTCAACGAACACGCCGTATTCAGTAATCGAAACGACTTTGCCTTTCACGCGGCCACCGACGGGATACCGCTCTTCGATGTTTTCCCACGGATGCGGCGTGAGTTGCTTCATGCCGAGCGAAACGCGGCCTTTCTCTTCATCATAGCCGGTTACAACGACCTTGATAATGTCATCGAGCTTCACGGCCTCGGAAGGATGCGAAATGCGTCCCCAAGTAATATCCGTGATATGCACGAGGCCATCGAGACCGCCGAGATCGACGAACAAACCGAAGTCGGTAATGTTCTTGACCGAACCTTCGAGCACCATACCCACTTTAATGTTGGCGAGCATTTCTTTGCGGCGCTGTTCGTACTCTTGCTCAATGATCACCTTGTGGCTGACGACGATGTTCTGTGTCAGCAAATTTATTTTCACAACCTTGAAATCCATATTCTCACCGACGAGCGCATCGAAATCGCGCACCGGCTTGACATCAATTTGCGAACCGGGCAAGAAGGCTTCGACGCCAGAAAGCGTTACAACCATGCCGCCCTTGACGCGGCTGATGATGCGGCCTGAAATGATCGTGCCTTTCTCCATCGACTCGTTGATGCGTTCCCACGTGCGGGTGATGTCGGCCTTGCGCTTCGAGAGAATGAGTTGCCCCATTTTATCCTCGATGCTTTCGAGAAAGACTTCGACTTCATCGCCGACTTTCAACTGGGCGGAGTTTTGAAACTCCATCAGTTGCACGATGCCTTCGGATTTGAACCCGACGTCAATCGTTACATCTTTTTCGGAAATGGAAACGACTTTGCCCTTAACGATTTCCCCTTCGGTTACTTCGTTGAGCGTGCTCGCGTAGAGCGATTCCATTTCTTTCAATTCTTCGATGCCGTAGTCCGCGAAAAACTTGGTTGGTTTTTGCGTACGCTTGTTCTTCGGAGCGTCCACTCCCGGGATTAGTGTTTGCGTGTCTGCCATTAAATTTGTGTCCTCTTCGTCTGTGTTTTTCCGCTGGGCCGCGACGAAAGACGGCAAGCGGGTTGTGGTTAAATGAAATTGTGAATTAAAAAAAACTGGTTTATGATTTCTTTTCCGGTTGCAACGCTTTCAAGTCGCTTTCAGAAAGACCGGTAACTTTTTTGATGAGTTCGATACTTGTGCCTTCTGCAAGTAGTTTCGTTGCAATTTCACGGTCTCTTTCCTGCTTTGCTTCCTCGCGTACTTCCTTAAAGTATTGCGTATCTCTCAGCGTAGTGTCGGCAATGTTTAACATCTTTCGTATCTCCTCACGGGTTAGCGTTCTAAATTTATAGACGACAATCGTCTCAATCAGTTCCGTCAAATCTTCACGCAGGCTTTTACTCTTCAACGGAAACTTTCGCCTGCTCAATCAATCGCTGCGCCGAGGCCATCGCAGATTTCTCCGGCTCGATGACGAGTTTCACAATCCCAAGTTCCAACGTTTCCGGTTCAAGTTCATCGAGATAAACCCGCGTGTAATGATGGCTGTTCAGCAGCACTTCGTAGCCAACAATCCGCTCCGATTCTACTTTGCGGTTCGGATAAACGACTACCGCCCGCCAACTATGCTCGATTCGATTTTGCTTCAGATACAAAAAAATTTCCGAGAAAAACCTCGCATGAAACCCGTCGTCCTTCTAAAACTGCACTTCGGCAAAGTAAACCGGCGATGCTCCTTTCGGCACAAAGAGACCATCAATGCGCGTTTGCGTTTCCTTCAATTCAACCGATGAAAAAGTATAGCGACCCGCCAATTCCGCAGGCTCGCCCGCCAGCCGGAAAAACAGCGACGGATAATGTTTGAACAATCTATAAAAGAGCGTGTCGGTTTTCATTGGTTTCGGAATCCTTGAACCTATGCCTGCGACCAACTGATTTCCATATCCTCGCGGCTGCCAAGGGCTTTTCTCAGTACTTCGATCAATTTCTTATCCGCGCCTTCGCCCTCAAGCGTTTGAATCGTTTCGCGGCTGATAAAATAATCTTCCACTTCGGGATCGTCTTCCAAGAGATCGGCCATAAAGTTGAGATGCGCTTCGGTGATTTCACCCAGAGCCACGCCGGTGTCCTTGTCGATAAGTTTAATCATCGCTGTTTGATTTGTTTGATTGTGATGATGAAAAGTAAAAATCTTAACAGTTTCTCAGACTGTTTCGTGCGCGGTTGCGAATGTATTCCGAATGTACTCCGCGACTTTTTCCATAACCCACATCGGCGTTGATGTCGCGCCGCAGACGCCGACGCTTTCAACCGGCTCGCCATCTCCCCGCACGAACCATTCCGGCTGCACTTGCGATTCATCTTCGGCGAAATAGGTTCGGGCATTGGCCGCTTTGCAGACGTCAAAGAGCACCTTGCCGTTCGAACTTTTCTTACCCGCCACAAAAATGACAACCTCATTTTGCTCTGAGAACCGGATCAATTTCTCATCGCGGTTTGAAACTTGGCGGCAGATGGTGTCCTTCGCCATAAAATCCAATTCCCACTCGCGGAGCGTTGCCGTTTCATCAAAGTTGCCTTCGCTGTGATTCCGCTTGAAAAGCGATTTCAAATTGTCCTTCAACAAGTAAAACCCTTTCGTGTCTTGCGTCGTCTGCGAAAACAGCACCGACTTTTTCGTGAAGTCGAGTGCAGCAAATTCTTCGGGATGCGAAAGGTCGGGATACTTGATCACAACCGCTTCGTTGTTCACTTGCCCGTTCACACCGATCACTTCCGCGTGATCCTGCTTGCCGTAAATGATAATCTGGTAATTTTTATCGTAAAAATCTTTCACCCGGCGCTGTAATTTCAAAACTACGGGACACGACGCATCAATGAGTTCAATGCCGTTTTCCATCGCCAACCTGTAAGTTTCCGGCGGCTCACCATGAGCACGAATCAAAACTTTGGTATCGCGGAGATTTTTGAAATCGTCTTTCGAAATCGTCTTTAAGCCCATCGCTTCAAGGCGTCCGACCTCGGTGGCGTTGTGTACAATGTCGCCGAGGGAATAGAGCGTTTGGCTTTCCTGCAACTCGCCTTCGGCCATATCAATCGCAAACTGCACGCCGAAACAAAATCCCGATTGCGGATCAACGGTAACTTTCATCCTGTCTTTCATCTTGTATTTTTTGAGCACCAACCCACATCGGCAACTTTCACGCCCTTCGCCGTTTGAATCGAGCACTCCGAAATCACCCGCCCGCTTTTGAACAGCCGGAGCAACACGCCTGAGAGTTCCACCTGAATGTAGCCGTACCAGTTGGAGGCCGGGCTCATAACAATTTTTTCCCACTCATTGAGTTCAATTTTGTAGGGCAAATTTTGCAGCACCGGATTGTCCAAAACTTCCTGCCAACTGTTCGTCGCTTCAAACCTTTTGTTCAATCCGTCTACGAAATCGGGTTTCCGTTCGTTCTATTCTCCGATGACTTTGACGGCTGCGGTGTAAATGAACTCGACTTGTTTTTCTATTGAGAGCGACGAAGTATCAAGCACGATGGCGTCGTCGGGCTGGCGGAGCGGCGAGAGCGGTCGCCGGGCATCTTCAGCGTCGCGGCGCAAGATGTCGGCTTCGAGTTCATCGAGTGAAAGTTCAGGATCGCCGCTTGACTTTTCTTTGAGTTCAGCGTAACGGCGAAGAGCGCGTTCGCGGGCGTTGGCCGTCATAAAAATTTTCAGTTCCGCGTTCGGGAAAATCGTCGTTCCGATGTCGCGTCCGTCCATCACCACGCCTTTGTGCTGCCCCATTTCTTTTTGGAGCACGGCCAATTTTTCGCGGACGGGTTTCAAAGAACTGATCTTACTGACGTAGGCGGCGATTTCGGTGGTGCGAATGTGGCCGGAGACATTTTCGCCGTCGATCCAAACCGCATCGCCCTCGAGTACAAACTTGGTTTCGGCGAGCAGTTTTTGCAGGGCCGCCGTGTCGGAAAAAACCATGTCCATCAAACCGAGCCGCAGTACCTTGAGGGTGAGTGCGCGGTACATCGCGCCGGTGTCGATGTACGTGTATTTCAACTTACGGGCGACATGCTTCGCGGTCGTGCTTTTGCCGGAAGCCGCAACGCCGTCGATGGCGATGATGATTTTTTTCAAGGATTAAATGCCTGCCGTTTCGGTTGCGAAACAAGGGTGCAAAGGTAGGAAAACGCCGCCGCATTACCAACGTTTTAAGGTCTGTAGACCGCATAACCGCAAAGGTCAACCGCCGCGCCTGCGGCCATTGACCTTCACTGTTTTTGCTGTGTATCGTCGCACCGTTACCGGACGCGCATCGCCGTACGGCGCGGAGTTACTTTACAAGTAGCATTTTTTTCGTGTCGCTGAATGAACCAGCGTTCAGCGTGTAGAGATACACGCCGCTTGTCAAATTCGCCGCATTGAAATTCACCGAATGATTTCCCACTGCCTGTTTTGCATCCACCAGCGTTGCGACTTCGCGCCCCAACATGTCAAATACTTTTAAACTGACTTGACCGGCAATCAACAATTGATAACTAATCACCGTACTCGGATTGAACGGGTTCGGATAGTTTTGCTCGAGCAAAAATCCTTGCGGATTCTTTGCGCCGTTTTTCGGCGCGGCACTCGAGGCATTGAGGCCGGTGATGCGGCGAATGCGTTTGCCGTTCGCTTCCGAGATATAGAGCGTGTCGCCCGTCGGAGAAAGTGCCATGCCGTTGTTGCCTGCGTAAGTGGCCGTGGCTACCGCGCCGTTGGTTTCGCCGGAAACACCTGTGCCAGAAAAGACACTTGTCTGACCATTGAGAGTAACTTTGTAAATCCGGTTGCCGACGCTCGTCGTGCTAGATGTATAACTGCCGACATTGACGAGCAAGTTGCCGCCGGAAAACACCATGTATCCTACCGGCAAGGCAAACTGCGCCAGCGTCATCACATCAGCCACAAAGGTCAATGCACCGGTCGCCGAGACTTTGTAGATGTTGCCGTCGTTGAAGTTCGCCGCATAGAGCGTGTCGTTCGCAAAGGTCAGCGCGACCGGCCCGTTGAGGCCGCTGGCGACAAGCGTTGAGACCGTGCCGCCGGAAGTGATTTTGTAAATTTTGTTGCCGCTGTACTGCGCTGCGTAAAGGTTACCGCTTTTATCAAACGCTAGTCCGCCCAAATCACTAAGCGAAGAAGCGAAAGTGGTGGTTGTGCTGCCCGACGTGCCGAATGTAACCTTCGAGATTTTTCCGTCCGTACCGGCGACGAACAAATTTCCGGTGGCATCAAACGCCAGTCCCGTCGGCGCGAAGAATGAAGAATCGACGACGCTGACGGTAGAACCGTCGGGCGAGATTTTTCGAACCTTCGTGCCGTTCGGGTTGTTCGGGTCGCTGCTCGTGCCGAAGAAATCTGAAGCGTAAATATTTCCCGCCGCATCGACCGCTAAAGCATCGACGCTGAAACCGGAGACGACCGTGCTGACCGTCTGCGCGGACGCTGAAGATGTAACGTAGATCAACATCAGAGAGATGATCGCCAAAAATAAAAATCGATTCCTCATTTTTTTCTTCACACTTTTTAGTTTGAATTACCGCCGCGACGCTATACAAAGCCCCGCATGTTTCTTAAATGCACGGCAAAGTATCGCCCTTGGGTAAAGCATTCAACCGATTTGTGATAAGCCGGTGCGGGTTTGTGACGAAGCGCGTGTAGCCAGTGATGAACCGCCGGACGACATGCAGACGGAGGTTATTTGACAACGAACATTTTTTTCGTATCGCCGAACGAACCGGCAGTCAAGGTGTAGAGATAGACGCCGCTTGATAGTCCCTGCGCGTTGAATTGCACTGTGTAATTTCCGGCAGTTTGTTTTGTATCGACCAGCGTAGCCACTTCCTTTCCCAATTCATCAAAGGCCTTGAGTTTGACTTCACTGTTCAACGATAATTGATAACTGTCGATGGATTGAACGGATTCGGATAATTTTGTTCGAGCAAGTATCCGCTCGGCCTGCCTGACTTATCTTTTTTAGTTCCGCTTGTAGCCGAAAGTACCCCTGTAATCCGGCGCAGTTTTTTGGTAGGATATTCAGCGACATAAAGCGTGTCGCCGGTCGGGGTGGCGGCTATGCCGTTGGGGAAAGTAAAAGTAGCCGATGCTGCGGTACCGTCGATACCGCCTGCTGCGCCCGTACCCGCAAAGGATACCGTGTCGCCTGCAAGCGATACTTTAAAAATGCGGTTGGCCAATTGCGACGGCACAAAAAGATTTCCTTTCGAGAAAATGATGTGTCCCAATCCGGCGGCGGGCGAGGCAGGCAACGTTGCAAGCGTGCTCACTGTACCCGACGGGGTGATTTTCTGAATCTTGCCGGTGCTGTAGATACTGGCGTAAAAATTTCCGGCGTCATCGACCGCAATGTCGCTGATGCCGCCTAAGTTGACGAAGGGACTAACGACGCCCGCCGGAGAAATCTTGACAATCGTGGCGACGGAAAAATTGCCTGCATAAAAATTTCCGTCTTTACCGATGGATACACACGCAGGAATGCTCAAACCGTCTTCGCAGAAAACGGTCTTCACACCGGCGGGTGTGATTTTGTAAATGCGTCCGGTGAATGAACCGGCTACCTCACACACGTATAAGTTTCCAACGCTGTCGATTGTACCGGCAAGTGGTTTATCGATGCCGGTTGCAAAGGTCGACACGGTGCCCGACGGCGTGATTTTATAAACCGTTGTGCCGTTGCCATTTACAGGGTCTGTCCCCGCAAAGTCGGAAGAGTAGATGTTGCCCGCCGCATCGACCGAAAGGCCATCGCTGACGAAATTTGTTGCCGAGCTTATCGTGCTGACACTTTGCGCTCCGGCCACCGATCCCCCCATAAAAATGGCGCAAAACAAAATGACGCCGGAGAAAACTTCAGCCGTAAAGTAAAATCTTTTTTTCATAGCGTTCGAGATGATTTAATTTCAGTTGATGAAAAGATGAGACGCCTCACTTCCTACTTAAACTGAAATGAAAGTAGCAGCCCATAGCGCGGCATTCAAGACTTTTGTGATAAGCCGCTTGCCGGTTGGGACGAATCGCGGAACTGCAGGACGAGCCGCCGGAGAAGCAGCTATCGGTCGCAAGCGGATAAACATTGACGGTATGAATGCCTTGAAGACGTGCGGGATTTTTAAAACGCGGTGCGGAGTGCGGCGGAAACTTTCTCACGGTACGTGCGACTGAGTGTGAGCCGTGAGCCGTCAAGCATCAGTACAGCATAGTCGCCCTGAAAATGCGGCTGAAGTTCTTTGATGCGACTGAGGTTCAAAATGACTTTGCGGTGAATGCGTTGAAAGCGTGCGGGATCAAGCTTCGATTCCATGACGGTCATGGTTTCGCGCAGCAAATAGGTTTCTCTGCCGCAGTGCAAGCCGACGTAATTTCCTTCGGCTTCGATCCAATCGATTTCATCGGACTGCACAAACGAAATGTGTCCCCCCTGCTTGATGGCAAACCGCTCGGTGAATGTCTGTGTTGCAGTCGCTTGCGGCTGCAACTGTTGCAGCAATTGCATCATGCGTTCGGTGATCGCGCCAGTTTCATTTTTTTGTAGGGCGGCGCGGGCGCGGGCAAGCGTGGCCTGAAAGCGCGGCTTGCTAAAAGGCTTAAGCAAGTAATCCAAGGCCTGCGCCTCGAACGCTTTGACCGCGTGTTGATCGAAGGCTGTAACGAATACAACCTGCGGCATCCAAACTTCACCCGCGGCACTCGCGGCATTCTTGGTCTTTGCGGCCTTCAGGGCTTCGAGCACATC
>JACMJS010000374.1 GCA_014380515.1 Chlorobiales bacterium
CGGTGCGGAAACCTTTCGGCATCTTCAATCGCATCACCCTCAGGTAAAAGTATTGCTCTCGACGGGCTATGCCGATGCCGCGCCGGTTCATGAGTTGATCAAAGCCGGAATCCTCGGCGTGCTCGCCAAGCCTTACAATGCCGACACGCTCATAGCCGCCGTGCGCTCGGCTCTACAAACCTCCTCAACCCACATTCCGCCCGACGCGAAGTAACAACCGCCATGATGACTATTTTTCTTTTCGTTTCTATCGCGCTCGCCACATTCGCGTTGATATTTGCGGTGGCACAACGCCGCGCTTACTTGCAACCGATCAAACCCACCGGTAACAGCGCGCCCGCCGCCGGTAACAGCGCGGACACCGCAACGGCCAATCAAGCTGACGGAATCAATTCAGCACCGCCGCCGCGCGGCCTGTTGGTGTTGGGAGTTGCATTGTTGCTTTTCACGCTCGGCGCGGTTTTGATTTTCATCGAGGGCGAACGTCTGAACCGGGCGGCGGCGATCAAGTTGTGGCCGAAGACCGAAGGCACGGTCATTCGCACCGACATCCGCGGTCAGCGCGGGTTCACGCCGCAAGTAACCTATCGCTACCGCGTCGGCGGCAGGGCTTTCACGGATTCATTCGCCGTCTATGCGCCGGCGTTCGGCACCGGACGTCTATCGCGCCGGGCGACGGCGGAGCAAGCCGCTCAGCCTTTCGCGCCGCAGACGCCCGTTGCGGTGTACTACAATCCGCAAGACCCCGCCGATTCACGCTTGCAAACCGGCGAAGGCTGGGATGTTTATATCCGCCTCGCCGTCGGCCTGATGCTTTATATCGGCGCGCTCGTTGCAGCACTTTACTTTTTCTTCGCACCCGTCCGCAACGCCGTTGCGCCCTGAGGCCGCCGCCATGTTGCCGAGACGCATTCGAGAGCGATGATTGTTTTTTCAATCGGCGGCAGTTGTGTAACTTTGCTTCGCAAACCATTCCCGACACACCAGCGCACGCTTGTCAACCTAAACTTTGAAAGGCAGGTCTTTTGCCCGCAGCACCATTTATTATCACAACCATTTTGGCACAGCATTCAACGGACATCGACGCGGGGGGTAACACACCGGCTACCGCAGCACATCCGCAAACCGCTCCCGATGCGTCATCTGCTGAGGCGATGCATGAGGCCGCCCCGGTCGCAACGCTCGCAGAAACTGCACACGGCGTCAGCACCGGCGAAACCCATGCAAGCGAAGTCATCGCCAATGAACCCGGTTCGGATGAAACCGGCGAGGACGAAGCCGATGCGTTAGACCTCGGCCAGCAACTTGAGGCGGTTATTTTTGCGAGCGATGAAACGCTGAACATCAAAGCCATCCGCACCGCGCTCGGCCTGACGAGCAAAGTGCTTTCCGAACATGAACTCGACCGGCTTGTGGCAAAACTCAACGCCGACTATGAATCCACCGGACGCACGTTTCGCATTCATCGCATCGCCGAAGGCTACCGTTTTCTGACGGAGAAACAGTTTCACGGCGTCGTCCAGAATCTTTTGCAACCTAAACTTCTGCGCAGGCTGTCGCAATCGGCACTCGAAACCCTTGCGATAATTTCCTACAAGCAGCCGATCTCCAAATCGGACATCGAAGCCATTCGCGGCGTCGGTGCCGACTATGTGATTCGCGTGCTCTTGGAAAAAAATTTGATCGAGGTGAGCGGACGCAGCGAGAACGTCGGCAAGCCCTTGCTCTATGGCACGACGAACAATTTTTTGGATTACTTCAACTTGCATTCGCTCGCCGATTTGCCCAAGCCGCGCGAGATTCAGGAACTGATGAAAGACGGCGATGCACAGGAACAACTTAAATCCGAACTGATGAGCCGCCTGACGCTCGAGATCGAAGACGATGCCGAAACCGCAGCACCGAATGCTGCGCTGTAACCAGATGATTTAAATGCCGACACGCACACCCGCACCTTCAAGTGCCCGCCAGAAATTTACCCGTGAGAAACCCTCGGCTTCTGCCGCAGGCAAAGGACGACCGGCGCCGCGTCCGTCCGGCAAACGCTTTGCAACACCGAAATCCTCAGCCGCGCCGGTTTCCGAGTCATCGCCGAAAAACACACGCACGCCGCGCCCGGTACGTGGCCGCGACGACCGGTCATCGACCGACCGACCGACCGACCGACCGCAAAGCACACGCCCGACCACCCGACCGCAAAGCACACGCCTGCCCGCCGACCGCAAGCAAACTTTTCCAAAGATCGATACGGGCGGCGAACCCATCCGGCTCAACCGTTTTATTGCGATGTGCGGCGAGGCTTCGCGGCGCAAAGCCGACGAAATGATTGCGAACGGTGAAGTGGCGGTGAATGGCGCAATCGTTACCGAACTCGGCTTCAAAGTCAATCGCACCGACCGCGTGCTGATCGGTGGCCGCATGATTCACCAAGCCAAGTCGCAGATTTATATTTTGATGAACAAACCCAAAGACGCCATCACCACGAACGCCGATGAACTGCATCGCCGCACGGTGATTGACGTCCTGAACTTGAAAGATCGGGTGTTCGCCGTCGGGCGGCTCGACCGCAACACGACCGGCGCACTTTTGCTGACCAACGACGGTGATTTAGCCACGCGGCTCATGCACCCGTCATCCGAAGTTCAAAAAGATTACGAAGCGACGCTCTCCGAAAAAATGTCGCACGAAGCTTTGGAAAAATTGAAAGCCGGTTTACGACTTAAAGATACCGGCGAACGCACGCGGCCTTGCGAAGGCCGGGTTTTGGACGACGGCTACACGGTGTGGCTCTCGATTCACGAAGGCAAAAACCGTCAGGTGCACCGGATGTTTGAAGCGGTCGGGTATGAAGTCGTCAAACTTCAGCGGGTCAATTATGCGGGACTGGCACTTGGCAAGTTGAAGCGCGGCGAGTGGCGGTATCTCGAGCAACCCGAGGTGGCAAAACTTTACAAGCGCGCGGGGCTGACGTTGCAAACATTTTAAAATTTTCGGGTCATCCAATTTTCATACATCACACTTCATCAAATTATCATCGAGAGGAACTTACACATTATGAAGAAGCAAGCATCGTATTTGACGGCGGGCGGCATCATGCTCACCGCGCTTCTGACCGCGGCAGTTCTCAGCGGTTGCGGCACGCCCGAGGAACGGGCGAAACAAAAAATGGACGCCGCCGCCGCCGCCATCGTTAAGGGACAAGAATTGTTTCTTCAGCAGCAGCAGGCCGATGAAGCCAAAGCCGCCAAACTCGGCAAGGAAATCGATGAGTTGAAGGCCAAGTCGCTGCGGCTTTCCGAAGAAGCGATCAAAGATGATCCCGGCAATCTGGACGCATATGGCAACTACGGCTACATCTTGCAAGGCATGATGGATAAAGCCAGCGTTGAGAAAGCGATTGCGGTCTACAAGCAAGGCTTGGAAAAACTTTATGCCACCAAACCGCCGCCGTATCAACGCGGCGTTGATGATTCGCTGCAGAATAAATACAACACCTTCAACCTCCAGATCGGCGTCTCTTACCAACGCTTGGAAAAATACGACGAGGCGTTCACTTACCTTGAAAAAGTGCGTGAATACTTCCCCGGTCGCTACGCCGATGCGAACTTCAAGTACGGCTACTATCTGCAAGCCTCCGGCAAAATTGATTCGGCCATCGTTTATTTTGAGCGTGCCACCGAACTTGATCCGCGCAAGGCCGATAACTATCCCTATCTCGAAGCCGCGTACAAAGCCAAAGCCGCTGAGCAGAAAAAAACCAACCCGAAAGCCGCCGCCGATTGGGGCAAGATCACCGCGGCCTACAAGCGAGCCATTGCCGCCGATCCCTCGAACGGTGATTTTTATATTCGTCTCGCTTCGGCCTACGACGCCGCCGACATGCGCAAAGACGCGGTTCAAACTTACAAGGAAGCCTTGGAGAAAAATCCGAACAGCTACACCGCGATGAACAACTACGGAATGCTCCTCAGCGATATGAATAAAAACGCGGAAGCATTGCCGCTGCTCAAAAAGTCCGTCGAGATCAATAAGAACTACGCGACGGGTTACTTCAACTACGGCACCGTGCTCAGCAACATGGGCAAGAAATCGGAAGCCATCGAGCAGTTCAAACTTTACATCAAAATGGCGGGCGATGATCCGCAGTCCGCGCAGAACGTCGCCATGCTCAAGCGCGAGTTCGGCCTTTGATTTTCAATCACGTTTTTTTTGGAACGCCCGTGTCCGCCGGTTGTGCTTGCGCGGGCGTTTTGTTGAAACAGCGTTTCAGCGATCTGAAATAATTTGCAATACCCGAATTTTTCAAGATGACCATCGCCGCCCCGCACTCCTTCAAGCAAACCTTGCGATCAATCCATCCGCCGATTTTTTTATTTATTCTTTTTCTCGCTGTACTTTTCACGCTCATTCACACGTCGCCGCTTCGGGCGCAATCCGCAAAGCGGCTCAGGACGCGGCTCGACACGCTGCGGCGCGATTTATCCGATGTCTTCGCCGATAGTGCCACGCAGCACGCCCATTGGGGTATTTACATTCGCTCGCTCTCCAAAGATCAACTGATCTACGAACAGAACAGCCGCAAAAATTTTATTCCCGCGTCGAATCAAAAAGTCTTGACAATCGCCACCGCGATGTCCTATCTCGACACGGCCTTTCAATACACCACTTCGATTTTCGCCAACGGACAATTTGTTCAGCGCGATAGCACCTACGCGCTGCAAGGCGACTTGGTTTTAAAAAGCGATGGCAATCCCTGTATCTCGGCGCACTGGTTCGGCGGCAGGCCGACGGCTTTTTTCGAAAGGCTCGCAGATAGTTTGCGCTACCGCCGCATCACCGAAATCACGGGCGATCTCGTTGGCGATGACAGCGACTTCAAGCCCGATACGCCCGCGTTCATCAACACCGGCGGCGACGGCGATTATCCGAAGTCGTGGGAGTGGGACGATTTACCTTACGCCACCGCTGCGCCGCTTTCCGCCGTCTCGTTCAATGAAAATTTCGTGAGCATACTCATTCTCCCTTCCGATACGCTTGGACAGCGGCCTTCCGTCTCGCTCGATTTCCCGACGACCTATTTTACGATTGACAACTACGCCACGACGGGCGACGCGGGCAGCACTCGCACACTCGTCGTGCAGCGCATCTTCGGCACGAACCGCGTCGTCATTACCGGCAGTCTTCCGCAAGATTCTCGCGGCTACCGCGAAGGCATCGCCGCCGAACGGCCAACGCTCTTTGCGATGAGCGTGATGCGGGAAGTTTTCCTTCGCAAAGGCATCGCGGTGCGCGGACGGGCGAGGCAAAAACGCGCGGATGAAAAAATCGATTACACCGCGATTGCAACGTTCATGCAGTGGCGCTCGCCGCCGCTCATCGACATCCTAAAATATCTCGGCAAGGAAAGCAACAATTTTTGCGCGGAGACCGTGCTTCGCACCGTTGGTTTTCAAGCCAAAGGCGAAGGCTCGGCAAAGGCGGGGTTGGAATGCGTGCAAAGTTATTTGCGCTCGCAAGGCGTGGATGACGATAACTATAAACTGCTCGATGGTAGCGGTCTCTCGCGCCAGAACTTCGTTGCACCCGCGGCGATTGCAACCTTGCTGCGGAGTTATTACAAATCGAAGAAGTTCGGTTCGTTCCGCGGCACCTTGCCTATTGCGGGCGAAGACGGCACGCTGCGCAAACGGATGACGGACACCAAAGCGGCGGGAAAAGTGTGGGCGAAGACCGGATTTATTTCAACCGTTCGCACACTCTCCGGCTACGTGCAATCCGACGACGGCGAACTCTTCTGCTTTTCCATGATGGCGATGAACTATGCCGTGCCCACCAAAGACATCGAAGCCTTGCAAGATCACGCCCTCGAACTCATCGCAAACTGGCGTCGCAATTAAGTTTCCGCATCATACTTCTTGTCATTCCGATTTCTCGTCATTCCGGCTTGCCCGGAATCCTTCTTTGCTTGGCAGTGTATCAAAAGTGTGTTTTTATTTTTCATGTCATTCTGAGCGCAGCGAAGAATCCCTAATTGCGTTTCGAAAATGAGGGATTCTTCACTCCGCTTGCGCTGCGTTCAGAATGACAAACACTTTTTTGGAACATCAC
>JACMJS010000375.1 GCA_014380515.1 Chlorobiales bacterium
CCCGCCTTGATATTTTCCGGCGCGAGCGTTTCGGATACATTGGTTGCGACTTGCTTGATGTTCTCCGCCGAAAACGTCTCGGAGACGCGGGCGAAAAGTTTTCTAAAAAATCCGGCCATGTTGGTTTGGTTAAGTGTTGACTGAGGTGTTCGTCGGGGATTTCCATTCATCGTAGCGGGCGACGTCGTTATAAAAGCCTTGCATCTTGCCGTTGAAATCTTTGTCGTAATCGGCGGCGTATTCAGGAATGATTTCAATGCGCGCTTTGAGATAGACTTCCCAATATTTTTTTGTTGCGGCTTCCCACATTTTGAGCATGGCCAGCGTACGCGGCTCACCGGCGGAATCACTGTCGCCATCGATAGCGCGGTTCACTCTAAACTCGGCGGCGGACATGGCTTTCAATTCCGGCCACGCGGTTTCATTCGCTAAGTAATGCGCACAAAAGTATTCGGCGCTGCGGGCAAACGTGCCCGGCTCAAACGTGTTCGTCATCGCGCAGGATGCACACACGACATAGATCGAGCGGAAGATGCCTTTCGGAATCTGGAGCGGCGTGCCGCATTGTTTGCACGCGAAGTGCCCTTCAAGTTTGGTTTTGGCAACTTCATAAATTTTCCGCGCCGCAGAGCCAAAAATGCGCACCTCTGTGGCTTGCAGTTCATCGGCGATGCGCTGTTCCAACGCAAACCCTTTGGCGTATTCGCGGTCCACTTTCGCGCCTTCGAATTTTGCGTCGCCGTTCGGATCGTAGAGTTGCTCCTGAATTTTTTCGCTCCATGTATCACCGATCTTGCGTTGCAGCGAAAGCATCTGCAGCCGAATCGCGTTCCATGCGTTCGACATCGGCATCGGATCAAGCTCGGCGTCATCGAGCAACGCCGCGCAGCCTGCTTCCGCTTCCGACATCGTTTGCTCGAAGCGTTCTTTGATCTTTGCGAGGAACGCATCCCAGCGCTCAGTGATCTCGCCTGATGGTGTTGATGAACTCATTCAAATCCCCCTGGCCCCCTCATTGAGCTTGCCGAAATAAATTTCAGATAAGGGGGGAAAAGAAAATCAAAAAAAATTTCCGCCGCAGAAATCGCAGACGCGCAGGTCAGTGCCCTCCGGCCTTGCGGCGCCGCACGATTTACAGCGCACGATTTCAACCACGGCTTTCGTATTCATATCGCCATACTTTTTCGTCGTCGCTTTCGCGGTCGCAAAAATACTTTTGGGCGAGGCCGCCGGACGCACGGCTTTGAGATAGAGCGTCATGTCTTCCTCAACGAAATGTTCAAGCGTCTTTTCAAACGCCGCAGATGTTTCATCTCCTACAGCAGCATCAGACAGGGTTTTGCGAGTGATTGTCTGCAATCTTTCCAGAACATGACGCACTTCAACTGGCAACGCACCTTTCTTTAACGGCTGACGCAACGCGAGTTGCTCACGCACTTTCGCCGCCGGCACGGCGAGGCCGAGTTCGGCGAGCAGTCTGTTCCACGCATCTGAACCTTGCGCCGAACTTTCCAGCGCGGTTTGCATCACGGCGACTCTGCGCAGCGCGAAGGCTTCGGATAGTTTAGATACGGAAGGTTGCGGCGTCATTTAGAAATCAATGTCGCTGTTGGCGTCGGGCGCGGCGTATTTCTCGCGGTACTTGTCGGAAAACTTGGTGTAGTCTTCCATGTAGGCCATCGCGTTCACCGCATACTTTTGTCCCCAATAACTGTTGATGTTCACCCAGTCGTTCAGACTGACGCCGAACTTTTCGAGATCGGTTTGCGGATCGATACCTTGACTGACGGCGGCGTTTTGCGACTCCGAAATTTCCACCCAGCGTTCAAACGAAACGGGATCGCTCTGCATCGCGCCCGCACCCGCATTCATCGATGCGCCCGCCGCCTGACCCGCGGCGGCATGTTGCCCTTGCGACGCGCCCATAAAGGCTTGGCCGTAAACGGTGGCAATCGTCGCCGTCGTGTCGCGCGACATTCGCGCCATCCACTCGGCACTCACGCGGTCCCACACCGGCATCTCGACTTTGAGTTCTTTGGCAACGTCATTCACCGTCATGCCGTTGAGCAGTTTGACTTGCGCCGCCGCCCACGCTTCAAGCGAAATTCCATCCACCGGCGCGAGGTCGCCGCTTCCGCGCATCGCTTCGGCTTGCGAAGCCATCTGTTGTTTCTGCGCGTCCATCGCTTTCGTTACCGCATCTTGATACGTGTCTCGCTCGATGCGCATCATCCACTTGCCGTCGATGTCGTCCCACGCTTCTTCGGTGAGACCGAGACTTTCGATGACGTCTTCGTACATCACCTCGTTGCGGAAGATTTGCAGTTTGAGTTCCGACCACCGCTCAAGGCGGAAGCCTTCGACGGGTTCGAAGTTTTTGGCGGATGCGGCATCCACCTTCGATTGAAAGTCTTTTAAAAATTGTTCCTGCTCTCTTTCAGATTCTTGAGCGTCAAGATCATCTTGCGATGCCATGTCTTCGAATTCATCTTCGGAATTGGGATTGCTCATGCTGGGCCTCCGTGTGGTTTAAGGACGTTTGTAAAAGCAAGTGGTGAAAAGATTTACAAAACGGGTGAAGGCTGAAACGGGAGAAGTATTGGCGAGCGGTTCGAACATAAGCAAGTTTTCCTAAAATCCAAATCCGGCGATGCTTGAGGTCCATCCCTCAAAATCATGGCGGCCTTTTGCTTATTTTGTCGGACTTGTTTTTGGACTTCATCTCATTTCAATTCATCTCCGATGCGATTCATTTTCAAATATCTGCTTCCCTTTTCACTACTGATTATTGTTTCCGCCTGCGGTGGCCGCAAAGACAATGCACCGCAAGCCGATACAACCGCTTTCAAAGTTTTAAACGGCGGCATCAAGCAAGGCGGCGTCTTCCGGCGCAACAACGCCTCCGACATTGCCAGCCTCGATCCCGTCCGCACGATCAAGCAAGGCGAGATTTACATCGCGCAGCAAATTTATTCGTTGCTCGTCAACCTCAACGACTCCTCACTCGCCCTCGAACCCGGCCTCGCCGAAACTTGGGAAATCTCTCCCGACGGTCTCACTTATACCTTTCACTTGCGAAACGACGTGCACTTCCACGACGACCCCTGTTTCGCCGATGGCAAAGGAAAATTGTTCACGGCGAACGACGCGAAGTATTCGCTCACGCGCATCTTGGACGCCCGCACCCAAACGCTCGGCGCGTCGTTCTTTACAACATGCGTCGAAGGCGCGTCGCAATACTATGACGCTACGATCGAAGCGTTGAAATCGAAAGCCGAACCGAAAGTATCATCTGTTTCCGGTTTCATCGTCAAAGACGACACAACGTTCGTGATTAAACTCAGCGCGCCCTACGCGCCGTTTCTCTATCACCTTGCGTCGAACTTCGGATACTTGACGTGTAAAGAAGCGGTGGATAAATACGGTTCGGAACTGGCGCGGCATCCCGTCGGCACCGGCGCGTTTGTGTTCGTGCGGTGGGATGAAGACCGCGAAGTGGTTTTGAAACGCAATCCGAACTATTGGCAGCGCGATGAATTCGGAAATCAGTTGCCGTATCTCGATGGCCTTTCGTTCAAGTTTTTGAAAGAAGCTTCGAGCCAATTGCTGGAGTTTCAGAAAGGAAGTTTCGATGAATCGCTTGGCATTCCGCAAGAATTCACCGCGCAGATTTTTGATGCGAACGGCAATGTGCAAGGCGACTACAAAAAATATGTGTTGAAATCAATTCCCGAACTGCGCATCGATTACATCGCCATGCAGTGTCAAGACCCGTTGTTCAAAAACGTGAAACTCCGTCAAGCCGTCAGTTCGGCCATCGACCGGCAGAAAATCGTCAAGTTTGTTTTAAAGAATCAAGTCGTCGCGGCGACGGGCGTCGTGCCAGTGGGCTTCGACGGCTACGACAATTCCGGCATTCAGGTATTTGATTTCAACATCGAGCGGTCGAAAAAACTTTTGGCTGAAGCGGGCTATCCGAACGGGGCAGGCTTGCCGGAGTTTGAGATCAATACTTTCACCGGCGCGAAGTATGCCTACAATAAAGAAGTGGCCGAAGCCGTGCAAGCAATGTTGAAAGAAGTCGGCATCGCGGCGCGCATCACGCAACAGGAATACTCGACGCATCTCGGCCTCGCGTATCCGGGCAAACTGAAATTTTTTCTCGCCTCGTGGGGCGCCGATTATCCTGAACCGGAGACGTTTTTGAATTTGGTCTATGGGGAAGTCGTGCCGAAAGAACCGCAGGGCGAAAGTTATCTCAACATGAGCCGGTATAAGAGCGCGGCGTTCGATAGCGTGTTTACCGAAGCGTTGAAAATCTCCGATCAAACCGCGCGTTACGCCCGCTACAAAGAAGCTGAACAGATTGCGATGCAAGATGCGCCGCTCATTCTCTCTTACTACCGCTTGCTGCGCCGTTTCCAACAGCCGTACGTCCGCAACTATCCGATCAACGCAATGGACAGGCCGGACTACAAGCGTGTGTGGCTCGATAAATAGTTTTTGATCTTTCTAATCATTCATATTTTTTTCTGTCATGCCGATCCCGCTACGCGGGACGTGAAGAATTGCTTGCTTTTGAAAATCAATTAGGGATTCTTCGCTCCGCTCAGAATGACATTGACGACATTGACGCAATACAAAACTTGAAAATTTCTTTCAGCGATGAACTATACAGTAGCAGTGCTTGGTGCGACGGGCTTGGTCGGGCGGACGATGATGCGGGTGCTTGAGGAGCAACACTTTCCCGTCGGAAGATTTGTGCCGCTCGCGTCGGAGAATTCGGCGGGCACGGAAGTTTTATTCGGGGGCGAGCCTTACAAAGTGCAAACGCCTTCCGCCGAGATTTTTTCCGAAGTGGACATTGCGCTCTTTTCCGCCGGAGCAAGCGTGAGCAAAGCGTGGGCGAGCATCGCCGCAGATGCGGGCGCCATCGTGATCGATAATTCTTCCGCGTTTCGGATGGACGCTGGTGTGCCGCTCGTGGTGCCGGAAGTAAACGCGGAACAAATTTTTGATGCGCAAGGAAAACCCGCAGGCATCATCGCCAACCCAAACTGCTCGACGATTCAGATGGTCGTTGCACTGAAGCCATTGCATGATCGCTTTCGCATCCGGCGCGTGGTCGTCTCGACGTACCAATCCGTTACCGGCAAAGGTAAGCAGGGCTTGCGGGCGTTGGAGGAAGAAATCGCCGGAAAAACGTTTGAGACTTACACGCACTTTCATCCGATTGCCTACAACGTCGTGCCGCAAATCGATGCCTTCACGGACAACGGCTACACGAAGGAAGAAATGAAGATGATCAACGAGACGCGCAAAATCATGGGCGACGACGGCCTGATGGTTTCTCCGACGACCGTCCGCGTGCCGGTCTATGGCGGACACAGCGAATCGGTCAACATCGAGTTCGAAACTGATTTTGACATGGATGAAGTGCGCCGCGTGCTCGAATCCGCCGAAGGCATTACCATGATTGATAACCCGCAGGCGCAACAGTATCCGACGCCGATTGATTGCTACGGCAAAGACGGCGTGTATGTCGGGCGGTTGCGCAAAGACCCGTCGCACGCGCGGGCGATTAATCTCTGGATTGTTTCCGACAACTTGCGCAAAGGCGCAGCGACGAACGCCGTACAAATCGCGCAGCGGCTCATCGGAAAACTGATACCGAAACCGGAACGGATCGCGGTGCAGGGTTCGATCTGAATTTAAATCTTCAAAGACATGCGGGTTTCATCACCCCTTTTATTTGTGCGGCCTGCTCGCCTGATAGCGATGCGGTTTGGATGCGTCATCCTGTTGCAAATCTTCAGCATCATTTGGATTCCTACGGCGAGCACAGCCTCAGAAAATGTTACGCCGCTGGTGCTGCGCCCCGAAACCGAATCATATCCGCTGGGTCTGCAATTGTCCTTGCTTGAAGATGCGGCGAAGGCATGGACGGTTGAACAAGTGGCGTCGCCCGCGTTTTCACAACGCTTCGTTCAAAGCCGCACGCTGACGCCGAACTTCGGCTATGCGGCTTCCGCCTACTGGGTGCGATTCAGCATCGATGTCTCACAACTTGACTCAACCTCCGCGGCGTGGGTGCTTGAATCGCGGACGGTGCACGCCCGGCGACTTGATCTCTATGTGCCCCGCGCCGATGGCGGGTTTACAGCAAGTCGCACCGGCACGGAATTTTCCGGCGGCGGCAACCGTAAACCTTACCGCTACCCCTCGTTTCCGCTTTCCCTGCATCAACCGGCACCGGCAGCATCCACGATCCTGACGTTTTACCTGCGCTATGAAACCGATACGCCCTTCATCATTCCGCTGGTGCTGTGGCAAGCCGAAACTTTTGCGGTACAAGACCGGCATGAACTGTTCATCTTCGGACTTTACTTCGGCATTGCCGTAGCGATCACGCTCTACAGCATGTTTCTCTACCTTTCGCTGCGCGACAAAACTTACCTGTATTATTTGCTCAACATCTCTTGTTTCGCCGGCGCTCTATTTTTTCACAACGGTGTTGCGACTGAGTTTCTGCCGTCCGGTGTGGCCGCATGGATGTTGCGCGGCCCGTTCATTTACATTCTTTACATCTCAGCGATGTTCGCTCTTGAGTTCATCCGAAAGTTGCTCAATACAAAATTTTATGCACCGCGCCTGCATCCGTGGCTGATGGCTATGCGGTGGGTGATCGTCGCTACAAGTTTGCTGTCGCTGGTGTTGCCGCGAAGTTTCATGTTTCAAAGCGTCCCGATTCTGACGTTGTTCATCGCCGTGCTGGCGATTGTTTGCGGCGCGGCGTGCCTGCGCAAAGGCTATCAACCGGCGCGCTACTTTCTCATCGCATGGACGGCGTTTCTCGTCGGCGGGATTTTGTATCAACTCCGCAACATGGGATTTTTGCCGACGAACGACTTCACCGAATACAGTTATCAGTATGGTTCGGCCATCGAGATGATTTTACTTTCGCTCGCTTTGGCGGATCGCATTCATTTGCTGCGCCGCGAAAAAGAACACGCCGAGTCCGAAGCTCTGCGTTCGGAAATCTACCGGTTGCGCACGGTTGAACTTGGCGATGCCCTTCACGCCACCGAGTTGCAAAGCGCCGAAGCCGAACGACAACGCGCCGAAGCCGAACGGCAGAAAGAGATCGCGCAAAAAGCCAATCTGTTCAAAACCGAATTGCTGTCGATTGCCGCACACGATTTAAAAAATCCGTTGCAGTCCGTATTGGGATTTGCCGAACTGTTGCGCGAAAAATATCCGGGCCTCGAAACCGAGCCGGAATCTGCAGCGTGGTTCGGTTCGCTGATTTCTCAAGCGTCGCGCCGGATGCTGCGGCTGATCAACGATCTGCTCACCACTGCCGCTACCGAGACATATCAACTCTCGCTCACCAAAACCGCCGTCGATCTTTCAAAGCTCGCCGAAAGCGTGGTGGATCACAACCGGCATCAGGCCGGGCGGAAGTCGCAACGGCTTGTCTTTACTGCATCGGCGGGCTGCACGGTGATGGTGGATGAAGAGCGGATCAAGGAGTGCATTGATAATCTCATCAGCAATGCGATCAAGTATTCGCCGCGCGGGGCGGCGATTCACGTTGAAGTCGGTTTGTTGCACGATGCACCGGCGTTGCAAAGCGATACCGGCAACGGACTCGCGTCGCTCGTTCGCGTCGCCGTGCGCGATGAAGGGCAAGGAATGAGTGAGGAGGATTTGAAAAAAGTATTCGGAAAGTTTCAACGCCTCAGCGCAAGGCCGTCGGGCGGCGAATCGTCAACCGGCTTGGGACTTTCCATCGTCAAGCAATTGATTGAGTTACATGGCGGCATGGTCTTCGCGGCTTCTGAAGGCTCCGGCAAAGGCAGCACCTTCGCCATCGAGTTGCCGTTGGCTGTAGCCACGATGCAACCTGCACAAAATGCGGAAGCGAAAATTCAGGAGTGAGCTTCTTTGCCGATTGTTGATCCTTGCCCCTCCTGTCATTCTCGCCTTCGCCGGAATGACAAACGCAAATAATCAGGAATGAAAACGTGAGGTAGGCGCGAGCGGCAGCTTCAGCGAAACGGTTGTACCGCCGCCTTCGCGGTTGGCGATGTCGATGTAGCCCTGATGTTCGGTTACAATCTTGTAACTGATCGCAAGTCCCAAGCCCGTGCCGGAAGGTTTCGTCGTAAAGAACGGATCAAACAGTTTGGCGAGGTTCGCTTCCGAAATCCCCGGCCCGCTATCGTGAAAGAGCACTTCCAAAAACGGCTTGGCTTCCCCGTTGACCATCAACACCGTTTGCTGTGCGACGACCTCTAACTTTTTCTCGCGCACCATTTCCCGCGCCGCAAGGCTGATCGCTTCAATCGCATTGAGCATGATATTGAGAATGACTTGGTGCATCTGATCGGGATCGATCTTGACACCGGGTAAGTTCGGTTCGTACGTTCTAACGAGTTCGATTTTCTGTGAGCGCAAGTTTTCCGCGAGGAGCGACGAGACGGAACTGATCACATTGGCGATGTCCACTTTCAATACGCGCGGACGTTTGTGGCGGGCGAACGCGAACGTGTTCTCGATGAACGCATTGATGCGGTCGACTTCCTGCGAGATGCGTTTGATGTAGTGATACGTTTCCGTCGAGGGCGAGACGTCGAGGAGCACGGCTTGAACCATTGACTTGATGCCTGCGAGCGGATTTTTGACTTCGTGCGAAATCGCCGCGGCAATCTCGCCGAGCGTCTGAATTTTTTCCGCCTTCTCGGCTTTCATCCGCTGTTGCTTATCCTGCGTGATGTCTTTGAACATCATCATCGCTCCCGTGATGCGTCCTTCTTGACGCTGCGGCGAGAGCGAGTATCCGATGGTTACGTTTTGATTGTCCTGCCGGATGATCATTTCGCCGCGGTGCTCGTGTCCCAACCGCAATACTTTTTCTTTATCCTCCGGCGCGATGTTGATGAACAGCGAAATGTCTTTGCCGCGCATATCGCCTTCGCGCTGTCCGATCATATTTTCCGCCGAATGGTTGAGCGAAACCACCGCGGCTTTGCTGTCGAGCATCACGACGGCTTGCCGCATCTGGTGAAAAAAATCCGTCGTCAGTTCATCGCTGCCTATGGCGATCACCGCGCCTCCGTTCATTCCGCCAGCGTCGTCGGATATTGTTTCGTGATGATGCAGGAGCCGTTCGGTCGACAGCAAACTTTGCCGCTTGCGCATCGCACGGTAAATGGAATTCACAACCTCGATGCTGTCCCGAACCTGCTCGCCCGACAAATGCAGAATATCGGATGCGCCGCAGCGAATTGATTTGATGGCGAGATCAATTTTTTCGAGCGGGATGAACGCGACGGTTGGCGTGAGCAGAAAATGTGCGCGTAAGTATTCGAGCGTTTCCAAATGTTCGTCGTCGTTGGAAACTTCGGCGTAGATGATGTCGGTCTCGCGCGGCAGTTTGGAAAGCTGATGGTGCGTCAGCGATTCGACCTTGTACGATTGCAGCACAATCGCCCGCTGTACGGCGGCCATCGCGGGCAGACTATCGGAGATGAGCACGACGTTGGGCATAAGCATCTGTGTGAAAAAATTTACCGGCAGTGCGGCGAATAAACGTCTTTCCTAAATGGGACACGATTCCCGCTCGCGGGCGGGAATGCAGATATGCCCCGCATTGTTTTTTAATCCCGCTATTGAAGCGGGAAAGCGGGAAGCGGGGACAGAAAAAAGAAAATGCTCAAGCAATTCAGAAAGATTTCCAACGTCAATTTCTTAAAAGTAGTTGAGGGCTTTGGCGGTGCAGCCGAACACGGCCAAAAATTTCGCGTCGTTGCCCGTCGGACGTTTCAGAATGGTGTTCGCCGGATACCGCGCCATCTCCGTTCGGATGCCGCACGCACTGGCGATGAAGGTTTTTGCGTCGTCCGTCGCCCGTGAACCGCAAAGATGCAGCAGGCGAAGTTCATGGATCGCTTTTAGTTCCGAGAGCGCGAAGTACGACGCATCGTCGCCGTCGGTGATCGGAATGTGAACCATCGATTCGATCAGGCCGTAGTTGAGTACGCTGAGGACGATGTAATCCTGTTCGAGTTCCAAAATTCCGCGCCGGTCGAATTGGCGTTCATATAAATTTTGGTAGCCGAAGTGCGAGAGATCGACGAGGTTGAGTTCCTTGCGCGTCGGCAGCATCAGCATTCGCAGGCGATTGAGATGACGCTTCGGCATCAACGACAGAAAATGCCGCTCAAACGGATCGCCCTCCTTCGTTTCCAATTTCGATGGCTGCAGCAAATAATCTTCCGCGTCGGAAATAAAACTCGTCGCACTCAGGTCGAGTTCAGCGGCTTGCTCTTCCGGCTCTAAACCGAGATCGAGATGTGCGACGACGCTTCTGACGCCCGACATCGGCAAACACACCGCGATTTTTTTTTCTTCAAACCTGCCGAAGAGTTCCGTCAGTTTCGTGGTGAGTTCGGCGATGCGCTTGGGCTGTCCGCCCTCAAGAATCTCCGTGTAAATATCGTACTCGACGGGCAACTCTTCCTGAAAGCGCAGAAAGTATTGGTTGAGTTCTTTCTCGATCTGAACAAATAAAATCCGGTGCGGCTCGATCATGACGCCTAATTGCGATTTACCCATAATCTTTTTTCATTTATCGAAACAATTCCC
>JACMJS010000376.1 GCA_014380515.1 Chlorobiales bacterium
AATGACGCGCGGTGCGCCGAATATCTTTGCGCAGGTCGCGTCCTGATTTCGGTGCAAGCAATAATCCTACTGCAATGCCCGCGGCCAGTCCCGTCAAGCCAATTAAAAATCCGTTCTGCCTTTCCATGATGAGTGTGTTTTAGTTTTGATAAATGTTTGGTTTCAAAGTTTGATTTCAAAAGCAACCTCGTGCTCTCTATCAAAGTTTCCGCGAAAATAACGCCCGAAAGTTCAAGGCCGGATTTCGAAACCGGATTCGGCCAACGTTACCTGACGCTCTTCGACTTTGATGCCGCGTACGCTCGACCCCGCAGGGCCAAGCCGGACTTCGCGCAACAAGGATTCCAACTGCGCCGCGTTGCCTTCGGCTTCGAGTTCGACGCGGCCATCAGGCACGTTGCGCACGAAGCCGTGCAGTTTTAATTCCGTCGCCCGCTGATGCACGAACCACCGGAATCCGACGCCTTGCACCATGCCGCTCACGGTTACGTGAATCCGCTTTTCCATCCGCTTTTAGTTTCAGGCAGGTTCGAACTGTGGCCGCGAAACAACAAGGGCGATGTGTTCATCGCCCTTCAAAAATAATCAAGTTGCTTTTAATTGCCTTGTCCCGCTTGCCGTTGCGTCTTCAACTTTTCAACCGCCGCTTCAAGGGCTTTGCGTTCATCTTCATCGCCAGCCTTGACTTCACCAACTTCGGCAACCGTCAGATCGATGTTGGTGTTTGAGTCGTCGAGGTTCGGGCGTTTGCCCAAAATTTCCTCGATGCCTTTGTAATCCAACACTTCTTTCTTCAGCAAGTCGCCCGCCATCTGATCCAATTGCGTGCGATGATCGAGCAAGACTTGCTTCGTTGTTTGGTGCGCATCGTCGATCAATCGCTTGACTTCTTCATCGATGATTTTCGCCGTGTCTTCGCCGTAACGCTTGTCCATCGAGACGCCGGTCAAATACTGATTGCTCGTATCGGCGAACGACAAATAGCCGAGCCGTTCGCTCATGCCATAAACGGCAACCATGTTGTAAGCGATATTCGTTACGCGCTCAAGATCGTTTTGTGCGCCGGTCGAAATTCTTCCGAAGACGATTTCTTCCGCCACCCGTCCGCCGAGCAAGCCGCAGATGCGTTCGAAGAGTTCTTCTTTCGTCATCAGGTAACGGTCTTCGAGCGGCATGTTGAGCGTGTATCCGAGCGCGCCTACGCCGCGCGGCACAATCGACACTTTCTGTACCGGATCGTTGCTCGTCAGCATCCAACTTACAATCGCGTGTCCCGATTCATGGAACGCGACGATGCGCCGTTCTTTCGGATTGATCACTTTGTTGCGTTTTTCCAAGCCGCCGATAACGCGCTCAATCGCATCTTGGAAATCAATCATCTCGATGATTTCCTTACTGCGGCGCGAGGCGAGCAGTGCGGCTTCATTCGCCACGTTGGCAATCTCCGCACCGGCAAAGCCCGGCGTTTGCGATGCCAAAACTTTTAGATCGACATTGGCTGAAAGCGGCATGTTCTTCGTGTGCACTTTGAAAATCTGAATGCGTCCGTTCATATCGGGCTTATCGATGACGATCTGCCGGTCGAAGCGACCCGGGCGGAGCAACGCAGCATCGAGCACGTCGGGGCGGTTGGTTGCGGCCATCATAATCACGCCTTTATCGGTAGCGAAGCCGTCCATTTCGACGAGCAGTTGATTGAGCGTATTCTCGCGTTCGTCATTGACGCCCATCATCATGCCTTTGCCGCGCGACCGGCCAACGGCGTCGATCTCATCGATGAAAATAATGCACGGGGCTTTCTCTTTGGCTTGCTTGAACAAATCTCTGACGCGCGCCGCGCCCACGCCGACGAACATCTCAACGAAGTCCGATCCGCTCAGGCTGAAGAACGGAACTTGTGCTTCGCCCGCGACGGCTTTCGCCATCAACGTTTTTCCCGCGCCGGGCGGGCCGACGAGCAATACGCCTTTCGGAAGCTTACCGCCAAGCTTGGTGAACTTTTTCGGATCGCGGAGAAACTCGACGATCTCCATTACTTCTTCTTTGGCTTCTTCCAGCCCCGCGACGTCTTTGAAGGTAATCTTCGTCGCATCATCGGGGTTCTCGTAGAGCGCGGCTTTGTTCTTGCCGATGTTCATCACCTGCGAGTTCGGGTTCATGCGGCGGAAGATGAAAAGATAAACGCCGATGATCAGCGCGACGGGCAACAGATATTGCAGCAAGTTGCCAAACCACGTTTCATCGCTGACGCCTTTGTAACGCACTTGTTTGGTATCTAAAACCTCCGTCAACTTTTCATCGCGCACCGCAACGGAAAAATATTCGCGTCCGTCGCCGCGCGAGCGGAAGAACGAGGGCGGGGCTTGACGCTGCGCGGGGTTGGGTAGAATGTCCTCAATCGGTACGTCTTTCTTGACGATGAACCGCACCCGCGAGGGCGACAGCTCGACATACTCGATTTTATCTTGATCTATCAGTTTTCGGAATTGGCTGTAGGGAAGTTCGGGCGCGCTGCTTGAAGCGAGCCAAACGAAGTTCATACCGACGAGGATGAGAATCGCCATCACGTAGTAAATGACCGTGAAGCGCGGTTTATTTTCTTTCTCGTTTTTCTTCTTCTTTGCGCCGTCATCATCGCCGCCGCCGAAGTTGTCAAAAAAATTTGCCATGTCGTAATTATCGCTTAGAGTAACAGTTGAATATTTATAATCTGAAAATTTAATCTCTTAATTCGCAAACGTCGCCGTTTAGTTCCGCTATCTCAGTTGCATATTCCGTCTAACTACCCCTCGCCCCCTCCATTGAGCTTACCGAAACTGACCACATCAGCCTCCGGCTGAAAGTTTCGGATGAGGGAGTGTCCGTAAGGATGAGGACGTTGGCAACACGGCCTGCCGAAGTGTCAACTTCGTATATTATCGCTTCTCATTTGAGCGTGATTGCAGCCGTTGTTACGGATTACAAAGCGAGGAAGAATGAGGCGAACCCGAAAAGTCTAATGAACAGAAAATCCGCCGCAATACCAATCTTCATTTTGCTTGCTGCTGTTGCCTTGAATCTATTGGGTATTTCCGCGTTGCTTCCCTTCGCAAGTGCACAGACGATTCCGCGTCCCGAAAATTTTAAACCGCCACTCACATCGCCCGCGGATTCCGTCCGAAAAACCTCGCCCCGCCCCGATAGCTCAAAAGCATCCACCGATTCGCTCGGCAGAACCGCGCAGCCGTTTCAAATCATTGGCACGGATTCACTCTCGCTGCTCGCACCGCAGCCAGCCACCGCGCCCGACACGCTTTCAAAGTTCTACAAATTTCTCTCGCCGTCCGTCAGTTTTTTTTCATCGCCCGCGCGCATCACCAACACCACGCGCGATTTTCTCTTTCACCCGCGCATCGAAGATTACTTCGCCGAAGTGCCGCAGTTTTACCTGCGCGATAAATCGGAGTTCGGTCAAACGAACGACCTGCTTGTGATGGGGCTTGGGGCACGCTATCAAACCGTGCTGCTTGACGACGCGCTCCTCAGCGACCCGATCACAATGACGGCCATCTACCAGCAACTCTCCAGCGAATCATTTTCAGAGCTAAGTTTCTATAGCGGATATACGTCGCATCTTTACAGTTCATCACCGAACGTCATTGAATCGCGCACGGAGAATTTTGTGGCGGCGAAAGGCTACACGAAACTGCACTACTGGCAATACCGGAGCGGCTCGCTGAAAACCGACGGCACGTTTTCGCTCAACATTTCCGAGCGGTTGAATTTTTACGGTGGCTACGCCCGCGAATCCAACGACGGTGCGTATCAAAACAGCGTCAGCACCGGTACCGCATTCGCATTCGGCGGACGCAATGCGTCGTCGTATCAGGGTGATAAAATTCGCGTCCGGTTTCGCTACCAGTTCGGACGCAAATCTTATCTCACGGTTTCCGAAACCTACAATGCGCTGAAGTCGCAACCGTTCGGCGGCGTCGACTACCGCGCGACGTTGCGAAGAGATTCGACATTTAGTTTTGATCTCTTCAATGAACTTGCGGCAACGGTGGTCAATGAACAAGTGCGCCGCACCACTCTGACGAACGTTTTCAAACTTGATCTTGAAACCGCGCTGCCGTTCATCGAACAGATTGATTCCTCGAATCTTTTTAAAGCGTGGGTCTACGCCGGAAATTTTTACAACGAGTATCAATCACCGCTGAACGATTCCGTCGTCGCATTGAATATCGAACAATCCTTGCGGCTGGCGGCGGGCGCGTCGCAAGCCCTGAACCTCGATTTCTTTTCGCTGGGACTTCGCGCGGCTTACACGCTCGACCGGATCGAACAGCAGAACACGCTTGCCAATCAAAGCGGCGAAAATATTTTGCCTTTGACAAACACGCTCGACTTAAACGGCGGCATCAAATTCCGGTTTGAAAAATTGCTGTTCGGTCAAGCACTGGAAGTTGCGGCGGCGGCAGGTTTGACGACGAAAGTCATCTCCGGCACGCAGGGCGAAGACGCCGTTGCCGCGTATCCGTACGGCGGCGCGGGCGGCGAAGTGAATTTTCCGATCCCGTTCGCCGCCGATAGCAGCCGCGTCAAAGCCTTTCTGAACTTTTCGAACACGCGCCGCACGCCGTCGCTGCAGGAAGTTTTTTTGAGCGTGGAAAAACTTACCGGTTCGCATTCGTGGCAACCGGAAACCATTAACAAATTGGAACTGGGCGGAGAACTGGTGCTCGGAAAATTTTTTGACGCGCGGGCGTCGTTCGTCTCGCAAGCGGTGCTCGCGCCCGTCGCCGTGATTACGACGCCCGCAGCGGATACCACCTTTCTGGGCAACGCGCGGTTTGAATCTTTGACGAACGACCGTTTGAACTATACCGCACTTGGCCTTGCGCTCCGTGCCCGCGTGTGGCAGTTGGAAGCCGCGCTTGCCGGTACGTTCGTGATCGATTATTCACTTCTGAAAAATCCAGATGCCGCATTCAGTACCGGCCTGCAATTGGGTTCGGATTCATCGGATGCACGCAGCAGCGGCGTGTTCTATTTGCCGAAGGTGCATGGCAGCATCAGTCTCTTCTACCGCGAACGGCTCTTCGGCGATAAGTTGGAATTCAAAGCGGGCGTGATCGGCTATTTTTATAGCGCGTACTCGGCGGCACTTCGCCGCCGCGAAGATCAAAACCTGACGTATTTCAATGTGATTGAACAGGACGGCGGAATTCGGGACAACAATCTACAATACGGCGTTCTGCCTGCGTCGGCGCGGTTGGATTTTCAGGCGTGGGGACGTTTGGGCAGCGCGGTCATTTTTCTGACATGGGAAAATATTTTGGATGCCACCATTATCAAGACGTCGCTTTATCCGCTCACGCCGCGTTTCATCCGCATCGGATTCAGTTGGGAAATTCTGAACTGACGGATTGGAAAATCGTTTGGAAAATTTTGAACCAAACGCATCGCATTCTTTTTCGTTCTGAGTGCTCGCATTACAGAGACGTAAAAGTTGCGTAACTTCACGGCCTTTCCGAACGGTTCCGGCTCAAAACATGAAAGAGAAATCCGCATCGAAATCTTCGTCCGCGAAATCCGCATCACCCAAAGCGGTTCGCATACCAAAGCCCGCCGCCGCTTCGCGCCGGAATGCGGTGAAAGAAACGTCAGTCGTCGAACTCCCGATCTGGGCGTCTTTGCTGATCTTTGCGGTTGCGACGGTGATTTTTTTTCGCGCTCAACTTTTCGGCGGGATGCATTTCTGGGCGAGTTTCATGTCCGATTTCAACGAACTGCATTTTCCAAAATTGATGTTTGCCGTTCAGCACCGCGCGGGCGGCGACGGCATTCCGTTTTGGAATCCTTACACCTTCGGCGGAATGCCCTACATGGCCGACATCAACACCGGATATTTTTACCCGTTCAATCTTGCACTCGCTTTCACGGTCAGCACCGCCGCACAGGCCGTTGCCGGTTTGGAACTGGTCATCATGCTGCACTTTGTGGTTGCACAAGTTGCGATGCTTTTGCTGTGCAGACATTTAAAACTTTCAAGTATTGCATCGATCATCGCCGCACTTTCATATGGATTTTCATCGCTGCTCGTTTGCCGCATCATCATCCAAACGGTTCTCTATGATCTGGCGTGGTTTCCGCTCATCGTCTTCTTCGTGCATAAATCGCTGACGGAAAAAAGTTGGAAGGATGCCATCTATGCCGGACTGCTGTTCGCCCTGATTTTATTTTCGGGACATCCGCAGCCGACGCTCTATATCGGTTTCTTCACCGGCTTACTCGCACTGTGGTTGCTCGCAACCGGCGTCCGCGCGGGCGCGTTGAAAGGAAAAAGTATCGCCATTCATCTCGCACTTGCCGCAGTGCCGTTCGTGGT
>JACMJS010000377.1 GCA_014380515.1 Chlorobiales bacterium
ACCCACACAACGACCGTATCCAATGATGGATTGCCGCCGATGTTCAGTTCCGTCAGGGAAGTGTTCGCGGATACATTCAAAGCGCCCAGTTGGTTGTTGCTGCAATACAACCGTTCCAAAGCCGTGTTCCCAGAAACATTCAAAGCAGTGAGTTGATTGGCGTTGCAATACACGTCAATCAAAGCCGGGTTCGCCGAGAAGTTCAAACTCGTCAATTGGTTGTTGACGCAAGACAATTGTGTCAAGGCCGTGTTTTGCGAGACGTCCAAACTCGTCAGTTGGTTGTTATCGCACAACACGCCTGTCAATGCGGTGTTCTGCGAGACGTCCAAACTCGTCAGGTTATTGGTGTAACAATACAATTCCGTCAAAGCGGTGTTAGCCCCGATGTTCAAACTTGTCAGTTGGTTGTTGCTGCAATCAAAAATTTCCAAAGTGGTATTCGTTGAGACATTTAAACTTGTCAGTTGATTGTTACTACAGTTCAAGGTGGTCAATGCGGTGTTGGCCGAGGTGTTCAAACTGGTCAGTTGATTGCTACGGCAGTTCAAGAGGTCCAATCCGGTAAAGGCTTCAATGCCGGTGAGGTTGCTGATCCCTAGGCTGTTCACATCCATAGATGTGATCGCCGCAGCGACGGCGAGGTTGGTAATGTTGTTGCCTGCATCGAACGTGATGGAATAAGTGGAGGCTAGTTTGGCGCGAAAGTTGGCATCTGGCACATTCACCGGCGGCAGCACATAGACGGCGGGCGCAGTACCAAAATCATTAAATACAATTACGCTCGCGGGCGGGAACGGTAGCGTCCAGACGAAGACGGTTGTCAGCAGCGGGTTGTAGGTAATGTCAATCTTCGTCAGAGCGGTGTTCTTCGAGATGTCCAGCGTGGTCAGTTCATTGTCGTCGCAATCCAAGGTCGCCAACGCCGGGTTCTTCGAGAGGTCTAAACTCGTCAGGTTGTTTTCGTTGCAACGCAAATCCGTCAAAGCCATGCTTGCCGGAAGATTCAAACTTGTCAAGTTGTTATTGTGGCAATTCAAGTATGTCAAGGCGGTGTTCATCGAGACGTCTAACGTGGTCAGTTGACTGTCGCGGCAATCCAAAGTATCTAATCCGGTGAAGGCTTCAATGCCGGTGAGGTCGGTGATTGAGGCACCGTCTAACTCTAACAATGTGATGGCGGCGGCGGTGCTAGGATTGCTAATGTTATTGCCCGCATCGAACGTAATGCCGTAATCGGCGGAAAGTTTGGCGCGGAAGTTGGCATCGGGCACATTCACCTGAGCGTGTGCGGCGAGCGTCATTACCGTCAAGAATAAAGTCGCCAGCACTACCCGCGCGACTGGCCTCTTCGATGAGCAAAGTTTTTGCATGATTTGATAGTTTTGTTAAGCGTTGTGAAAGCCAAAAAAGATGGACATGTTAAAATACAAATGTCGGGCAAAGTGTATCGTAAATCGTATCGCGGGTGTGATGGGTAAATGTGATTTCGGGTGCGGCAAATATAAAACAACAACCCTTTCGGATGTTGGTGCGCACCGGTTCGTGATGAGAGGTAAAAAAAGGCGAAGTTTCCTTCGCCCTTTTCATTGATGCTGTTACAACTTATTTGACCAGCAGCATTTTTTTCGTCTGCACGAAACTTCCGCTCCGCCCGTCGCTACTTCCGGCAGTCAATCTATAAAAATACACACCGCTCGAAAGCCTCGTGGCATTAAAACTCACCTTGTAAGTGCCCGCCGTCTGTTTCGCATTGACGAGCGTTGCCACTTCCCTGCCCAACACATCATACACTTTCAAGCGAACGTCGCTTGCGGCGGGCAACTGATAACTCACCACCGTCGCCGGATTGAACGGGTTCGGATAGTTCTGTTGCAAGGCAAACGCGCTTGGGGTCGTTGCGTTTTCTTTCGGCGCAGCGAGCGTGCCCGTGCCGCCCGATTCCTTGTACCGCGCCGAGAATCCTTGCAGATAGAGCGAGGCCACGCGGGCGTTGTGCACGATGATCATGTTCTCATCGTCCATCGTCGTCGAACTTGAACTCCAGTTCTGCGAACCGGTCAGCACCTGCGGATCGGAGGCATCCACGCCCGCATCCATGATCGCAAACTTATGATGCACGTACGTACCGGCCGCCGCCCGTACATCCACGCCCGCCGAAACCATCGTCGTAAAATCTGAGCCGGTTACGGTTTCATCTTCGATCACCCCGCGCACCACGACGCCCGCATTCTTCTGCGCAATCACCACCGCCGAAATTTCATCGCGCGTAAAGTTGAGCAAGGCGAAATAAATTGAGCTGCTCGCCGTGCCCACCGCATCGATGATTTTCCCCGTCGTGCCGTCCGAAGGCGCGAAATAACTTTCGATCAACCCCGCATTGGTAAAGACGCGGTGCGGCGTGTTGTCCGACTTGGCCGTACTGAACTTGGCGTTCGCAGAATTGGCTACATCGCCCGTGCTGCCGAACATTTCCTCGAACTCGGTTTGATACACTTTCGCCAGCGACGCATTTTGAATCTCGATCACGTTTTGATCGCCCGCAGTGCCGCCGTTGGAATCGGTGATGTTCAGGCTGCCCGTCCAGACCCAATCGTCGGTCTCCAATGATGTGTTCCGCGCATCGAAGATGAAAAATTTATTGTGCGTATCAATTGAACTGTTGGCGTAGGAACTCACGCTGATGCCTGCGTTCAAACTGCTGAAGCCCGGCGTGCCGGTGCTGTTGTCGCCGTCGCGGACGAGGCGCACTTTCACCCCGCGCGTGAAGGCGGCGTTGAGCGCGTCAATCACCGGCTGCAAGTTGAGCGAATAGAGCGACGCATCAATCGAAAACTGCGCGGCATTGATCCGGCTCACCAGCTTTCCCTGCGCATCAAAATTGCCCCGCGCCTTTTCCGCCGCCGCAGGCACGACCGTCGTATCAACCGACTTCGTGAAATACACGTTGATTGAATCCGTCGAGAGTGCCGAGCGCGTGATCGTAACCAAGTTTTGCGATTGACTCAGGTTTCCGAGGTCGTCGCTCGATTGCGCCTGAATGTTGTAAATCGTCGTCGGCGTCAAGCCCGTCAGGGTAACCGTGTGCGCGGTTACGCGCGCCGAATCTCCCGTTGCGCCCAGTTCGTAATTTTTGGTGAGGCCGTATTTGATGACGGAACTGCCCGCGTTCGCGGTCGTCCATGTAAAAGTAATCGAGTTGGTCGCCGCATCGGTCTCGACGGGGAACGACGTGAAGGTCGGGCCGGGCGGTTGCACGAGATCGGCGGTCGTGCGCGGTTGCAATTGGTAGCCGCTCGTGAATGAACTTAAGATACCCGCAATATCGACCTGTCCCGTCGGAATGAGCGTGCCCGCGAGCAATGATGACGCGGTGCGGAGCGTCGTCGTGCCGGTGCCGTCGGTGAAGGGATAGTTGGTGCTTGCGGCAAAGTTGCCGGAGCCGGTGATGAACGCGCTCTTCACACGCACGAGCATCGATTCATACTTTTCGGCAATCTGCGAAACGGTCAGGTCAATCGGCTGCGGCAGCGTGTTGCCCGAATTGACGACGCGGAAGGAATCGACCGGATCAAGTTCCAACAGTGTGTTAAAGTTTTTGAGCGTGCCGGTAACTTTGAGCGAATCGCCTTTCAACACACCCGCCGCTGCGACCGCCGGTGAATAAACCGTGATGCCCGCCGATGAATCCTGAATGATGATCGCATCGCCGAACTCGGTTGCGGTGATGATGCCGATGACGGAAACTTTCTGCCCCAGTGCCGATGCCCGTGCGGCGGCGATAGAGACAATGACGTTCGGGTTCGAGACGACAATCGCCTTACGCGGCGCCGATGCTCCGACGACGAAATCCGCCTCGTTGTTGCCCGTGTCCTGACCGTCGGGCGTGCGCTTGATGCTTTGATTGGCCGCAGGCGTGGCCGCGCTGCCGGTTTCGCCAGTGCCCGAAACCGTAATCGTGCCCCATGCCGCGCCGTCGAGAATGGTGGTGTTGGCGATGCGAATCAGCAGTTGACCGGCGGTGTTGCTCAGTGTGCCCGTACCCGGAAAAATGCGATCAGCCTTGACGGTGTTGGCCGCGAGGTCGTTGTATTGGGCGTTGGAGAGCAGATAAAATTCACCCGCGGGAATCGTGATGCCGCCGAGCGCGATATTGTTATTCGGGAAACCGCTGCCGCCGTTGGCCGCAGAGCGGTAACTGAGCGTATCTGCGTCGGTGAAAGTATATGGCGATGCGCTGCGGTTGTAGAGTTCGATGAACTCGGCGTTCGTTCCGCCCGAACCCGTGCCCTGTACTTGCACTTGGTTGATGACAACGGGTGCGGGATTGACGTTTTGAGCCAGCGAAGTGTGTGCAGTAATAAAAAGCCCGATGAAAAGTATCGGCAGTGCAATGACTGAACGGTAACTGTGTCGCATTGATTTGGTATGATGTACGTTTGAAACGGTTCTGAAGCCCGCAAACATACCGCATCCCGCTGCGCCCGTCAAATTAAGTTTGTGTAACGCCCGTTTCGCCCCGCTCTACATGGAGTCGCCATCGCCCCACGAGTTCATAGACCGCAACCGCGTAGCTGACGGCCACATTGAGCGATTGCTTGGCGCCGTACTGCGGAATCTCGATGGCAAAATCGCAGTGCGCGAGCACTTCATCATCAATGCCGCCGACTTCATTGCCCACAACCAAACATATCGGAAACGCTTCAGCGGTTACGGCAGTGTGCGGACGGCTGCCTTCACAGATTTCCAGCGCGCAGATTTTGACGCCCTGCGATTTCAATTGCCGAATCGCCTCGATGGGATCGGCGATGTATTCCCAGCACACCGTCTCGGTTGCGCCGAGCGCGGTCTTGTCGATTTCCTTGCGCGGCGGCACGGCGGTATAGCCGGTGATGATGATTTTTTCGACGAGCACCGCATCCGACGTCCGAAAGATCGCGCCGACATTCCACATCGAACGAATGTTTTGCAGCAGCACATAAACCGGATGCTTCGCGCCTTCCCGCACCGCTTCCGCACTGCGCCGCGGAATTTCTTCGTGCTTCAGTTTTCGCAACGCCATTTCTTACCGATTGTGTTGTAGGGGCGATCCTGGTGGTCGCCCATCTTTTCAAGGCAACCGCGAGAGTCGCCCCTACGATAACCTCTCTTTGAGCGCGGTCAACAAAGCATCATTTTCCGCCGCCGTGCCGACGCCAATCCGCAAACATTTTTCCATCATCGGATAAGACGACACGTTCCGCACCAAAATATTTTTGGCTTTGAGCGATTCAAAAACGTCGCCCGGCGAGGCCACTTCAACGATAAAAAAATTCGTATCGCTTTCATGCACGTTCAGATTCGGCATCGCTTGCAACGCGGCGAACACGCGATCGCGCTCGGCCAGAATGATTTTCACCGACTGCTCCACCAGTTCATAGTTCTCCAAAATTTTCACCGCCACCAATTCCGCCAGCCGGTTCGTTGCAAAGGGAATTTTGGGTTTTAACAACTCCGCCGCCAGCGTTGGATTCGCAACCAAATATCCGAGCCGCACGCCCGCCAGCGAAAACGCTTTCGAGAGCGTCCGCAAGATGATCACGTTCGGATGTTCATAAATCAATTCCAACGCCGACCGCTCGCGCGAGAACTCTATGTAGGCTTCATCGACCACCACCAGCGATTTCACTTGACTTGCAATCTCTTCAATCTCTGCGAAGGTCATTGATTTGCTCGTCGGATTGTTCGGCGTCGAGAGCACGAGAATGCGGGGTTGCGAGCGCAAGGCTTCTTCAAGAATCGCCGCGACGTCAAACGTCAACGATGCGGTCATTGCAACTTTGATCACTTCGGCTTCCATGATGTCGGCCACTTTTTCGTAGTACAAAAACGTCGGCGAAGGGATCAGCACCCGGCTGCCCCGCGAAAGAGTGGCAAAGAAAATCGTGTAGATCAGTTCGTTCGATCCGTTGCCGACGATCACCGCTTCCGCCGGTACGCCGAGAAATGCGGCGATCTTTTCCGTCGCAAGGTTCGGAAACACGTCGGGATAACGGTTCCAGTTTTCGCTGTAGAACTGATTTAAAATCTCGAGCTTGAGATTCGCGGGGAAGTCGAACGGGTTTTCGTTCTGGTTGAGTTTGATGGCGGCAAACTGTCCGCCCGCTACCGTGTAGGGCTGCATCGCCCTCACAGTCGGCTTGATATGCTCCAGCACGCGCTCATCAAAACGAAATTTTTTCTTGGACATATTTTTTTTACTTCACTGTATGCTTACGCTTCTCTGTCATTCCTACCTTTCCTTGTCATTCCCGCGGGCCTGTAAGCCTCTGGCTTAACGCGGGCATCTTGACTTATGAGTTCTCTTCTACGGCGGTGATTAAGAATTTGGAATTTCTTCGTAGGGGTAACCCTTGTGGTTGCCCCTACAAAATCTGTGTTTAATTCCCGCTCGCGGGCGGGAATAACATGCGAAGAGATTGACCACAAAGATTATTTCAATCAATATTTTTTCAGGCGGGCGCGGACGGCTTGAGCGTGAGCGTCTAAGCCTTCCGCATCGGCAAACTGCGCGATGCGTTCGCCGGTTTTCTCCAACCGCTTTTTGGTGTAGGAAATAATCGAGGTGCGTTTCAAAAAATCCTTCACCGACAGAGCCGAAAAGAAATGCGCGGTTGAACTCGTCGGCAGCGTATGGTTCGGCCCCGCGAAATAATCGCCGACGGGTTCGCTGGAGTAAGCCCCCAAAAAT
>JACMJS010000050.1 GCA_014380515.1 Chlorobiales bacterium
ATGAACAAGCGACTGTAGCAAACGTCCGCGCGTGGTATAAATGCGGATCGTTGCGCCGCGCGGCACGTGCGTAAAGTTGATGATCCGCTCGCCGCGGCCCAGCGTCTGTCCGGGCGGCAAGGCTTGTTCAAAAACACTTTTGGCGATGTACGGATTCGGCACCACTTTCACCCGCGAGAGTTGACTGTTTGCAAGCGCGTTATCGGCAAAGACGGGCGCGGTGCTGAACGTCAGTTTGTCGCCCGTACGAAACGGCTTCGAGGTTCGCGCGGTGAATTTATCACCCGCCACCGGACGCACTTTGGGCAATGCGCTGTTCTTCTGAAACGTGATGCTGTAAGTGAACAGCGTGTCGGTACCGTCCGGCGGCGGCGTCAGCGATTCACACAGGCCGATGTAAACATTGTTCGTATCGAGCAAGCCGTTCGTTTGTCCCGTACCGTTTTGCCCGACGAAGAACCGCACCGGTTCACCCGTCGTGATATTCTTGATTCGAAAATTGACCGTGCGGCTCGGGTAAGTAAAAGTAGAGCCGCTGGTACGTTTGATTTTCACCGCCGCACTTTGCTCCGTGCCGGTGATGAGTTCGATCTCGTAATCGTCGGGATGCGCGAGCGGGACATACACGCCGCCGCCGACATTCGACACGTCGGACTGGCTGAACACCAACGGCTTGACGACGGGCGGCAAGTAAGCGTTAATCACTTCCTGCCCGCTAGCCCGCGTCCAGACGGAAGTTGCGGCATTGTATTGCACGGTGAGTTCGTTGTCGAACTGCAAATACACGCCGCCGAAAATATCGTCATCGCCGGTGTAGGTCGGCTTGCCACCGATAGTCGTATAAGACGCGGCTTGATCGAGCGGGCGACGGTTGCGCTTTACCACCGTATCGGGCTGCGCAGGATTGGTAACATCAATGACGCGGTAAGCCGAAGTGCGCTCAAGGCGCTCGCTCACGTCCGCTGCGTCCCGAAGTGAATCACCGTCGTTATCGAGTGTATCGGTCGATGTATCGGTAAAGTCGACTTGATACGTTTTGTTCGCCAGTATTTTTGGATCGAGCGCGATAAACCGCGCGGTGCCGCGTCCGACGGGTACTATGCCGCCGTACCGGTTGGCCAACGGTGCGAGCACTTTGCCGCCGCTGTTCGGATCGGTGTAACCGGCGACTTTGGCGTTGGGCTTGGCGACGACGACGTTCGAGCTGAGGATATAAACGCCTTCGGGCGTCGGCCTCGCGCTGACGGAATTTTCCGACGGATAAAACCCGAGCGAATCACTGCCGCGCGTGTAGGCCACGACGCCGTAGAAATACGTCTTGCCGTTCACCAATCCCGAATCGTTGTAAGTATGAACCAAGCCGGTGTTGCCGCCGAGATAATAAAGAATGCCGTTGACGTCGTTGGCTAATTTTTTATTGGTGATGATGAAGTTGCCGCTGTCGCTATCGATCAAATCGAACTGGGCGATGGCTTTGAGTTGCTGTGCCGGTTGGCCTTGCGAGCCGGTTACGGTGAAGGCATCAAGAAAATTGTTGTCGCTGGAGCGGTAGATTTTGTAGCCTTCGAAATTCTTGACGCGCGGGTCGGTGGTGGTGGAGGGAAGTTTGAGCCTGCGCCGCAGAAAATCGTCGCGGTAATCTTCGGCAACGGCGTCCCAATACAGGGTAATCTTGCCGTTGTCGGGCACGGCTTGCAGCGTGGGCGTTGTCGGCGGGCGGGCGAAGGTATAGTTCGCATCGTAAATATCCTGTGCAACACTTTTGTTGTCCAAAACTTCCTGCGCGGTTTGCCCGAAGACGACGGCGAGCGAGAAGCGTTCGGTCTGGCCTGCGGCGAGTGGGAAGTAGCCGGTGCCGTAAGCATAATCGTCGGTGCCGCTTTGGGCGGCGGGCAGCGAGAAAATAAATGTGCCCGGCTTGGTGTCGCTGTAAAGTTGTTCGCGGTCGGCGGGGTTGGCACTGACTTGAAACTGGTTGTCGTTCTTGAGCGCAAAACTCGTCAGGCCGATTTGATCGGACTCCAACACATCGACGGCATCGATGGCAAGATCATCGGTCGGGTCGTTGTTGCCGTTGTTATCAAGGCCGTCGTCGCGTCGCTCATCGATCATCGGATAACGCAACGGGTTGTTGAGGTCGGCACCCGATTGCGCCAACGCGATGTAGTTGACATAGTGCAGCGACGGGCGCGAGATGAGTTCGGGCGGATCGTTCGGACGGCGCGGGTCGGTTTTGCTTTGCGTCCGGTTGACATGCAAATCATAATCTTCATCGATGATGCCGTTGAGATTATCATCGATCAGATTGTTCGACACTTCCGTCAGCACCGTGTTCGCCCCGATGACGAACGGCCTGCCGAGCGAGACGACCGTCGTGTCTTGGTTCGGCACGGTGATGAACCGGCGGTTGTAGTAAGTACTGCTGCGGCTGTAGCGCGGAATAAATTTTTGAACGGTGTCGATGAGGATGATCGGATCACCCGCTTTCAAGGTGCGGCGAAAGAAATATTGATCGCGCTGTGTTTCAGGATTGAGCGTGCGCGAGGCGGGGTCATAATCGTAGTTGAGATCGCTGCCCGCACTGCCGATACCGGCTTTCGAAAACTGCGCGGGCGTTTCGGTGGCGAGCGCGGTTCGGGTATAGTCGTCGTCGTTATCGATGCCGTCGTACGGGTTGCCCGGACTTTCGAGGAAGGCTAAACCGGCGTAGCCCGGTGCGCCGTTGAAGTTGCCGCTCGGCACTTGGCCGGGCAAGAGGAAAGTATAAGTCGTGCCGGAGCTTTGATCGAAGAGCGAGTAGCCTTGCGTGTTGTTGCCGCCGCTGCCGCTGATGTTCGTGCCTGCAATCGATCCGAAGAGCACCTTGCGGTAATCGCGCACGGAATTGTTTTTGACTTCATAGAGCAGGAAGAGCACGTCTTGCGCGAGAAAGTTTGCCCATTGAAGTCCGCGCGCGCTGATGTCAAGTCCCGCGCCGTAGCGCGTGGGGTTTTCGGGATCGGGTTGAACGTTGTAGTTCGTGAACCATTCTTTATCAACGCCGTCGGTGAGAACGTGATAGCTTTCTTGATCGGCGTTGAAGACGCTCGCGCCGAAGTAGCCGTTCCATTTGGCTCTGCCGGTGGCGGGATCGAGATAGAGCGGGTCGCCCAATTTATCCGGCCAGAAGTCGGGCCACGTGTTGGGCTGATGGCTCATGGCGGAAAGATTCTGGCGCGGGTTCAGAAAACCGTCGTAGGGCGTGATGCCCCAGAATTCGCCGGTGTTGTTTTGCGGACCTTTCGAGCCGCGTCCGCGCACGTTCTCGTGGCTGGTTACATAGATCGATGTATCGGCGGTGATGACGGCTGCGCTGCCGTTGAAAGTAATATTGCCGATGACTTTCGCGGGATTGACGGTTACGGTCCTGCCGTCGCGGATACGTGTGCCTTGCGTCGCGGCGGCGCTGCTGACTTGCACGGTGTCGATGAACACGTTCTCGATGGCGACGAAAAGATTGATGTTGGCCAAGTAACTGTTTTGCTCAATCGGCCACGCCCCGCCCGCGCGTCCGCTGTTGCGGTAGACGACTTTGACTTTGTTGCCGTTGTGCAAATTGTCGCGGATGAATGCCGTGCCGTAGCGCTGCGACTTCGGAACCGTCAGGCCTTGCGCGGCGAGGTTCGGCGCAAAGAGCAGCGGGGCAACAGCCATCACCGGAATCATCACAGGCAGGAGCAACAGCAACGAAAAAATGCGGCGCGACGGGCGCCATAGCGGTTGTAATGAAGAAGACGGAAAATTCATTGGCATTTGAAAATTGTTAGACTTCTTGCATCTGTCATTCCGGCTTGTCCGGAATCCTTCTTGTCATATTTGAAAACAGATTCCCGACGTAGCGGGAATGACACAACAAAGATGTTTCGCCAGAAGCCTGTTGAATGAGAAGTGTTAAATAAGAAGGACAAAAGAAGACGCGCTGCATCTGTTGAAAAGTTAAAACGTAATCGTGGTGCCGAAACTGATGCGGCGCGGTTCGGCATAAAAATCGGGACGGCGGAAAAAATCACTGCGCGTGTTGAGCGTTTGCCGCGACTGCTGCTGTACTGCCGAGAGCACCGTATAGCCTGCCCGTCCGGTTGTGCCGTAGACATTGTTCTCGTTGGGCGCATCGAAAAGATTAAACACTTGTCCGAACAGCGCGATGCCCGCGGTGCCGAGCCGAAACTGATAGGTCGCCCGCAAATCAACCGTTACGGAAGGCGGCTTGAGGAGCGCGTTCGTCAGCACGGTACTCGTTACTTCTTGACCATCAATTACCACCGGTGTATAAGGAAATCCGGAACCGTAGCGGCCAATCATGCCGATGTTCAAGCCCGACGATTCAAAGTTCAGCGATCCGTTGAGCGTGTGGCGTTGATCCCAATCGAGCGGCAGGATGCGGGTTTCGGGTTGTTGGTTTGCGCGCAACGCCTGTGCGGCTGCGCCGGGATCGGACGCGTTGCCTTCCGCCACTTGAAAGGTGTAGTCAACTGAGAAACGGAAATTTTGCGAGAGCCGCTTATCGGCGGAAAGAATAAAGCCGCGCACGATGGCATAGTCGGCGTTGTCATAAATGAGATAGTTGCCGGTGGAAACGAACCGAATTTGACGGGCGGAACTGGCGAGGTCGCGGATGTCGCGGGCGTAGAGCGTCAGATCAATGCCGAAGTCGTTGCCCAATTGTTGCTGGATGCCGATCTCGGTGCTCGTGGTTTTCTGCGGACGCATGTCGGGATTGCCGAACTGTGCGGCGACGAAAGTGCTTTGATCGGCTTCGGCATATTTGTAGAGCGCGTTGGCATAAAGGAGTTCGAACGACGGCATCTGAAAAAATTGTCCGAACGAAAAATGCACGACGCTGCGGTCGCTAATCGGAAACGAGACGCCAAGCCGCGGACTGAACGCATACTTAGGCGACACCGCAACGAAGCGCGCACCCTCGGGCAACACGCCATTCACCAACTCGGATTCGATACCGGTGCGGCGGGCATATTCGGCATCGTCTAAAATCGGAAGGAACGGACTTGGGTCAGGTTCGTAGCGCGGCTTGCTGGTTTGCGGATTGAAGTAATCGAAGCGCAAACCGATGTTGATGATGAACGAACCGAACTCAAGTTTATCCTGTGCATACGCCGAGAACTCCGTCGGTTCGCGGGCATAAACATCGCGTCCGAACTCATCGGCACTTGGCACTTCGGGTTGATACGGAAAGACGTTCGCCTGTTCGCGCAGCGCAATGGTTTCGTAGTTCAGCCGGTGCTGCTTGACTTCGGCGCCGAGCTTGACCAGATTAACTCTATCAAGTTGCGAGGTGATGTCGGCCTTGAGCGAGAGCGTGCGGGTTTGCCGGTCGTAGCGGTCGTTCTTCGTACCACCGGCAAGGAAGAAATTGCCGTCGCCGATGCCGTCGGTTCGAAATTGGTAGCGCGGGTCGAGCGGGTCATCGTAGAGATAAGATTGAAACCGGTTTTGAAACAGGGTGGCGGCGGCGGTGAGAAAGGTCGTGTTGCTGAGCGTATAGTTGCCGGTGAGGTAGGCGGTCAGGCCGTTGCGGTAGGCGTAGGTTTGGCCGTCGGGATTGCGGCTGTAACCGTGGTCGTAGCCGCGCGATTGTTCGTATTCGAAAAGCACGTTGGCCGTCATCCGCAAGCGGTCGCCGGGTCTGAACGAAAGTTTGCCTTGCGCGGAGTAGCGCGTGAATGGATTGAGCGGTACAGGTTTGCCGTCGCCGGTGCCGAGATTGCTGTAGTCGCCGAAGACGCTGGTGTATTGGGCTTGCGAGACATCGTAAGGCACATAAACATTCGTGCCCGCTTGCCGGTCGATGATGGCGCGTCCGTCCGTGCCGAGTGAAATGGGAATGCTGTTGCCCGCAGCGTCTCTGGCCGTGAAAGTGCCGAAGCCTTGATCGCCGGTAGCGAAGCGGCCTTGAATAGCGGGCAGCGGTGTTTCCAAAGCCGCGTATGGGTTGGCGGCATTGCTGCCATTGAGCGCGTCGCCGGTATTGTATTGACGAATGCCGTAAAGGTAGCCTTCGTTGTAGAACGCGCGGCCTGAGACGTAAAATGTCAACATGTCGCTCAGGATCGGGCCGCTCAAATATCCTTGAAGGTTGGGACCCGCGAACGGCGTGAGCGAAGCGATGTCGGGATAGAGCGCGGTGCGCGTCGTCAGATAATCGCCGCTGTAGATTTGAAGGTTGCCGGAAAATTGCTCGCCGCCGTCTTTGGTTACAATGTTGACGACGCCCGACAAGGCTTGTCCGTATTCGGCGTTGAAGGCGCCGGTGATGACCTGTAACTCCTGTATCTGTGCGGGTTCAACGGTGTTCGCGCCGCCTTTACTGCCGTCGAACACATCTTGCACCGAAATGCCATCGACGAGATAAGCGACTTCATTCGCCCGTCCGCCCCGAAACCTTCCGCCGACAACGCCGGCTTGAATCTGAACGACCTGATCAAAATTTTCGACGGGCAACGCGCGGATTTCATCCGCCGTAACGACCGCGACGCTCGAGGTTTGGTCTTTGATTACAATCGGACGTTCGGCGGTTACAACCACTACGGTCGCTTGCACGTCTTGGATGTTGAGCGCGAAATCGGCGCGCTCGGTGTAATCGGCACGGATGCC
>JACMJS010000378.1 GCA_014380515.1 Chlorobiales bacterium
AACCCCACAATAAAATTATTTTTTCGGGGCGTCTTTGGCTTGCGGTTCGGGCATCACCTTCGCACCGTCTTTGAGATCGCGGCTGATCGCGCGGTAGCTGCCGCTGACGACTTCATCGCCCGCTTTGAGGCCGCTCTTAATTTCAATGTGCGTGTTATCCGCGATGCCGGTTTCGACTTTTTGCATCTTCACCGCATCGCCGTTCTTGATAAAAACCACGCGGACGAGTTTGGCGCGTTCGGCTTTTTCAGCATCGCGCTGTTTCTTTTCGTTGGAGACGTCGGCGTCATTTGTGCCGCTCGCGTTCTTCGCCGCTTCCATTTCACGTTGCTGCGACATCGCCTCCGTTGACATCCCTTCGGTGCTACGCACGGTTACACTTTGAATCGGCACGCTGATCGCATTCTTGACCGTGTAGGTCTCAATATCCGCCGTCGCGCTCATGCCCGGACGCAACGCAAGACCTTTATCGAGCACGCGAATTTTGACCTCGAAGTTTGTAACCTCTTCCTGCGTACCGAGGCCGGTCGTCTTAGCCGTATTGGCAATCTGACCGACGACGCCGGTGAACTTACGGTTCGGATACGCATCGATCCCGATCCGCGCCGTGTCACCGACTTTCACATTGACGACATCATTCTCATTCACATTGACCCGCACTTCCATGCTGCCGAGATCAGCCACGCGCAACATTTCCGTGCCCGCCATCTGACTCGTCCCGACGACGCGCTCGCCCAATTCGCTGTTGAGCAAACTGATCGTGCCGCTCATCGGCGCAAAGACGGTCGTCTGTGAAAGTTGGGTTTGAGATTGCCGCAATGAACTTGCTGCGCGCTGAATGTCGAAGCCCGACGATTCAAACGTCGCTTTGGCGGATTCGTACGTTGTCTTCGCGGTTTGGTAATCGGATTCCGAAAGCAACTTCTGTTTGAAAAGTTCTTCGGCGCGTTTCACTTCCTGTTCGGCCTTGAGCACTTGAGCTTTGGATTGCAGGCTGAGCGAGCGCGAACCGGACAGGGCCGCCGCTTGCTGCTCGACTTGCGTCTTGTAAAAATCCGGTTTGATCTTCACCAGCAAATCGCCCTTCTTGACCGCCATGCCTTCTTTGACCGGCAGCTCGATGATTTCACCCGACACGTCGGGCGAGATTTTGACTTCGACTTCCGGCTGAATTTTTCCGGTGGCCGAAACAATCTGTGTGATCGTTTTGGTGAATGCTTTCTCGGTGGTAACCATCACGGGCTTTTCCTTGTTGCCGCGCCCGGCCAAAAATACAATCACGCCGATGATGATCACCGTCGCAATGCCCACGATGATGTAAAGATTGCGCCGTGATTTTTTCTTCGGCACTGGTGCGATGGAAGAGTCTTTGACCGTCATAGTTGGTTGTGATGGTGGTGCGACTGAAATCTGGTTTTCCGTTTCAACGAGCATAGATGCCTCCGAAAAAGTTAAGCGTTAGAAAAATCCGAAAAAATCTTTAATAGGTATCAATTGAAATCGTGCCTAAGTAGTACTCAAGAATTTTTTTCTGAAAGGTGAAATTGAAAACGGCCTGAGCGCGGTTGGATTGCGCTTGGACGAGCGCGGTGCGGGCGGTTTGCAATTCAACGAAGTTCGCCGAACCGACATCGTAGCGGCGTTGCACGGTTTCAAAGGCGCGTTCGGCGGAAATGAGTCCGCGCCGTGTGGATTCCAACTGCGAAATCGCCGCGTTGTATTCCCCGAACGATTGCCGCACTTCACCGATGATCTGAAACTGCAAGTCTTCATAATCCAACTTGCTGTTGAGATAATTTATCTTCGCCTGTTGAACGTTGAGATTCGTTAAGAAACGGTCGAAGATCGTCCAGTTCAGATTGAGTGAGAGTGAAACTGCTGCTTGTTGTCGCGTCAAATCTTGGTAAAGTTGTCCAAACTCTGTTCCGTTTTGCTGGCGAAACGAATTGACATCGAAGCCGAAATCAAGGCGCGGCAAGTAACCAGCGAACGACTGCATGATGCGAAAGTCGTTGGCTTCCAAGTTGAGTTGTGAACTTTTAAGATCAACACGGCTCTCGATGGCTGATTTGATCAAGAGATTGACATCCTGATATTCAGCAGTTAATGCGAGCGTGTCGAGTGTGGGTGTAGCGAAGGTATAATTTTTGGTCATATCAATCCGCAGACGGCGAACGAGCAGCGTTTGATCATTGCGAAGTTTATTTTGATCACGGATCAATGTGAGTTCCGCCGCACTGACGACGGCTTCCTGCTGATACAAATCGGCAATCGCCCGCGCACCGACGCGCGTCTGCTCTCGCAACTGACGCAATTGTTCCTGCTGCGACGAAAGATTCTGCTTGTCAATCCCAACGATTTCCTGATCTAGCAAAACCTGTAAATAAGCCTGTGCAATATCAAAAGCAATCTGTTGTTTCGCGCGGGTCAATGAAAATCCGGCGGCGTCTCTGCTGCGAAGTGCCGATTGTAAACCAGCGTAATCTGAAAGACCATTAAAAAGATTGAGGGTGCTGGAAATCCCATAGCTGAGCTGTTCTGATTCTATTAATACTGTTACGAAGTCACCCGTTGGTGCTTGAATAACTTGCGGTGCTGGAGCACGGTATGAAAATCTTGAACTGACACTAAGGTTCGGCAGGAACTGTCCGTAACTCTGGAGCAACTGCGCACCACTTAGGTCAAGATTGTTTTTGGCTTTCTGGACCGAGGTTGCATTCTTCAACGCAATGCCGACGCTCTTTTCAAGCGTGAGTGCGGTCGCTGAGGAATCTTGCGCGGAAGAGGTTGCTGAGGAATCTTGCGCTGATGCGACAGAGACCATACATAGCCCAAAGAACACAAGAGAGAGCAAGGTTTTTTTCATAGCATGAGTGCAAAAAGATTCGAGGAACTGAATGTTGAAAGGGCGCGAGGCGCGACATTGAAAACAAAATTGCCGGATGTTCTATATTGAGCCGCAAGTTTCACACAAGCCGCCGCAGCGTGATACGAAAGAGCGGGAAGAAGAGAAGAATAAAATCGTTGGGGTAAGGTGTCATTCAGAACTCACCGCTTAACGAAGCAACGCGGTTCGTTGTTTCACTTCGTTCCCGCTTCATCTCTAAAATTTACAAACCTTTACACGCATCGAACCCCTCTGCACTCCCCTTTGGTGAAGAGGAGAGTTTTAAAACTAGTGTTCATATAGATTCATGTCGAAAACATCCGCATCCGTCCATCAAATCAAATCCGCCCGCAAAGCCGCATCAACAGGGAAAGTAGCGCATGCAAAGGTATCATCCGAAAATTCACCAAATGAAAAAGTATCGCCGCCACCGCGCTCGCCCTATCCGTTCGCGGCGATTGTCGGGCAAGAGGAAATGAAACTTGCGCTGCTGCTCAACGTGATCGATCCGAACATCGGCGGCGTGATGGTGATGGGCCACCGCGGCACGGGCAAATCAACCGCCGTCCGCGCCCTCGCCGAAACCTTGCCCGTGATTACGGCCATCGAAGGTTGCCCGTACAATTCATCGCCCGAAAACCCGTACCCGCTTTCGCCGCCCGTCGTTGCCGGAAACATTCATGCGGTCATGGTTGCGGTGCCGGTGGTTGATTTGCCGCTCGGTGCAACCGAAGACCGCGTGTGCGGCACCATTGATATTGAAAAGGCGTTGAGCGAAGGCAAGAAATCCTTTGAACCGGGACTGCTCGCACGGGCGAATCGCGGGTTTCTCTATATTGATGAAGTGAATTTGCTGGAGGATCATTTGGTCGATGTGCTGTTGGATGTGGCGCAATCGGGGCGGAATATCGTCGAGCGCGAAGGCATCAGCATTCAGCATCCGGCCAAGTTCGTGCTCGTCGGCAGCGGCAACCCGGAGGAAGGCGAATTGAGGCCGCAACTGCTCGACCGCTTCGGCCTTTCATGCAGCATCAAAACCATTCTCGATCTCGACCTTCGAATGCAAATCGTCCGCCTGCGTTTGGAG
>JACMJS010000379.1 GCA_014380515.1 Chlorobiales bacterium
CAATGGGCGATACGATGGTGCTCGCCACCGTCGTCGCCAAACGCGGCGACCCGCCACCGACCCAAGATTTCTTTCCACTCCAAGTCGAGTACCGCGAAAAGTATTCCGCCGCGGGTAAGTTTCCCGGCGGCTTTATCAAACGCGAAGGCCGCCCCAGTGAAAAAGAAATTCTTTCCGCCCGCCTCATCGATCGCGCCCTGCGTCCGCTCTTCCCCGAAGGTTTCCTCAATGAAACCCAAGTCGTCGTCAATGTCATTTCGTCCGATCAAATCAACGACGCCGACGTCCTAGGCGGCATCGCCGCTTCCGCCGCATTGATGGTCTCAGACATTCCGTTCCACAACGCGATGTCGGAAGTGCGCGTCGGACGCATCAATGGCGAGTTCGTTATCAATCCGAGCACGACTGACTTGGCGCAAAGCGACATGGATATTTCCATCGGCGGCACCGCAGACACCATCTGTATGCTCGAAGGCGAGATGAAAGAAATCTCCGAAGCCGAGATGCTTGCCGCGATTAAGTTCGGACACAGCGCGATTAAAAATATCTGCGACGCCCAAGACGCCCTCGCCCGTTCGGTCAGCAAAACCAAACGCGAGTTCAAGCCACTGCATATTCCTGATGACCTCAAATCGGAAATCAAATCGCTGTGCCATGACAAACTAAAGTCGCTCGCCGGTGAAGCGTTGGTGAAAGAAGTCCGCTCCGACCGCACGAAGGAAGTCTACACGGAAACGACCGCTGCGGTAGTTACAAAATTCAAAGCATCGATTACTGAAGAAGCCCTCAAACTTGATCCGCAGAAAGCGATTTATCTCAATGAGAAAATCATCAAAGGCGTCATTCACGACATCGAAAAAGATGCGATGCGCATGGCGATTCTCGATGACGGCAAGCGGCTCGATGGCCGCAAGCTCAATGAAGTGCGTCCGATCACCATCGAACTCGGCCTCATTCCGCGCGCTCACGGCTCGGCACTTTTTACACGCGGCGAAACTCAAGCCTTGGTTACGCTCACGCTCGGCACGGGCAAAGACGCACAAATCACCGACACGCTTACGGGCGAACCGGAGAAAAAATTTATGTTGCATTACAACTTCCCGCCGTTCTCCGTCGGCGAAGTAGGCCGCATGACGGGCGTCGGTCGTAGAGAAATCGGACATGGCAATCTGGCTGAGCGCGCGATCAAAATGATGTTGCCTGCGGATGGCGAGTTTCCGTACATCATGCGCATCGTCTCGGATATTTTGGAATCGAACGGGTCGTCATCGATGGCTTCCGTCTGCGGCGGCACGCTGGCGTGCATGGATGGCGGTGTGCCGCTGCGCAAGCCGGTCGCAGGCATTGCGATGGGTTTGATTAAAGAAGGCGCGAAGTACGCCGTCCTCTCCGATATTTTGGGCAACGAAGATCATCTCGGCGACATGGACTTCAAAGTCGCGGGCACGAAAGACGGCATCACGGCGTGTCAGATGGACATCAAAATCGACGGTCTTGATTTTGCGATTGTCGAAAAAGCCCTCGCTCAGGCGAAGGAAGGCCGCTTGCACATCTTAGACAAAATGAATGAGGCCATCACCGAACCGCGCGCCGACCTCGCTCAATACGCTCCGCGCTTAACGACAATTCAAATCCCCGTCGAATCCATCGGCGCGGTGATCGGCAAAGGCGGCGAAACGATTCGCGCGCTCGTAGCTGAATCGGGCGCACAGATTGACATTGCCGACGATGGCATGGTTACCATCGCCGCCACGACAGGCGAATCGGCGGAGAAGGCGATGAACGCCATCAAAGCCATCATTGCGACGCCGGAAGTCGGTACGATCTACGAAGGCAAAGTGCGCGAGGTGCGCGATGAACTTGGCGCGTTCGTCGAAATCCTGCCGAAGACGGACGGACTCTTGCATATCTCGGAAATTTCCTACACGCGCGTCGAACGCGCGTCGGACGTGCTGAAGGTCGGTGATAAAATTCAGGTGAAACTGATCGATGTCAAAAAAGACCCGCGCACGGGCAAGACGAAAATGTCGCTCTCGATGAAGGCGTTGTTGCCGAAACCGGACGGCTATGTCGAGCGTCCGCCGCGCGAAGAACGTCCGCGCTACGAGAACCGCGACCGTGATGGTCGGGATCGAGACGGCAGAGACCGCCCGCGTAGAGACCGGTAACGCCGCGACCGACAACCTTGCATAACGACACAAAAATAAATAAGGGCGAGAGATCAACTCGCCCTTGTGATTACAACCAACATCATGCCTGAACCATCACCTTCCGAATCAAAATCCGAACCGGCGTCCGAACTGAAATCCGAATTGCCGCCGGAGGAAAACCTGCCGGTGCGCCGCAGGGGACAAGGCCTCGCGTTCATCGCCGCGCTGCTCTGCGTGATCATCGGATTGTTCCGCATCTCAGAAGGCGTTCTTACTTTTGTCGGCAGCGAAGAAACGTTGGCAACGCACGTCATTGACGTTGATAAAGCAAAAACCGTCGCGGTATTGACGGGCATCATCGGGATTTTCCAAGTGCTTTGCTCGATCGGCCTGATGCGGCTCAACGCCGCCGCGCGGCAGTTTACCTTTATCGTTACCGCGATTTTTATCGGCAACGGGATCGTCGGCAGTTACGCGCTCTACGGCCTGATCAGCACGGGCGCGATCGTGAACTTGGTGCTGGGCTTGCTCGTCATATTTCTCATCCGCAAGGCCGAGCCTGCATTTATAGACGCCGCGAAATAACATTCCCGTCGTATCGATATTTCAAATTCAAACTATTTTATGTCGCACGGCACATCACACGTTTATATCTCACATCTCAAAGAACACGTCGGCCAAACCGTAACGATAAAGGGCTGGCTTTACAACTTGCGATCATCGGGCAAACTGATGTTTCCCGAACTGCGCGACGGCACGGGCATTGTGCAGGGCGTCGTTTCCAAAAAAGCGGTGAGCGAAAAAGTGTGGCAGGATTTCGAAACATTGACGCAGGAGAGTTCCGTCATCGTAACCGGCGAAGTAACGAAGCATCCGAAATTGGAAAACACATTCGAGTTGCAAGTCTCGGACGCCGAAGTGTTGCAAGTGGCACAGGAATATCCGATCACGCCGAAGGAACATGGCGTTGAGTTTCTCGCCGATCAGCGGCACTTGTGGCTTCGCTCCAAACGGCAGTGGGCGATTATGCGCGTGCGGCATGAACTCGTCAATGCGATCCGGGATTTTTTCAACGAACGCGATTTTCTTCTGGTCGATTCCCCGATCCTCACGCCCAACGCGGCTGAAGGGACATCCACACTTTTCGAGTTGGATTATTTTGATTTAGGCAAAGCGACGCTCACGCAGTCCGGCCAACTTTACGGCGAAGCCTCCGCGCTGGCGTTCGGAAAAATTTACGTCTTCGGTCCGACGTTTCGCGCGGAGAAATCCAAGACGCGCAGGCATCTGACCGAGTTCTGGATGGTCGAACCTGAAATGGCGTACTACAACCTCGAGATGAACATGGACTTGGCCGAGGAGTTCATCGAATACATCGTGCAGCGCACCCTAAAAAACCGTATGGAAGAACTCAAGATTTTAGAGCGAGATGTATCAAAATTGGAAAACATCAAGCGACCGTTTCCGCGCATCAGTTACGACGAAGCGACAAAAATTCTGGAAAGAAAAGGCGTGGCATTCGAATACGGCAACGATCTCGGCGCGCCGGATGAAACTGTCATTTCATCGGAGTTCGACCGCCCCGTGATGGTGCATCGTTATCCGAAAGAAGTCAAGGCATTCTACATGAAACGCGATCCTGAAAATCCCGCGGTCGCTCTGTGCGTCGATATGCTTGCGCCGGAAGGCTACGGCGAAATCATCGGCGGCTCACAGCGCGAAGATGATTACGAGGCATTGCTCACGCGCATCAAAGAAAATGAGTTGAAGGTGGAAGATTTCGCGTGGTATTTAGACCTTCGCAAGTTCGGCAGCGTGCCTCACGCCGGTTTCGGATTGGGTCTCGAACGCACGGTGGCGTGGGTTTGCGGCCTTGAGCACATCCGCGAAACCGCGCCGTTCCCGCGCATGATTCACCGCCTCACTCCGTAAAACCCGGCAATGAAAAAATAAAAAAGCCTCGAAATGATTCGGGGCTTTTTAGGTTCGAAAAATATTTCGGAAAAAACTTAGCGGCGACGGAAACCAATCCGCGGTGAGCCGTAGCCGGGCGACCCATATACAAACGGACGCGGCGCGAACACCGGTGCGCCCCAACCAAAGCCGAAACGCGCAAAGCCGCCGAACGGCCAACCGAACACCGGACGCGGGTTGTAGTAAGGCGCATAATGCCGGATGATAATCACGCGCTTCGTCGCTGCCGAATCATCTTTCACTTCTGGTGCAGGCGGCAACGGCGCCAGAGCAACCGTCGGCGCGGACGCTGGCGCAACGACCGCAGCGGGTAAAGTCGTCGGTGCATCGCCCAAAGAAAACTTTCCGTTCGGATCGAGGATCACTAGCGATGAATCGCCGTTGTTATCGACCACGATTTCATATTCCGTCGAAGTGGCTTTCTTGGCTTTGCCCATTTTTCCGTCCGCATACTTTTCGCCGATAGCTTGCTTGACGGCTTCAGGCAAATTGATCAGCGGATAACTTTCCGCCACGCGCACGACTTCGCCATCAGCGGTGTAAAGCAAATCACGGTCAATGTCGCCTTCGGCACTGAGCACGCGGTAATACTCGCGTCCTTTTTCATCCTTGCGTTCAAATGAAACCAGCACGGCGTTCGGATAAGATTTCTCGAAGGCGGTTTGCACTCCAGTCGGCAGGGCTTCGATGAAGCGAATGACGACGCCTTTGGCATCGAGCACGATGGTAACATTTTCATCGCCGCTTCTGAGCGAGACTTCATATTCCGTCGGCGCGCTGCGGGTGATTTTGCGGGCGCGGATGAGTTCGCTTTTCGGATACTGATCGCTCACCGATTCTTTCACGACTTCCGGCAACGACAGCAGCGATATGGTTTCCGTGATTTCGACCGGTTCGCCGTTCGCCTTGTAAAGAATTTCCCGCGTCTCGGCGCCGTCGGTGCTGATGACTTTGTAAAAATCATCGCCGTCTTCATGCTTCATTGACACCGACTTGATGGACGCGGAGTTATATGCTTTCTCAAACGCGGCTTGCACCACCGCAGGCAACACGGTCTCTTCCGCCGTTTCTTTAGCGACTTCCTTTGGCTTTGAAATTTTCTTGGCGGACTTTCGGGGTTCTTGAGCAAACGTACTTGAAGCAGCGGGGACGAGCACAAAAGCGAGCAGAAAGAATAGCAATGCAGCAGAACGCGCGGTCATCATAATTGTCTCCTTGATAAGAAGAAGTTGAGTTACAAGTCAAATCAGAATCATCGCAGCAACTTGGGAACAACCATTCGTGCAAAAAATTTCTGCGCGTCCGGCTTGAAGTTGGAAAATAACCGCGCGGCCTCACAAATCGAAGCCGTGAGGGTTGCCCCAAACCTTGAATCAAATCACAAACTGGGTCGAGACGGGCGAATGATCGGAACTGGCTTCGCTGCTGTCGATGACGGCGGCAGTTGCAGAAGCGGCGAGGCGCGGGGTCGCATAGATATAATCCAGCCGCCAGCCCAAGTTGCGTTCGCGGGCGTTGCGCCAGTAAGGCCACCATGAAAAACATCCTTCCTCGCCTGCGTGCAAGTTGCGATACACGTCTTGAAATCCGGTCGCCATCACGCGGTCAATCGCTTCGCGTTCCGGCGGACGCTGCCCGCAGGCTTCGGGATTCTGCTGCGACGGATGAACATCCAAATCCTTGTGCGCGACGTTCATGTCGCCGCATAAAACCACATCATGGCCTGCGGCGATGAGCGAGGCCGTGTGGGTTTCGAGAGCCGTAAAAAAATCCAACTTCCATTTGTAATGCGCTGCGTCTTTTTCACCGCGCGGCACATAAACACCGATGACAACCGTCTTGCCGATCACGGCTTGCACCGTGCGGCTTTCCGCGTCAAAACTTGGAATCGAAAATACGGCGTCGCCGTGCGTTTGAATAAGCGTGTTGGAAACAAGCAACGCCGTGCCGCTATAGCCTTTCTTGGCTGAACCGTTCCAGAGCGCGGTGTGCGTCGCAAGATTTTGAAGCGACTCTGGAATCTGCGTAAGATCAGCCTTGATTTCCTGCAAGCAGAGCACGTCGGGCTGCGCCACCGCTATCCACCGCAGAAGAGCCTGTTCGCGGGCGCGAATGCCGTTGATGTTCCAAGTCGTCAGTTTCAAAGCGGTTATGTAAGTATTAACAAAAGTGGATTGAGAAAATCAAACTGCCTGCAAAAGTTCAGGCACAAACATGCGCCGCCGATGACGGCAACGACGATTTTCATCGCCGCCATCCGGTTGCACTGCGCTCGCTGCTGCGCGAGAATGCGTTCGCGTTCCTGCATCGCCGCTGCGAACTTTGTAACGATGACCGTCTTCCGCACGGGCTTCGAAAATTTTACGCGCCCGTTCGCACTCACATACCGTCCCTGCATTTCCACCAATGCGACGTCGCTGTGATACTGTGCGGCGTAGATACGCCGCCGTGAGAACGCCGTCCATTCCATGTTGTGTGCGAGCCGGAGCCGCACTTCGCAATCGGGATTGCGGTCTAAGAAGTGTGAGAGATTAAAGATCACCCGCCCCGTGCGCGGACGAATCCGGCAAGCGAAATCCATCCACCGGAAAGTAAATGGCTCGTACGGATTGCGTGCGTAGGGCGCGGCGGCAGGTTCAGCCAAACCTTCGGGCGTAATGACCGGCTCACGGCTCTTCGGACGTTCGCGCGTCGAAAGTTTTTCGAAGCGGCGCGGGAAGCGGGCGGCAAAGAGGGCATCATATTCGGATTTTCGGGCGGCATCGAGCAAGTATTCGCGGGCTTCATTGAGCAGCTTCGCGCGTTGGTCGGCGGTGCGGCGCAAGTCTGCATCGCTATTGTGAAAGCGGTCGGGATGCCATCGTTTCATCTGCGCCAGAAACGAGGCGCGGATCAGTTCCGGCGAATCGTACGGTCGCACCCGCAGGACTTCGTAATAATTCTTAAAGGATGAGGTCGATTGCGCCATCGGTATCGGTACTTGTTTCAGTCGTGCGTGTTCAGTGAAGATGCGGGGTTGTCAATTACCAGCAGCCCGAAAATACTGCATTGCTTTTGCTAAGGCAAACTTCTATCTTCGTCTCGCGGCCAATACGATTCGTTCGATACGATTCAAACTGCAAAAACAAGTTCGCCCATGAAACGCTGTGCACGCCTTGCTCTGACTGTGTTGATCCTATCGGTTGTATCCGCCCCGCTTGCTGCGCAGGTGATTGACGGCGATAACGCGCCGCACGCCGAAAACAAACCGACCGAGTGGGAGTTCATCGACAGCGACAGCACGACGACGTTTTATGTTCGCGGCGGCTTTGGCTACAGCAGTTTCAACAACGGCGGCGCACGCAGCAATGCGGTTCGAAAAGCCTTTGAACAAAACTTCGGCGCAGAGCTTGGTAACTCCGGCTACGGCACGCTTGGCACGGGATTTTCATTTAGCGCGGCGGGATTTTACAAACTCGGTCGGATTTTTTCCATCGGTGCGGGCGCAAGTCTCTCGCCGCTTGTCAATGTGGTGTTCGGACAAGATGACCGCAATGCCCTTTCCCCCTCATTGCCGCCCGATGGCAGCAGCATTTATCAATCAACGAGTGAAGCCTTTACACAGTCGCTGTTTCTAGAAGCGATTGCTCAATTTCGTGTAAAGATTTTGACCGTAGAATTGGGCGCGGGTCTCAATCTGGAACGCATCGGCGATAAACTCACCCGCAAAACGGTTGAGGTGAAAAATCAAATTGTAATCAGCCAAGCAACCACGACCGAAGACCGCCGCGCGCTTATCGCAACACCGGTGCTTTCAATCGGTATCGGCTTCGATTTATTTCTCACCGAACAGTTCAGCCTCGTGCCGATGTACAAAGGATTCCTATGGCAATACGGCGGTGCAGACGGGGCGACGAGCGATTTTAAACTCGTGCTGCAAATGAAATTTTGAAGACGCACCGGCGACTCCTCAACAAAAAAGGAGAATCAAATCGATTCTCCTTTTTAATTTTCATGTGTGGAGCTTAAGGGAGTCGAACCCTTGACCTTTTCATTGCGAACGAAACGCTCTACCAACTGAGCTAAAGCCCCGAAACCTTTCTTCACCTGCAAAAAACAGGACGCAAAGATAAAACCCGACCGGACGCTTTCCAAACTTTTCCGCCGCTGCTTGGAAACAAGCACCTCGCGCCCTATCTTTGCCGCACTTTCGCCAATCATATCGCAGACCTTTTTAACACAGGTTTTGCACGGGGCACAGGCTCTCCCGATGATTGATGAACTAACAAAAAGCAGCCTGCCCGTTTCACCGCGGGAATCCGGCACAACCGGAAATATTTTTTATTTGTTATCACAACTCACTGAACTTCGCCGCCGGAGGAATGTTTTCCGGCGCGAACGATTGTCTGATGATTTCGGCGATGGTATTCGCTGAATACACACCACAAGTTTTCAAGCGTCCGGCGTTCGTTTGCTGCCGGTAAAAAAATTATGTCCGAAGCCCAAGTTCTTACCGATCAAATTGCGATCACGTTGCCGAACGGCGACACGCGGTCTTTTCCGAAAGGCACGACGGGCGAACGCATTGCCGAAAGTATTGGCCGCAAACTTGCCGAGGCCGCGATTGCGATCAAGACCAACGGCGGGTTGCGCGACTTGAACTTGCCGCTCACCGAAGACGCCGCTATCGAAATCGTTACGTTTGATTCCGACGAAGGCCGCGACCTTTACTGGCACAGCAGCAGCCACCTGATGGCGCAAGCCATCGAAGAACTTTTTCCCGGCACGAAGTTCGGCGCAGGTCCCGCTACCGAACAAGGATTTTATTACGACATCGATTCGCCGCATCGCTTCACGGAAGATGATCTTCGAAACATCGAGGCGCGGATGCTTGAGATTTCAAAACGCGATCTCATCATCACGCGCGAAGAACTCACGCACGCAGATGCGATTACCTACTTCAAAACGAAGCGTGTTGATCCGTACAAAGTTGAAATCCTTGAAACGACGCTGAAGGAAAAACCCATCGTCTCGATCTACCATCAAGGCGATTTCACCGACCTCTGCACCGGGCCGCATTTTCCGCGCACCTCGAAACTCAAAGCCGTCAAACTGACCGGCATCTCCGGCTCTTACTGGCGCGGTGATGAATCGCGGCAACAGTTGCAGCGTATCTACGGCGTCTCGTTCCCGTCGGAAAAACTGCTGAAGGAACATTTGAACCGCATCGAGGAAGCGAAGAAACGCGATCACCGCAAATTGGGCGCGGAGTTGGAACTCTTTTTGGTTTCACCTAAAGTCGGCAGCGGTTTGCCGATTTGGTTACCGAAGGGCGCGATTGTTCGCAACGAACTGGAAAGTTTTTTGAAAGAAGAGCAACGCAAACGCGGGTATCAGCCCGTCTATACGCCGCATATCGGCAGCATCGAACTCTATAAAACGTCGGGGCACTATCCGTACTACAAAGAGTCGCAGTTTCCGCCGATTGATTTCGAGGACGAGACGGGCAAGAAAGAACAGTATTTGCTCAAGCCCATGAACTGCCCGCATCATCACCAAATCTATGACGCCAAGCCACGCAGCTACCGCGACCTGCCGGTAAAACTCGCGGAGTTCGGCACGGTCTATCGCTACGAGCAATCGGGTGAACTCAGCGGCCTGACGCGGGCACGCGGATTTACACAGGACGATTCGCATATCTATTGCCGCGAAGATCAACTGCTCGACGAAATGTGCGACGCCATTGACCTTACACAACTTGTCTTTTCAACGCTCGGCTTCAAGGAAGTGCAAACCCGGCTTTCGTTCC
>JACMJS010000008.1 GCA_014380515.1 Chlorobiales bacterium
AAACGGAATCGAAGGAAACGCTCGATTTATTTATCGATGTGATGCTGCAAATTGCCAACGAAGTCGAGACGAATCCCGAACTCGTGCTCGGCGCACCTTACACGACGCCGATGAAGCGGTTGGACGATGCCTACGCCGCCCGCAACATCAATGTGAAATACACGCCGAAGCCGGAAGAAGTCGAGGCGTAAATCATTACTGCTTGATCTACACAAGGCGTCCTTAGTTCGGACGCCTTTTTTGTTAACTCCCCCTCGCCCCCTCTAATAGAGGGAGTGTCCGAAGGTCGGGGGCGTCGAATCTCTCAAACCAAATTTTCTCGCGCGATGGCTCACGGCAAAACGATCAAAATCTTTTTGGAGAGCAACGATGCGACGGGCATCAAGCACGCCGAGGTCGTCAATTGGACGGGGCAAGCGATTCTGTGTCCGCGTCCGCTCTTGGCGGCGTTGAAAGAGTGGCCGGAGTCGCAGAAGCCCGCGGTGTATTTGCTTTTCGGGGAGAACCGTGAGGGCTTGCCCGCCGTGTATGTCGGCGAGGCGGATAATGTGTTTGACCGGCTGCGCAATCACGAGCGTAATAAAGATTTCTGGAACGAAGTTGTCTTCTTCACCAACAAGGATGAGAACCTGACGAAGGCGCACGTGCAGTATTTGGAATCGCGGCTCTGCGATTTGGCGCGCGAGGCAAACCGGCTTGCGATGGAGAACGTCAATCAACCTAAACTTCCGAGCCTGCCGCGCAGCGACCGCGAATCGATGGAAGAGTTCGTCGAATACATCCGCTTGCTGCTCGGCACAATGGGCTACCGCGTGCTCGAACCAAACAAGCGAGAGACAAGTAAAGTTAGACCATCTGCTCCAGTAAGAACAGGTGGGCGGACATTTAAATTTGCAGTTAGAGGCGTGTCAGCAACTTGTTTGCAAACCAACGATGGTTTCGTTGTGCTCAAAGATTCTCAGGCTGCATTGAAGCCAACAGGAAGTTTTGCAGATTATTTTATCAAGATGCGTGAGATGTTGGTCGAGAAAAAAATCTTGAAGCAAATGGACAAGAGTTATGAATTCGCTGAAGATTTTTTATTTGCAAGTTCATCAACCGCAGCGAGTATTGTTGCTGGCGGTCAGCGTAATGGTCGTACTTCTTGGATTGATGAGCAGACGGGCAAAACGCTGGCGGAGATTGAGCAAGAAGCGTTATCGTAACCTACACCATCACATACCAAATGAACACCGGAACACAGTTGACATTGCAGCGGTCGCTTGCAAAAACCATTCGAGATTTTACCGGCATCGCGCGCGATTTCGTTGCGCTGAAGTTTTGCGAAACACTCGCAGATATTCCCGAAGGCACGGCGAAGTATCAGGGCAAAGGAATTTATTGCGGGATGTGGTCGGAGGTGAGAAACTACGCCGAACCGTTTTACACCGTGCCCGATGATCACATCTGCGGCGGCGGCACGAGCTATACCGGCATGGGACAAAAAGATTTGCCGCCGAAAATGGTTGAAGTCGGGTGGAACATGCTCGTCGGCGAAGGAAAAATTTACTACTCTCGAGAATCCGTCATCGCTTGTCAGGAGAGTGTTCCGGCGAGTTTCAAAAAAGAAAAGCGGTTCGAAGCCACAGTGATGGGACGCTTGGAGCAAGTGCCGAATCCCGACGTGGTGCTGTTCTTCTGCAACGCGCAGCGGCACGAGTGGCTCGCACACGCCTACGGATTTGAATCGGGGGAATTGATGCAAGGGCTTGCGGGCTTGTCGCTCTGTGCGTTTGTCGTGCCGCATCCGCATCTGACGGGCAAACCAATCTTTTCACCCGGCGATCTTTCAGGACGGGAACTGGCGCGGATGAACCCCGATGAACTTTGTGTCTCGTTCCCTTTCGCGGCTCTTGAAACGGTTGCACGGAATCTCAGCCGCATCAAGAAGTTCGAAGAGTTGCCGCAGTCGCTTTTGCGGTGAAAACTTATATGGCAATGCTGTATACACCCGTTGGGACTTCCTGAAAACATGTAAAGTTCATTTTGATAACGGTAGTCGAGTTCAACATTTTTCTCGTTCACTTCACCGCCGCAAAATGAACAATCTCCGTGCCTACGCATTTTCATTTCCTTCTCTTTGACCTTCGTTGTAGGAGCGAGGCATGCCTCGCTCCTACGAAGATGTATAAATTTTCTACGTCCGTGAAGCCGCGTCCGGTGCGGGTTTTGGGCTGCCGTTCGTGGTCGAGGGTGCTGAACTTGGATGCAGTTCCTGCTCTTTGTATTGCAGTTGATAGAGTTTGTAGTAAAGCCCGCGCTCGCGCAAGAGTTCCTGATGTGTGCCCGATTCGCGGAGCACACCTTTGTGCAACACGATAATTTTATCCGCGTTCTGAATCGTCGAGAGCCGGTGGGCGATGATGATGCTCGTCCGTCCGCGCATCAACTTTTCCGTCGCGGCTTCAATCAATTCTTCCGTGTCGGTGTCGACGGAGCTCGTCGCTTCATCGAGCACCAAGATTTTCGGGTTGTACGCCATCGCGCGAACGAATGAAATGAGTTGCCGCTGCCCCGTCGAAAGCGTGCCGCCGCGCTCTTGCACGCGGTAACCAAATCCCTCCGGCAGTTTCTCGATGAACGGCGACGCGCCGACGAGCGACGCCGCTTCCCGAATCCGCGCGTCGGAAATACTTTCATCGCCGAGCGTGATATTTTCTTTTACCGTGCCGCTGAACAAGAACACGTCTTGCAACACCGTGCCGATAAGTTTGCGCAGGTCGTGCTCGGAAATGTCTTTGATGTCCGTGCCGTCAATGGTGATGCGGCCTCGCTGGATTTCATAGAACTTCGAGAGCAAACTGATGATCGTCGTTTTACCGCTGCCCGTCGCGCCGACGATGGCGAGCCGCTTGCCCGCCTCAATTTCGAAGCTCACATCTTTCAACACCCAATCTTCGCCTTGATACGCGAACCACACGTTCTCAAACTTGATGCGTCCCGTGATGCCGAGCGTGCTCGCAGGTTTTTCCGGTTCGGGCAAAAAGGCTTTTTCATCGAGCAATTTAAAAATGCGTTCCGCACTCGTCATCGCCGTTTGCATGATGTTGTATTTATCCGAAAGGTCTTGCAACGGACGGAAGAACATCAGGATATACTGGTTGAACGCAATGATGATGCCGATGGTCAGCGTTTGATCGAGAATCCGCACGCCGCTATACCAGATGATGAGACCGAGCGCGATGGATGAAAGCAACTCAATCGCCGGATAAAATACCGAGTAATAAAAAACCGATTTGATGTTCGCGTCGCGGTGCGCGGTGTTGATGTCATTGTGATTTTGAAATTCTTTCGGTTCGCGGCTGAAGAGTTGGATCGTGGCGATGCCGGTGATGTGCTCCTGAAGAAAAGTATTGAGCCGCGCGATTTGCGTGCGCACTTCCTGATAGGTTACACGCACTTTGCGCTTGAAGAGAAACGTCCCGTAAAACATAAACGGCAAGACGCTGAGCATGACGAGCGTCAGCCGCCAATCGAGCGTGAACATGATGACGAGAATGCCGAGCAGCCGGAACACATCGCCCAGCAAGGCGACGAGGCCGGAGGATAACATTTCGTTGAGCGATTCGACGTCGTTCGTTGCGCGGGTGATCAGGCGGCCAATCGGGTTGCGGTCGAAGAATTTAAGTGAGAGTTTTTGCAGATGCTTGAAGATATCCATCCGCAAATCGAGCACAGCTTTCTGTCCCAAGAGTTGCGTCAGAAACGTCTCGGCGTATTGAAGCACCGATTCACCCACGATCACCGCGAGAATGAGCAAACTGATTCGCGCAAGCCCGTCGAAGTCGCCGACGGCGACGTGATCATCGACGGCGATTTTCGTCAGCACCGGACGCAAGGTCGAGAGTGCTCCCGTCGCAAGCGTGAAGACCGTTGCGAGCACGGCGAGCGGCGCGTACGGCTTAACGTATCTGAGCAGCCGCGCGATGAGCACACTATCGAATGCTTTGCCGGAAAGTTCATCCGACTGCATCTTGAAATTTTTCTCCGCCGGTTTTGCGTCGCCGTTGGTCGCGGCACCGTTTGCTGCGGCACCGTTACTGGCCGCGCTGTTGCCGGTTGCACCGTTCTTCGGCGGGATGCTCTTCACTTCTTCTACTGTCGCCATTGGGTTCTTGCTGTATCGCTTTCGCTTTGAAAATTACTTACCAAATTTTTACGCGTGCACTGTCCGGTCGCCACATCGCGTCACCTTCTTTGATGCCGAAGGCGGTATAAAACTCCGGCATGTTGCTTACCGGCCCGATCACGCGGAACGGTGCGGGCGAATGTACATCGGTCATCACTTGCCGCGTGAGCGATTCAGGCCGCATGTTGATCATCCATGCGTACGCATATCCGAGAAAGTATCGTTGATCCGGCGTGAGGCCACCAATGATTTGATGCTCTTTCCATTGTTTGGTTTTCTTAAACGCTTCGTAGCCCATCACCACGCCGCCGAGATCGGCAATGTTTTCGCCTTGCGTCGCGTCGCCGTTGAGATGCAAACTATCAAGCACGGTGTATCGGGTGAACTGTTCAACGATGCGTTTGGTTTTCCCGCGAAACTTCAGACTGTCTTCCAACGTCCACCAGTTCGACAGATTTCCTTTGTCGTCATATTGACTGCCCTGATCATCGAAGCCGTGCGTGATTTCGTGGCCGAAGGTCGAGCCGCCGATGATGCCGTAGAGAATCGCGTCGTCGGGCAGGCGGCCTTCGTAGCCGGGCACAATGATGTTCGATGCCGGTACAACAATTTCGTTGTTGCTCGGATTGTAGTAAGCGTTATAAGTCTGCGGATACATGCCCCACTCCGTGCGGTCGACGGGCTTGCCGAACTTGGCCGTCATATAATCGTGCGACCATGCATTTGCCCGCATCACATTTTGCGCGTAAGATGTCCGGCTGATCTCAAGTGCACTCATATCTTTCCACTTGTCGGGATAGCCGACCTTCATCACAATCTTCCCCAGTTTATTCAACGCTTTCGCCTTCGTTGAATCGCTCATCCACTCCAGCGACCGGATGCGCTCGGCATAAACCTCGCGGATATTCGCGCCGATCTCAGCAAGTTTCTCCTTCGTGCCTTTCGGGACGTATTCACCCACATAGACTTGTCCGATGAGTTCGCCGAGCTGTCCGTCCGTCTGCGATACCACGCGCGTCCAGCGAGGCCGCTGTTCCTTCACGCCGGAAAGCAAGGTGGAGTAGAAATAAAAATTTTGTTTATCGAACGCACGGCTCAGGTTCTCCGCGTACGCATTGACGAGCGTCCACCGCAAATACGTTTTCCACTCCTCGATGCTGAACGTCTTCAATGATTTTTCCAGCGCGGTGAAAAATTCCGGCTGCCCGACGATCACTGTGTCGGCATTTGTAACGCCGAGATTTTCGAGTGTGGCTTTCCAACTGATCGAAGGCGTGAGTTTGTTGAGGCCGCTCACGGCCATTTTGTTATAGTTTTTCTGCGGGTCGCGGAGGGCTTCGAGCTTGCGGCTCGCTTTGGCAAGGTCGGTTTCGAGTTTCATCACCGTTGCCGCGCTCTTTGCAGCAGCGGCTTCGTCTTGTTCCAGTAGTTTGAACATCGCCGCAAGGTGCTTCACATATTCACCGCGGATGTTTGCGGTTTTGGCGTCGGCGTTGAAGTAGTAATCGCGGTCGGGCAACCCGAGTCCGCCCTGCGCGAGCATCACCGCATATTTTTCACTTTGCTTATCATCCTGCGCGACGTAAAACGTAAATGCGGGCGATGCGCCGATGCGCTGCAGGTGTGCGATCTCGGCGGCAAGCGATTGCAAATTTACCGAATCGATTCCGGCGAGTTCGCCGCGCAACGGTGTAAGGCCAGCCGTTTCAATTGACGCGGTGTCCATGCCGCTGAAATAAAAATCACCGA
>JACMJS010000380.1 GCA_014380515.1 Chlorobiales bacterium
AAAAACGGTTATGATGCCACGGATCAAAAGATCGAACACTTAAACGCTTCGCAGTTGCACCCTGTTCAAAGAAAACGATTGTTCGCTTTGAACCACTCATTTAAAATTTGCTATGACGAAAAAATCCGGTTTGCTTTTTTTTATGTTGGTGCTTTCGGTTGCGACGCTCTCGGAGAGTTTCGCGCAGGAGACCATGCCGGTCAAGCCCGACAACACCGCCGTCCGGCAAGATTCGATAGCCGCGCCCTTCACGCCGCGCCGCTTGGAAAACTCGGCGTACAAATTGGGTGAGCGATTTAAGTACAATCTCAAGTACGGCGTCATCAAAGGTGCCGAGACGGAGATTGCGGTAACGGGCGAAGACGTGCGGCATGGCCGTCCGGTGTATCATGTCGAGTTCAGTGCGAAGACGGTTTCGCCTTTCGATGGTTTTTTCAAAGTCGATGACCGCTACGAAACTTACATTGATAAGGAAGGGCAGTACCCGCATTATTTCAAGCAGCGCGTCCGTGAAGGCAAATACTCGCGCGACGATGAAGTTGAATTCTTTCACGACAAAGGTTACGCCCACTCAATCACGCGCAACGAGCAGTTTCCGATGGAAACCTACGCGCAGGATGTGCTCTCAAGTTATTTTTTCGTGCGCACCTTGAAATTGAAATCGCTTCCGAACGGCAGCACGATCATGATGCGCGAGTTCAGCGAAGACAAGGTGTATCCGTTGCAGGTCAAGATTTTGCGGCGCGAAACCATCGAGACTGAGATCGGCGCCTTCAAAACGATTGTCATCGAGCCGCTTGTGCAAGGCGCAGGACTCTTTAAGAGCGAAGGCAAAATTGTGATCTGGATGACGGACGACGAAAATAAAATTCCGGTCAAGATTTCAATCAAGGTCGCCGTCGGGGCGATCACCGCCGAGATCAGCGAGATGCAGGGCGTCCGCAATCCGATGGTTGCCAAATTAGAAGAATAAGAAGCGTTGTTGTCCGCCGGAGATTTACAAAAACGAAAGCGATCCCGCCTCTCGATTCGAGAATCAATGTCGAACTTCTCTTGAGAATACTTTGCCAATGGATGAAACCGAATTGCCGTCGCGCCCTTTGGCGGATGCCGAAGTTGTGAGCCGTGCGATGCCGCCGGTCATATTGCCGCAGCCGGTATATCAAGGCGTGATCGAGCGGGACGGACATTCGCTGGTGCTCGTTAATATCGCGGTGCTTGCAGCCGTGTTGGTTTTGTTTCAAGGTGTCGGCGGCGTGCTCACCGCTGTAACCATAGGTCTCGAAATCACGGATGGAAACGTGCAAGCCTTCCGGCTGATGCAAAGTCTCGCGCAATATCTTTTCATTGCATTTCCGATTCTGTTCGTTACACGGTTGCACACCGGCGACCGCTCGCTGTTCTCCGTCTCGAACCTCGACTACCTTTCACTTACCGCAAAGCCCAGTAGCAGGGAAATTTTACTGGCAGTGCTCGGCGTACTCGTTTCATATCCGTTGCTAAGTTACTTGGGCAATTTGCAGATGATCCTCATTGAAAGCCTGCCTATGCTGAACCGCGCACT
>JACMJS010000051.1 GCA_014380515.1 Chlorobiales bacterium
AGATGTAACCGCATAGAGCGCGGCTTTTTGATGCGGGTTTTCACCGTAGCGCATCTCCAAAGTTTTCTTCAGATGAATTTCAAAACTTGCATCGAGACGTTGTTCCGCATTTTCAGTTGCCTCAACAGTCGGCTCGGCTTTCGTTTCGCTTTTAAGTTCGCTTGATGCGGTAAGTTCAACCGGCGCGAGATAGTTGGCAATTGCCGCGTCGTACTTCGCCGTCAGCGCGAAAACTTTTTTAGCCAGCCGCAGCCGTGTGGCTTCGGTGGTATTGCCCTGCTGTTTGATTTCGTTTAGAATATCCGCGTAGTCGCTTGCATCGGTGAGGACGGTAACGAATCTGAAATTCTTCGCCGCACTCCGCAGCATCGATGGCCCGCCGATGTCAATCTGCTCAATCGCCTCGGCCAGTTCCGTATCGGGCTTTGCGACCGTTGCTTCGAACGGATAGAGATTGACGACGACGAGATCGATGTAATCAAGATTGTTTTCGGCCACTTGTTTGATGTGCTCTTTGCTATCGCGGAGGGCGAGCAATCCACCATGAATTTTCGGGTGCAGTGTTTTCACTCTGCCGTCTAAAATTTCGGGGAACAGCGTCAGATCGGAAATGGAGTGCGCGACAACCCCGCTCTGGACGAGGGTTTTGAGCGTACCGCCCGTTGAAAAAATTTCGATGCCGCTTGTAAGCAACGCTTTGGCAAATTCAACGATGCCGGTTTTATCGGAAACGGAAATGATCGCGCGTTTGATTTTGGATGCGTTGGGATTGATGATGCGGTGCGAATCGTCTGACATCTGGTAAGATTGGTGTATAAGGTTAGGTGTGCTCTGTTGCGGTTTTGGTATTTTGACGGCGGGGTAATCGCTACAAAGGTAAAAATTTTTAGGGAAACATTTCATTGACGACCGATTCTAAATCACGATCTCCTCTTCACTTCAAGAAACGCTTGGCCGTCTTCTGTTCCGGCGGCGGCTCAAACTTTCGGGCGATTTACAGCGGCATCACGAAAAAAAACTTACCGGCGGAAATTGTGTTGTGCCTCTCCAACCGCTCGCAGTGCGGAGCAATGGACTTCGCCCGCTCGGCGGGGATCGAAGCCTTGCACTTGCCGGAGAAACAATTTGCAACCTCGGATGCGTTTGCCGAAGCGATGACCGAAGCGTTGCAGTCGCGCAAAATCGATTTCGTTTTGCTGGCCGGTTATCTCAAAAAAATTCCGGCGGCTGTCGTGCGGCAATTTCCGAAACGGATTCTCAACATTCATCCCGCGCTCTTGCCCAAGTTCGGCGGCGACGGGATGTACGGACACTTTGTGCATGAAGCCGTCATTGCCGCAGGCGAGCATGAATCGGGCGCGACGGTGCACTTCGTTGGCGCCGAGTACGATAAAGGCGAGATCGTGCTGCAATCCCGCGTGGCCGTTGAGCCTGCGGATACCGCCGAAACGCTTGCCGCGAAAGTCTTGGCGACGGAACATCTGCTCTACACCGACGCCCTTCAGAAAATTCTTGCGCTTCACGCATAGCATTTTCTCCGCTTATATTTGCGTTTTCAAATCACGAATAAAAATTATGTCGCAACAACTCATTGATACGCTTGAGAAACTTTCACCTTCGGCGCAGCGCGAGGTTGAAGACTTTGCTGCTTCTTTGCTCTCGAAGCAACAGGAAAAACAGGCTGCGACTAGCGTAAAAATTGTACCGGTCTTTGGAAGCATGAAAGGCACATTTCAAATGTCTGAGGATTTTGATGCGCCGCTGGACGACTTTAGGGAGTACATGCAGTGATTGCTTTTAGACAAGAAGACCATTTCATCTTCTGTCATTCTGAACGCAGTGCAAACGAAGTGAAGAATCTGCATTGGTCTTCGAATGCTTAAATACAGATTCTTCGCTGCGCTCACTTGTGAGCCTACGGCTTAGAATGACAACGTACTTTTGTGATTCATCACCAAAGCGGCTTTGGTAAAAATTTAAAGTGATGTTAAAGATCAACGAAATTTTTTTTTCCATTCAAGGCGAATCGACGCGGATGGGCTTGCCGTGCGTGTTCGTCCGCCTGACGGAGTGCGACTTGCGTTGCACCTACTGCGACACCGAATATGCGTTCTATGACGGCGTTGAACGCGATCTGGAGAGCATTCTTGACGAAGTGAAATCCTACGGTTGCAACTTGGTCGAAATCACGGGCGGCGAACCGCTGCTGCAAGCGGAAGTCTACCCGCTGATGACGCGGCTCTGCGACTTGGGCTATGAAGTGATGCTCGAAACGAGCGGACATATTCTGACCGATAAAGTCGACCCGCGCGTTCGTAAAATCATCGACATGAAATCACCCACTTCCGGCATGAACCGGCGCAATGATTACCGCAACTTAGAAATCGCAACCGCGGGCGACGAAATTAAATTCGTGCTCGGCTCGCGTGCGGATTACGAATGGGCGAAAAAGGTCATCGAGACTTACAAGCTTACCGAACGGCTGACGGTGCTCGTGTCCGTCGTCTTTAATGATCTCGCGCCGCAACTGCTCGCCGAATGGGTGCTCGCCGATAAACTCAGCGTGCGGTTTCAACTTCAGATGCACAAGTTTATCTGGCATCCCGAAACGAAAGGCGTTTAATTTTTTGGAGAAACATTTATGCGTCAAGTTATTCTGTATCCGGGCGACGATGGTTTTTTCGTGGCTGAGTGTCCTAGTCTGCCGGGCTGTATCAGTCAAGGCGCGACGCGGGAATCAGCGATTTCAAACATCAAAGAAGCCATCGCGCTATATGTTGAAGCGTTACAGGAAGACGGGCTTCCCGTGCCCGAGGAAAAGTTTGAAACGCTGTTGCTTGCGGTATGAATAAACTGCCGAGGCTCTCTGGCCGCGAGTGCGTGAAAGCGTTAGAGAAAGTAGGTTTTAACGTGCGCCGTCAATCCAGCAGTCATATTATCATTCGCAGAGACGAGCCTTTTGCGTAAACTGTTGTTCCTTTTATAAATCCACTTTAACCATTCGCCATCAATGAAACCTGAACTCTTGGAAGTGTTCGATAACACGTTTCCGAACCGCGACTACACGATTGAAATCAAGAATCCCGAATTCACCAGCGTCTGTCCCAAGACCGGCCTGCCCGACTTCGGCACGGTAACGATCAAATAC
>JACMJS010000381.1 GCA_014380515.1 Chlorobiales bacterium
CACCACGCAGTAGCCGCCCCAGAACGGCGGCAATAGAATTTCCTTCCCCTCAAATTCTTCCATTCGCGCGGCAAGGTTTGATTCAAGTTCCTCCCGCCCACTAACCACGCGGCTCTGCGCCGATGCCCACGCCCCCAACTGACTGCCCGCCGGACGGCTGTGAAAATACCGTTCCGAAATTTCCCGCGCAACTTTCTCAACCGCACCCTCGATGCGCACCTGCCGCTCAAGTTCCGTCCAATGAAACACCAGCGAGGCAAACGGATTCTCCGTCAACTCTCGTCCCTTGCGGCTCTCGTAGTTCGTGTAGAAAATAAATCCGTGTTCATCAAACCCCTTGATAAGCACGATCCGCGCGGAGGGCTTGCCTGCCGCCGTCGCCGTAGCGAGCGTCATCGCGTTCGGTTCGGGAAGAGCGGCGGCAATCGCTTCGCTAAACCATTTCTCAAATTGTTTGAACGGATTCGCATCCGCGCTCGCTTCCGAAAGGCCGTTCAACGTGTATTCTTTGCGAAGGTCAGCAATAGATGTCATAGAATCTTCAGTCGTAATGGTATTCTCGCAGTTTGGAGTTGTATGTGCATAAACTACCGTGGACATCGAAGTCAATCGTGTAGCGTATGTCTCCTTCTGTGGAGAGAAATTTGTGATAGTAAAAACTACGCTTTCGCACAACGCCTACTTTTGTGCTTGGAATGAACTCTATGCATTCCGGCACTAACTCATTTAGGTTCGTAGGATACTCGCCGGTTTTCTTACGGTAGTTTTCTGTTGCAGAAATAATTTTTTGCAGTTCAGATTTGGTTTGTTCTTCCTGCCACCTGCCAATGAAAGTCGCACTGTACAATTCAACCACGAAAAATAAAAAAATCCAGATGGGATATTTTAGTATCCGTCTGATGCGAGGCACAAAAATTGAAACTACGGCAAGGCATGGCATCAGTAGCAGACAAGAAAAACAAATCAACATGGCAAGAGTTGAGAATCCGATAAACCAACCGTTACTCATTTCTAAATCCAAAACAACGCATACAACGAATAGAGCACTAAGCGTAACGACTTTCTTTACGCTCAATCGTTTATAAAAATCCGCGAACCAAGTTCGAATCATCGCTTCGGTTGTCCTGTGCTATAAACTTCGGATGAAAAGATGCGTTACTGTTGCTGCACTTTGGCTTCGCCGCTGGCATTGAAGATGCGGTAGTTTTTGAGTTCCTGATCGCTCTCGAAGCCGTAGCCGCGCAGGGTTTCCGCCGGCTTGGTGATCGTAACAAATTTATCGGAGCGGATTTTCTGTTCGCCCGCCGCCCACTTGATGTATTCGGTGCGAACAACGGTGCTGTCGTCGGAAGTAATGACCACGTTCTCGAAGGCTTCCATATCGTTGTTCTCTTGAATGACCGCGCGTTTCGCCGTGAGCACGGAAGTATGGCGGCCATCGCCATCAAAAAAATCCACGCGAAAACCGCTATCGATGCGCCGTTCGGGCACGCCGTCTTTGACATACTGTGCGAGGTGCTCCGCATCAAGCACCGCCCGCACGCGGCCACTGTCGCTGAACGCCACTTGAGCGTTCCACGATTCTTGCGCAGGGAAGTCGCCGCTGTGATAAGCCAGTTCCGTTTTCGGAATCGCATTGCTTTCGCAGCCCACAAGGAGCAACGCCGCAACAACAAAAGGAAAAAACTTTTGCATTTCAACTTATTGATTTTCTTCCCGCGTCATTGCAATTGTAGGGGCAACTGCGAGCCCAGACGAGCTAATGCTCGATGTGGTTGCCTTGAAAGAAGGGCAACCACGAGGGTTGCCCCTACAAAGAAAATTGCTTCTGCACAGGGGAGAACATAAAAAAAGCGTCCACCGAGGTTGCTCCGATGAACGCTTATATGAATCTGCTGACCAAACCAAAGTTACTTGGGCGACTTCACGCCGACTTTGCCGGTGTTGATTTTATCGAGCACTTTGTAAGTGAGGTCAAACGACTTGTTGCCATAGACGAGCGGATTGGCCACGCCGCCTTTGTTGAGCACCATTGCAAAGCCCTGCTCAATCGCCACTTGCGAAACCGCATTGACGACCTTTTCTTCGAGCGGCTTCAACAACGCAACTTGCTTTTCCTGCAACTCCTGCTGCCGTGCATTGCCCAACTCCTGAAGCTTCTGTCCCTTCTGCCGCAGTTCATCTTCCTTCTTCTGCTTGGCATCTGCGGCCATCGTGCCCATCTTCTTCTGGTAATCTTCGACGGCGTCGGTGTATTCTTTCTGCGATTTCTGCAAATCGGTCTGCGCCTTTTCTTTCATCTTTTGCAACTGCTGCTGAATCGATTTCGTCTCCGGCATTTGCTCGATGATGGTTTCAGATTCGATGTATCCGATTTTCTGTTCGACCAGCATCGGCGCAAAGCCCGTGCTGAGCGCAACGCCTGCGGCAAGGCCGAAGCCCAAGCCGAATCCTAATAATGTTCCTTTCGAAACGGTTGTGAAACGCGACATGTAAAATTGACTCCTGATTAAGATTGTTGAAAAAAATATCTACTTGCCGTCCCCGCCGCCAGTCGGCGGTGTTTGCGGAACGGGCGACGGCGACTGAACCGGATTGGGTTGCGACGGATTGGGTTGCGTTGTGCCGGGCGATGTCGTGCCCGACTGTGCCTCTGCTCCCGTGGCGGTACGCAAGCGGCCTGAGACTTTCTCAAGCACGAGTGCGGTCAGATCAAAATCTTCTTTGGCGTAGAGCAATAAAATTTCGCCTGATTTATCAAACACAAAATCATATCCGTTCGCTTTGGCCACATCCGACATTGCCCTGAAAATACGGTCTTGAATCGGCCTCATCAAATCGGTTTGTTGCTTGAAGTAATCGCCACTCGCGCCGAACTTGGTGTTTTGATATGTAGACACATCTTGCTCGGCATCGACGATTTCCTTGCGCTTTTGTTGCTTCAGTTCATCGGTGTAAAGAATTTCCTTCGCCTGATAATCTTTGAAGAGTTGGCCTATTTTCTCCCGTCGCTTGCGGACTTCTTCCTGCCACTCGCGCGAAAGCGTTTCAAGTTTCCGCTTCGCATCCTGCGCGTCGGGCAACTGATCGATAATCGCCTGTGAATCAACATAACCGATTTTTTGCTGCGCGAAAACTTCTGCGCCGCAGAGCATCCAGCTAAACAGCATCAAAGAACAGAGCGACACAAAACGCACAGCAGCACTTAAATAAATCCGCATCATCACAAATATTTTTTCTTTTATGTCATTCTGAGCGGAGCGAAGAATCTGCATTCATCTTCAATTCAAATGCAGATTCTTCACTGCGCTCGCGCTCCGTTCAGAATGACAACATTCTTGAACTACTGGGCGAACTGTCCGAAGCTGAATGTGAACACCCATCCTTGCTGGCGTCTGGTCGGATTGGCGGGTACGGCATCGAAGCCGTAGCCGTAATCAAGACCGATCGGCGCGCCGAGAATCGGTAGCAACACGCGGATACCCAAGCCTGCCGAACGTTTGAGATCACCCAAATTTACATCACGCGGCCTTGCCCACAAGTTACCCGCTTCCGCAAAGGCCAAGACCCACACGCTCGCCGTCGGATTCAAAGTGATCGGATAGCGAAGTTCGGCGTTGAATTTCGTATAGACGTTTCCGGTGTAAAGATTGATGGATGGATCAAACACGCCGATCGTGCGGTCTTCGTAGCCGCGCAATTGCACGGTGGGCAAGGGCGAAAGGCCGCTGCCGCCCATATAGAAATAATTGATGTAAGGCGTATAGTCGCTTTCGTTGAACTTACCCAAATAGCCGAAGCGCGAACTGACGAGCAGCGTCAAATCTTTGTAGAGCGATTTATACCACGCATTTGAAAATTGAAACTTGTAAAAATCGACCGTGCCCGGCAAGACGCCGCCCGACAGTTGCAACGACAGTGA
>JACMJS010000382.1 GCA_014380515.1 Chlorobiales bacterium
ATACACGCTGACGCCCGCAACATCGAGGGCTATTTGTCCGCCGTGCGTGTGGCCTGCGAGCATCAGATCGATATGATTCGATTTTGCGACCGGAAAAAATTCAGGATGATGACACAGCAGCAAGTTGAACCCTTCATGCGCTGAACTTTCCAACGCGCTCGTCAGAAAGGATTCGTTTCCGCGCGTGTAATCGATGCCGATGACATTTAAACTTGCGCCGTCGATGTTCAACACTTTCGTTTCGTTGCGCAGCAAGCCGAGGTCATGTTGCTGCATCGCCTCGGAAATCAAATCCATGCCGAGCCATTCGTCGTGATTGCCCGCGCACGAAAATGTGCCGTAGGTGGATTTGAGATTGTGAAAACCCTGAACGAACGGCGCAACTTCGCTTTTCGCGCCCGCAACGAAATCGCCCGTCAGCGTGATCAGATCAGGCTGCATCGCATTGACCGCTTCCGTGATACCTTCCATCTGCCGCTGCGACATGTAGATTCCCGAATGAATGTCGCTCACCTGCGCGATCTTCAACCCGCGAAGTTCAGCGGGTAGATTCGGAAAGTGCATCGTCATCCGGTTGATGCGGTAATCCATGCGGTTGTTGAACAGACTGTAAGCCGTGATGATGTTCGGCACGGCGAAACCAACGGCGGTTGCCCCGATGAGAAAATTTCTACGCGACGGATTGAAAGTTTCGGTTTGAGAGGTTTGTTGAAGCGTTGCCTCTGAAGCCGCGGCGGATGCGGACTTACGGCGGCGTTTGCTTACCATCCACTTCGCAGCATGATAAAATTGATTCACCACATCGGCGGGAATGAACACGATGAGCATCGACATCATCCATACAAACCATAAACTGCTGGCATAAAAAAGGATCACCGTCAGCCACGCATCGGCTTGGAGATTGCGGGCGATGAATGATGCGGGAAAGAGCAGCATCGAAAGCGTAATGAGTAGCGCGCTCGCGCGTTTGAAAAACTTCTGCCGCTTCACGGAAACTTTGTCAATGAACTTGGCCGTCTTGCGGGTGATGTAATATCCGATGGCGAGATTGAGCAGGATGAAAGATAGAACTCCGGCGAAGTTAATGGGCGGCATGGCAATGATTGAGATAGTTTTTGAAGCGCGATGACTTTTCGTCTCCGATTTTTCGTTTGCTAAACGAACTGCCCCTGCTGAGAGTTTCTACCGGGTGTTTTTGCCCCTTTATTATTTTTGTTGGTCAACTTGCTTGAGATGCGATCTTTCTGGTTAAAATTTCTGAACGCACTGTTGCGGCTCGCGGGCAATCACCGGGCGGCCCGGCGGGTGGCGGGCGGATTTATTTTCTTGGAACTTGCAGGCGTGCGGTGGTACAGTCCGAAGTGGTATTGGCGCAACGCAGCAAATCTCTTCGCGCGGGCGCGGCAGGTGATCAAGCGTGAAATACGCGGGTTTCAACTTCCCGTTCCGCACCCGAATCTGAACGCGCGTATCTGCGCGGACTTTACCTGCATCCGGCACAACGAACGCTCCCTGCAGAGCGAATTCGGCGCGGAATCGTTTTCAGCCGCGTGTGCGGAAGAGTGTTTCGGCATGAAGATCGAGAACGGTAAAGCGGTTTCGCTGTGGCAAGACGCCGAGGGAAAACCGGAATGGCTCGAAGTCGGTTGCCGCGATTGCACCCAATACCTTCGCACCTGCAAAGGCATCTTGCCCGAACCCGTTGCTGAACTTCCTTTGTGATTTTTTATTCATCTCATTCCCGCTATGAGCGGAATCTCTCCTCGCAAAGCGGATTGCGGGCAAGCCGGAATGACACGCAAAAAAAACTTGCGGCGGAAACGATGAAGTGAAGTGCCAAGTTCTAAGCCGTAGCCGTCTCAAAATTATCCGTCATCCAATGACCACATCATCACCGTCCCAAGCCGCCAGTGCGATCAGTTCGACTCAATCCGAACTCCGGTCTCAGCCGGAACGCGAACCTCAGCTAGAACGGGAGCCTCAGCCGGAACGTGAAATCAACCGCGTGCTCCGAACGCCGCGCAAGGTTTATGTTACCCGCAAAGTTCATTTCAACGCCGCGCACCGTCTCTTCAATCCGACCTTTAGCAATGAACGCAACGAAGCCGTCTTTGACATCTGCAACAACTTCTACGGCCACGGCCACAACTACGATTTAGAGGTTACGCTGACCGGCATCGTCGATCAGGCGACGGGCTACCTCTTCGACCTGAAAGTGCTCAAGAAAATTTTGGAAGAAGAATTGCTTTCCAAAGTCGATCACAAGCATTTGAACTTTGACGTCGAGATGTTCCGCGATACCGTGCCGACCGCCGAAGTCATCGCCGTCGTCTTTTGGGATATACTTACCGTGGAACTTAAAAAACTAAACTTGAAAGGAATTGACCTTTATGAAATCAGACTCTTCGAATCCGAACGGAACTTCGTCGTCTATCGCGGCGAGTGAAAATAAAACCTTGACAGGAAAAACATTGATGGGTAAAAGCAACAACGAAAAAAATTTCATCTCCGCCCTGCGCGACGACGATCATTACATCGCCGAACATCCGACGAAGCAAGACGATTTCAGTTTGATGGAAATGATTGCGGAGAATACGAAAGCAAACCTCGCGCATTTCGGAGAAGACCCGGAGCGCGAAGGCCTCGTCAAAACGCCGATGCGCGTCGCCAAAGCGATGCTATACCTGACGAGCGGCTACCGCACCGACCCGAAAGAAATTTTGACTTCCGCCGTCTTCCATGAAAAATATGATGAGATGGTGCTCGTCAAAGACATCGAACTTTTCTCGATGTGCGAGCATCATATGTTGCCGTTCTTCGGCAAGGCGCACGTGGCGTATATCCCGAACGGCAAAATCGTCGGCCTCTCGAAGATTCCGCGCGTGATCGATGTCTATGCGCGGCGGTTGCAAGTTCAGGAACGCCTCACGCAGCAAATCCGCGACATCATTCAAGAGGTGCTTGATCCGCGCGGCGTGGCCGTCATCATCGAAGCCAAGCATTTGTGCATGGTCATGCGCGGCGTCGAAAAACAAAACTCGACCACGACGACTTCGGCCATGTCGGGCGAGTTTCTTTCCAACCAAGCCACCCGCTCCGAGTTCATGCGGCTCACCCGCAGTTAAGATTTTTTTCACACCGCACGAAAGGCAGATTCATCATCTGCCTTTTTTATTTCCATCGGGAATCCCCCCCAACCTCCTTTATTAAAGGGGGAGCGAGGGGGATTTGAGGAAGCCGAGTTTTCGCCTGCAAGCCGTATCTTTTGCCAAAGTTTTTTTTATGCGGCTGTGCTACCATAAAATTTCATCGCGGCTTGATTTCGGGATCGGCACGCGCACGCCGGAAGATTTTACAAATGATCTTCGCTGGATCGCCGCACATTCTCCGTCGCAGCGTCCGGTCGTTTCGTTCGATGATGGCTACGAAGATACTTTCACCGAGGCTTTTCCATTGCTCTCACAGTTCGGACTTACCGCGTCGCTGTTCGTTACGACGGATGTTATGGGCAAACCCAATTCTTGGGACGCGAATTTTTTCGGGGCGTTCAACCACATTTCACTTTCGCAAGTGGCCGAACTTTCCGTCGCCGGTTGGCACATCGGCAGCCACGCCAAAACGCACCGCGCCCTTACCACGCTTTCCGAGGCCGATTTGAAAACGGAACTGGACGTCTCGCGGCAAGTTTTAGAAGATGCGACCGGCAAAGCCGTTACGGAAATTTCCTTTCCCTTCGGCAAGTTCGATGGCCGCGTGCTGCGTGCGTGCCGCAAGGCCGGTTACACCTCGGCGGTCTCGATCAGCGGCGCAACGCCCGACGGCTATGTGAACCGCGGCCTCGCTGTGTATCGCTTCGATACCCTGCGGCAGTTGCAAGCGAAGTTCAGCGGCAATCCGCATGAACTGCGGCGGCTGGCGGCGATCAATGCCTGTTCCGGCTTGACGGTCGCTATGCAACACTTCAAAAGTTTTCTGCACCGCAACTTATCACCTGAACTTTCTTTCGGCTCTAAATCACCTGCACGTTTCAAACCATACACCTGATGCAAAACACCAACGCCAATACCAACACGACGCTCTATTTCCTTTTCGGATTGGCGTCGCTGGCGGTCATTTATTTCGCCTTTACCGTACAGGCGGCTTTATCGCCGCTGCTCATTTTTATTTTCGTGCTCTATTTGCTTTGGCCGCTGCGCGAAAATCCGTTTGCCAATCGCCTGCTGTGGGTATCGGTTACAATGTTCGTCATCTGGTTTCTAAGAGAACTTTCCGGCCTGCTCACGCCATTCATCGTCGGCTTCACGCTCGCATATCTGTTTGATCCGCTCATGCAATTGCTGGTTGGGAAGCGGGTGCCGCGCGGGATTGCGGCGTTGCTGATTACCTTGCTCAGCACGGGCATCTTCGCCGCCATCATCGCGCTCATCCTGCCGATTCTGATTTCACAGATCGAATCACTCGTTGCCTTTGCGACGTCTTCGCAAGATTTATTGACGCCGCTCGCCGATCAACTCGCGTCGCTTGAAATTTTCAGACGGCTCGGCGTGGATACTTCAAACTTGCGGGCGGATATTTCTTCGTTCCTCGTCGGACAAGTCGGGCTTTTGGGCAACACGGCGTCCGGCATTGCAAATACGGTGGCTTCGAGCATCCCGACCATTCTTGCGATTGCGACGTCAGTTATCCTGATCCCGTTTCTGACTTTCTATTTTCTTAAAGACTTTACCGGAATCAAAGCCGTCATCAAAGAATTGCTGCCGCCCGACCAACGCTCGTCCGTTACCAAGTATGCCCTGATGACCGGCAGCATTCTGCAAGGATATTTTCGCGGACAACTCATCATCGTCGTCATTCAGATTGCAATTTATTGGGGATTTCTCGCGCTGATCGGCGTGCGATATTCGCTGCTCTTGGGCGTGCTTTCCGGCGTGCTGTCGTTTATTCCATATGTCGGCGTGATAGGATCGGTGCTGCTGTCGATGCTCGTTGCGCTCTTCAATCCGAATCCGGGGCAATCGGTGTTCTTCGTTTTCATCCTTTATTTTTCCGTGCGCATGCTCGAGGACGTGCTTTTGGGGCCGAAGATCGTGGGGCATCAGGTGGGGCTGAATCCGATTGTGCTCATTCTCTCGATCTTTTTGTTCGGACACTTTTTCGGATTCGTCGGATTGCTTGTCGCCATTCCGCTCGCGGCGGTGCTGATCGAAGTGTTCAAACAAAAATTTTTGCCGGAGCCTGAACCGGTGATCGCCATCATGCCCGACCCCGCAGCCGTGCCTATACCGACGGCCTTGCCCGACATCACCGCGCCGCCTTCCACGGCGGCATCCGCACCGGCGTTGCCATCGTCCGAAGTTTTACCGAAAGGAACAAAATGATTCTGAGCGCGAGCGGTTTGTTCAAATCATATTTGCCTAAGGGCGGCGAGCGCATTGAGATTCTGCGGGGCGTTTCGCTTGACATCGCGGAGAACGAACTCGTAACGATTGTCGGCGCGTCGGGCAGCGGGAAAACGACGCTCCTCAACATTCTCGGCACGCTCGACACGCCCGACCGCGGCGAAGTTCAGTTTCAAAACACGCCGGTTTTCCGGGATCAAAAATTTCAACTTTCCGGCACCGATCTCGCGCGGTTTCGAAACACAAAGATCGGATTCATCTTCCAATTTCATCACCTGCTCGAAGATTTCACCGCCATCGAAAACGCCGCGATGCCAAACTTTATTTTGACCAACGACATGGCGGCGGCAAAGCGTGCCGCCGAAACGTTGCTCGTCAGCGTGGGACTCGGAGACCGGTTAACGCATTTGCCTTCGGAACTTTCCGGCGGCGAGCAACAGCGGGTCGCGGTGGCGCGGGCCTTGGTCAATCGTCCCTTGCTCGTGCTGGCCGATGAACCGTCGGGGAATCTGGATACGCAGAACAGCGAGCATCTCTATGAATTGATGGCGTCGCTCGCCCGCGAACAGCAAACTTCATTCGTCATCGTTACGCACAACGAACGCTACGCCGCGCTTTCAGGCCGCTCGCTTCGGATGACGGATGGCTTGCTTTCGGCATCGCAACCGGATTGATGACCGCGGCGGATTGATGCCTGAGTTGACGGGTCGCTCGCGCGTCTCGAAATGGCCCCGAATGACTTCGACAAACCGTCCGTTTCTCTTAACCAAATCTTAACACGCGAAACGATGCATTCGGCGTGCGTTCTTTGTTGCTTGCGGGTATATTCAATGCTTTCAAATACTGCTTTGTATTCAGAACCCGTAAGTCCGGCTTCGTACATTCCAGACTTTTCCCGGATTCACCTGACGACTTCAAGACGCGACCGTGAACATGCCGCAAACCGCTCAGACCCACCGCATCGCTTCAGGCGCAGCGCGATATACCGAGCTAAAGATTTACGCCGCACTTTTTTTCGTGTTGGTGGCCAGTGTTTTCGTCGTCAACTTCAACTTGGCCAACGAAAGCAACCGCGACGCCGAGCGCATCTTTTGCGCTACCAAGCAACAAGAGTATTGGCAGCGCGCTCAGCGCAATCTTTATCAGGTTAAAACGAACTTGCTTATCGGTGCGAACGCCGATTCGCTCTTCGAAGAGTTCAGCGTATCGGTGCTCGCCTTCGATAGCACCGTAACCGCGCTGCTTCGCGGCAACACGATTGTGCTCGGCGAAGCCCGCGTCGATGTTGCGGCGGTGCAAGACGTGCGGGCGCGTCGGATTATCAACTACATCAACGAGATTTGGGCACCGCGACGCACGACATTTAAACGGCTTACCGAAAGCCGACGTCTCGCCTCCGTTTCCGGCTCTGTTTCCGGCAGGGCTGCCGGACGCATTGACGAAACCTTGCTCGACGAGGCCGTCGATTACACCGCCCGCTTTGACGACCCCATTCTTTCCAACAGCCGCGCATTCGTCGTCAAGCTCGGTGAAATCTCGACGGAGCGAACCAACAAATTGCAATTCATTCAAATCTCCGCGCTCACACTGAGTCTGATGGTGTTTGCCGCGATGGGCTTACGGCTGGCGGTGTCGCTGCGCAAGCAGGATGCGGTGATCCGTGAATCGCAGCAGCAATTGATTCAATCGGAGAAGATGGCCTCG
>JACMJS010000383.1 GCA_014380515.1 Chlorobiales bacterium
CGCTTCTCGAAACTTCGCCGCATCTTTGCCGCCCGCCGTTGCCAGTTGCGGCCTGCCGCCGCCGCCGCCCTGCACGAGTTTGGCCACTTCGCCGACGAGTTTTCCCGCCTGAAGTTTTTTCGATGTAATCAAATCGTCGCTCACCGTCGCCACGAGCGAGACCTTTTCGTCGATCACCGCGCCAAGCAACGTGACACCGCTGGGAAGTTTGGAGCGCAAAGTTTCGCCCAATTGCTTCAATTCATCCGCGCTCGCTGCCGAGACTTCCGAGGAAATGACTTTGACGCCTTTGACGTCTTTCGCCAGCAACAGCACCGCGTCTAATTGCTGACTTGCAGCCACGAACCGCAGTTTTTCCAATTGCTTCTCAAGAACTTTTTTCTCGTCCAACAACTTTTTCACCTTCTCCAGCACCTCGTCTTCGGACTGCGCACCGAGCGTTTGCTTCAAGGTTTGCAGCTCCTCAAACTCTTTGCGGAATAGGTTTTCCGCCCCTTCGCCGGTTACGGCTTCGATGCGCCGGATGCCGGAAGCAATCGACGATTCACTAGTGATTTTCAGCAATCCGATTTCGCCGGTGTTATCCAAATGCACGCCGCCGCAGAACTCGACCGAGAAGCCCGGGATTTCCAGCACGCGAACTTTATCGCCGTACTTATCGCCGAAGAACGCGAGTGCGCCCATGGCCTTCGCTTCTTCAAACGGCACATCGACATGCTTTTTGATTGCGGTCGCATGGCGGACTTGTTCATTTACCATTTCCTCGATCTCGCGCAATTGATCGTCCGTTGGTTTTTCAAAGTGGCTGAAATCGAAGCGCAACCGTTCCGGCCCGACGAGCGAACCTTTTTGTTGAACATGTTCGCCCAATACTTTTCGCAGCGCGGCGTGCAATAAATGCGTCGCCGTGTGGTTGCGCGCCGTTGAAAGCCGCTTCTCCGCATCGACGGTTGCGGTAACTTCTTTCGTCAATGCCGACAAATCAAACGCATCGATTTCGTGCGCGAGGCCGGTTGAATTATCCGTGATGGCGGTGGCGATGTGAATGATGCGGTCGCCGTCTTTTTGAACGTCGGTGATGTGAATGAGAAAGTTGCCGGAGCGCACCGTGCCGAGGTCGCCCTGTTGTCCGCCGCTCTCGCCATAGAAAGGCGTTTTATCAAGCACGAGAAAAAGTTTACCGCTTTCAATTTTCGCCTGACGCAGTTTCGCTTCAATCGTGCTTACCGTGTAGCCTTTGAACACCGAGTCTTTGCCGCTTGAAAATTTTACCCAGCCGGTAGATTCGCCCGCGACGGATTTGCCTTTAAATTTTCCCGCCGCGCGTGCACGCGATTTTTGTTCTTGCATCAACTTTTCAAAACCTGCTTCATCCGTGCCGAGACTGATTTCAGAAGCCATGAGCCGCGTGAGGTCGAGCGGGAAACCGTAGGTGTCGTAAAGTTTAAATGCTGACTCGCCGGAAATTTCCGTGCCGCTTGAGTTTTTTACTTTCTCCGCGATCTCGTTAAAAATTTCGATGCCGCGATCAATCGTTGCGATGAAACTTTCTTCCTCCGCGCGAATCACTTGCTCGATCACGCTGCGCCGTTGGGTGAGTTCAGGAAAGACGTCGCCCATGGTGTTGCAGAGAACTTCGACAAGTTTGAACAAAAACGGTTCGTTTTGTCCGAGCAACTTCGCATAGCGCACCGCGCGCCTTAGAATGCGGCGAAGCACATAGCCGCGTCCTTCGTTGCTGGGCGTGGCGCCATCGGCGATGGCAAACGAGAGAGTACGGATGTGATCCGAAAGGACGCGCATCGCCATGTCGGTTTCGCTGGTCATGGTTGCGGTGTAGGCAACGCCCGTGAGTTTTGAAATTTCGCCGAGGAGCGGTGTAAAGACGTCGCTGTCGTAGTTCGAAGTTTTGCCTTGCATCACGGCGGTTACACGTTCGAAACCCATGCCGGTATCGACGTGCTTGGCGGGTAACGGTTCAAGGCCGCCTTGAGCGTTGCGATTGTATTGAATGAAAACAAGATTCCAAATCTCCATCACTTCCGGCACGCCCGCATTGACGCGGCTCCCACCCGATTTATCCGGCGTAAGATCAATATGGATTTCGGAGCACGGGCCGCAGGGACCCGTCTCGCCCATTTCCCAGAAGTTGTCTTTGGCACCGTGCCGCTGAATGTGCGAGGGGTCGATGTCGGTGAAGTTTTTCCAAATCTCAAAAGATTCGTCGTCGTCTTGATACACGGTGGCGTAGAGCCGGTCTTTGGGCAGTTTCCAAACGGCGGTGAGCAGTTCCCACGCCCAACTGATGGCGTCTTCTTTGTAGTAATCGCCGAACGACCAGTTGCCAAGCATCTCGAAAAACGTATGGTGATAGGTATCGCGCCCGACGTCTTCCAAGTCATTGTGTTTTCCCGACGCGCGAATACATTTCTGTGTATCGGCGGCGCGGGTATAGTTGCGCTTGCCCGTACCAAGAAAGACGTCTTTGAACTGGTTCATACCCGCGTTCGTAAAGATGAGCGTCGGGTCTTCGGCGGGAATGACGGGCGCGGAGCGCACGATCTCGTGTCCCTTGCTGCGGAAAAAATCCAAAAAGGATTGTCGTATTTCGCGTGATGTCATTTGCTGTAATTGAAAGTCAATGAATAATTCTAAATGTCAAGTTGATGCGAGGGTCGATAGGTTTAGCAGTTCTTGGGACTTGATGTACCCAAAAATGCTGTGTCCTCCCTTGCATTATTAAAAGGCTTCCGTTTGAGAGTTCCACTTCCACTTTCGGCAGATTGGTTTTAATCTTATGCTTAAAAATAAATCTGCGACTTTCACCGAAACTGACTGAGCCGATGACAGGATTAATACCGAGTTCATGCTCATCATCGCTGTGCCACGACATGCTGTCTCTCCCATCTCTATACAAGTTGAGTAATACACTGTTGAATCTCACACCTGCCGCAATCTCAATACGAGATTTGATTGCTAGCATAGGTGAAGTCCAAGCCTCTGCTAACATTTGAATTTTAGAGTAAGTATAGGCTTTGCCTTCATCACCATACCAAGCTGTCAGTCGAGGCAAGGGAAGTTTTTTACCGTAAATTTTTATCTCATCTTGCCGCCACCTCGTAGTGCTGTAAAGTTCTTGGTAAAATCTATTGCTCTCATTTTCACCAAAAAATCTCTCATGGAAGACGACATCACCATCTTCCATCATCAACTGCCGACCGCTTTTTTTTGAATCGGAAGAGTCGATGTTCCATAAAGACATTTGGCTGTCTTTTTTCTGGATAGTCATGGCTTGCGATAAATACGGTAGGCTAATTCTGATGTTAATTTTGGTGATTTAAATCTCTTCGTGTAGTCATTCAAAACATTTTTCTCTTCATCTGGTGATAGTCTAGAAGACATAGTATTTTCTGATAAAATCACTAATCCAGCATTTTTCGTAATTATATCAAACCAATCAGTGAAATCGGGGCTGTTGTTGTCTGCATAAAGGAACATCGCACCCTGCTTTGCTTTGCTAAAAATCTGATTCAGAAAATGTTCGGCGTTTTTTTAAATGAGTAAATCTCAGATACAAAGAAAATCAAGGTAAAAAGGTCGGCTCTTAAATATTTCATATCAGACTGCAAAATTTCCCTGCTCGTTACATCAATCTTTTGAAATTCACTACATAAGTCGATGTGCTCTTGAATTTTTCTCTCTATATGTTGCCAAGAATCTCCCCATGTACTTTCACGATCACATAGAGAGGAATACAGTCTTGATCTTTTGTCCTTCTTCAACATAAGTTTCAGAATTCCTACAAGGTCGCTACCCGGGCCGCTGCCGATGCAGGAAACATGAGCTTCCTCAGAATCAAAAACTTCTGTCAATGGTTGTGATCCTTCTAAGATTTGGTACACTATGTCAGCATGTGATGGCACATATTTGAAGATATATGCGAAACGAGTAATTGGATTCGAGTAAGTGATTGGATTCCGTTGTTCGGCAGCCAACTCTTTGTATCGCAAGGAAAAGTGTTTAACTCTTTTTTGATTGCCTCGTCTTTCTCTCCGTTAGTTTGAAGTCCTATTTCGTTGTAAAGTTCATCCAACACTGTCTTGATGAACTGAAAACAAGTCATATTTGTCATTCGCACACTTTTAGTGAGGTTTGTTTTTCTTAAAACTTGATACCGTCATAGATTTCTGCGAGCGGCAAATGACACGGTAACGATGCAAGGTGTACAATTTCGCCAAGCTCGGTAGTTGGTAAGTAGAGCCATTTTTCATTGCTCTGTTTTTGAAAGACTTCAATGCTCATGCGATCCTGTATGATGAGCACATATTCTTTCACCGACGGAAGGCGGCGATAGAACTTAAAACGTTTGCCCCTATCGCACGCTTCGGTTTCAGGCATCACAACCTCGATAATCACCATTGGATTGAGCAACGTTTCATTATTGTCTTCCAGCATATTTTGGTCGGTTGTAATGATCGCATCAGGATAGAGGTAAGATGCAGGCGGCACTTTGATACGCATTCGGCTACAGAGCAATTCTTCAGAACGCTTTGATAATTGCGGATGAACCACGCCGATGAGGTTCGTCATCATTGAAAGATGCAACATGTTCGGATGCGTCGCCGGAATCATTTCACCGTCCCACAATTCATTTTTCCACTCGTCCTGTCGCTCCAGAACCATGTACTCGGCGGGCGTCATCATTTTTTTCGGTTCGAGATTTTTTGATTCGGCTTGCATCGGTTCTGAAAAATTGTTGAGAGCGATGTGTAATTTAGCCAACCCACACTTGCACAAAAAATCTGACGCATTCCACACTGCATGACGCCTGTAGAACTCATCCGCAAAAAACGTGACGGCCTTGAACTCACCGACGCCGAACTTGAATTCTTCTTCTCCGAATACCTTCGCGGCCACATCCCCGATTACCAAGTCTCCGCCATGCTCATGGCCATTTTCTTTCGCTCGCTTTCCGAGCGCGAGATGCGCACGCTTTGCCACACGATGATTCACACGGGCGCCGTGATGGATTTAGATGCTGTGCCCGCGGTGAAAGTCGACAAGCATTCGACGGGCGGCGTCGGCGATAAAACCTCGTTGATACTCGCGCCGATTGTCGCTTCGCTCGGCATTGCGGTACCGATGATTTCCGGTCGCGGCCTTGGGCACACCGGCGGGACATTAGATAAACTTGAATCGATCATCGGTTTCAATGTGAATCTCAGCCCGAAGCAATTTATCGCGCAACTCAAAAAGCATCATTGCGCGCTTATCGGTCAGACGAAGGAACTTGCGCCGCTCGATAAACTGCTCTACGCGCTCCGTGATACAACGGGCACGGTCGAATCCATTCCGCTGATTGCATCGAGCATCATGTCGAAAAAAATCGCATCGGGTTTGGATGCGCTGGTGCTCGATGTGAAAACCGGACGCGGCGCGTTTATGCAGGACTATAAAAAATCCAAAGAACTTGCACGGACGCTCATTCAAGTCGGCGAGGATGCGGGCAAGCGCGTGATGGCGTTCATCACGGATATGAACGAACCGCTCGGCTACGCGGTCGGCAACTGGCTTGAAGTGATCGAATGTGCGGAGTGCTTGCAAGGAAATGATGCACGCTCGAAAGATTTGATGGAAGTTTCGCTAACGCTTTCCGGCGCGATGCTCGTGCTGGGCAAACGGGCGAAGTCGGTCGAAGAAGGGATTCATCTTTCACAAGCACAAATTCAAAGCGGCGCGGCGTGGCAAAAGTTTTTGGAGATCATTAAGGCGCAAGGCGGCGACACAAACATTCTTCAGGATTTTAAACTTTATCCGAAGCCGAAATTCAACGGGCGTGTGCTGGCAAATGCAAACGGTTTCATCTCCGAAATTGACTCGCTGGAAATCGGGCTTGCCGCCGTGCAGTTGGGTGCGGGACGATTGAAGAAAGAAGATACCGTCGAGTTCAAATCAGGCGTCGCGTTCTCGAGGAAGGTCGGCGATAAGGTTCAAAAAGGCGACGTGATTTTAGAATTTTTCACCGACAAAAAATCTGAAGTGGATATTGCTAAACGCCGTCTCGCCGCCGCCGTTACGTTTTCACCCAAGCCGGTTCGCAAAAAGAAAAAAGTACTGGAGCAACTTTAAAGACTGTTCGAAAATTCTGAAAATCCGTTCCCTGCGCAACGAACGCATAAACTCCCTTCCTTATCTAAGGCGGGCGTTAGTTAGGAATGTTGGACGGCGAGAATTTTTCGTTTCGATTCGAGAATTGAAATGATCGCCCGCGCGAGATCGGGTTCGCCGACCTGTTGTTCCGGCTTCGCCCGCATCGAGGCGTAGGACGCGGCGAGCAAGACGGCGTTTTTAATATCGCCGCCCGACGCGCCTTCGGAAATTTCAGCAAGCGTTTCGAAGTTCGTCGTTTCATCGAGCGGCAACTGCGGCGGAATATGCAGACGGAAAATTTCTTTGCGCTGATCTGCGGCGGGCAACGCAAACTCAATATGCGCGAGGATGCGGCGGATGAACGCCGTGTCGTAGTTGCCGACGAGGTTCGAGGCGAAAATCACGACGCCGCTGAAGCGATCCAATTCCATCAGGGTCGTACTTCGTGTGAGATTAACACTATGATCGGCGGATTGGGTTACACTCACGAGCCGTTTGCCCAGAATCGAATCGGCTTCATCGAAGAAAAGCACGCTTTCGGTTTGTGCGGCTTTCACAAAGGCTGCGCGGATATTCTTCGGCGTCTCCCCGACGTACTTTGATTCCAACTCGGCGTAACTGACCATCAAAATTTTTTTGCCCAAGTGATTGGCAATTGCATCGGCGGCGAGCGTTTTGCCCGTGCCCGGCAAACCGAAAAAGTTGAGCGCAACTTTGCGTCCGGTGCGGTCGATGGACTGCATGTTCCAAGTTTCATAAATGAGCCGTTGCCGCTCGAGTAGGTTCAAGGCTTCGCGGATGCGCAAGAGGGTTTGCGACTCCAGCACGAGCCGGTCGAGCGAATAGACGGGTGATTGCGGCGTGAAGTTTTCAAGTCGCGCGGTAATTGCATCACCTTCACCAACGGCATTTGCAACGCCGTTGCGCGATGGTTGTTCGCGCAGGCCGGAAGATTCCATCGCAGCTTTGTTCGGATTGAAGTTCACCGTAACGCTCGGTTTAGGTGTCCCCTGCGGCGCGGCGTCAATTATTTTTCGTAAGCCTTTGAGCACCGCGTCCGTTTGCTTGAGGTCTAACTCGCGCGAGGAGTCTTTGCCTTCCGCGAGACACTTCGGACAGTAAAGCATCGGCACGCCTTCGAACTTCACTTGCGGCAAGTCGGCAAAGGTTTTAACGCCGCGGTAGGTAAGTTCCATAGGCACGCGGTGCAGCGGACAAACGTCGCCATCTGATTTCGGAGAAAACATATCGAGGATAAGATTGAGAGTATTGAGAATAAGACGGCGGCGAAATTTTTCGCGGAGGCACAAGGTTCTACCAGCGTTCTTCCATCACTTTATCCGTTACAATTTACGCATAATGAAAAAAGTTTTTCTCGCTGCCTTGCTTTCTTTGCCGAGCTTTTCGTCGGTGCAAAGCTCGCTCGCACAAACAACCGTTGTCCTTTCAAAAGGCGATGTTGCCGAAGGCGTATCATCCAAGTCCGCGGCTACGGTCTCACCGGATAGTTTGCTGAAGCACATCAAGTTTTTGGCGAGCGACCGTCTTGAAGGCAGGGGTTCCGGCGAACCGGGCAACAACCTCGCCGCCTTATACATCGCCGAACATTTCAAATCGCTCGACCTCAAATCATTTTCAACCGCGCAAACCGGCGAATCCTACTTTCAGAAATTCGAGATCACAACCGGCCTCCGCGCGGGCACGGGAAACTCACTGACACTTGGCAAGAAAAAATTTACGTCGCCGGAAACCCTTGTCCCGCTTGGCATCTCAGCTTCCGCCGGGGTTAAGTCTGAGGACGTCGTTTTCGTCGGCTATGGCATCACGACGAAGGACGGC
>JACMJS010000384.1 GCA_014380515.1 Chlorobiales bacterium
CGTCGTCGTGTTGCTCGGCATCGGTTTTAATTTTCTGTATCGCGCCGCGGCGCCCGATTGGGCTTTGGGTAGCACCGATACGGTCAGTCATCTTGTTTCGCTGCCTGTGCCGAAGGACCTTTCCGGCTTTCTCTCGCAATTTACCTTTCCTGATTTTTCATCGATCAACGGTAAAGTGATTACGGTTGCGATTACGCTCGCGCTCGTCGCCAGCATTGAATCGTTGCTCAGTCTTGAAGCGGTTGATAAACTTGATCCGTTCAAACGCGCTTCACCGACGAATCAGGAATTGATTGCTCAAGGCGTGGGCAATATCGCTTCGGGATTGATTGGCGGGCTTCCGGTTACGGCGGTGATCGTGCGCAGTTCAGCCAATGTCAATGCGGGCGCACGCACGAAGGTTTCATCCCTGCTGCACGGCGTGTTCCTGCTCGCGTCGGTGATTGCAATTCCCACGCTGCTCAATCAAATTCCGCTCGCGTCGCTTGCAGCGGTGCTGCTTTTTACGGGCTACAAACTCGCCAAGATTTCGCTCTTCAAGAAAATGTATGCGGCGGGTTTGGATCAGTTCATTCCGTTCGTTGTAACCGTCGTAGCGATTCTTTTTACCGATCTGCTTAAAGGCATCGCGGTCGGTATGGCCGTCGGCGTTGCTTATGTTCTGCGCGATCACTACCTGACAAGTTTCGCTTACGAGCGCGAGCGATTGCTTTCCGGCGAACGCATTAAAATCAAGCTTGCCGAACACGTCTCGTTTCTCAACAAAGCCCAAATCCACGACGCCCTGATGCGCGTGCCTGCAAACTCAACCGTAGTTATCGATGGCAGCGAATCAGCCTATATTGATTACGATACGCTCGAAGTCATCAATGATTTCAAAGAGAACGCAGCCTACCGCCATATTCAACTCGAACTGATCGGCATTGCGGAAGTCTATAAGACGGATACACATCATTAAACCTTAGCATCACAACCACAGACAAACTATGGCACTCTCGACCGAAGAACTTCTTGCAAACAACCGCAGCTGGGCGGCATCGGTGAAGCGGAAGAACAAAAACTTTTTTGAAGACCTCGCCGCCAAGCAGTCGCCGGAATACCTCTGGATCGGCTGTTCGGACAGCCGCATTCCGCCGAACGAAGTAACCAAAACCGGCCCGGGCGAAATGTTCATTCACCGCAACGTGGCCAACCTCATCGTTCACACCGACATGAACCTGATGTCCGTTTTGCAGTATGCGGTTGAAATCTTAAAAGTCAAACACGTCATTATATGCGGACACTATGGCTGCGGTGGCGTCCTGTCCTCGATGCAAAACGCTTCGCACGGCCTCATTGACAAATGGCTGCGAAATATCAAAGACGTCTATCGCCTGCACCGCAAGGAACTCAATCTCATCGATCCTACCGTGCGAGCGAACCGGCTGGTCGAACTCAACGTCATCGAACAGGTTTACAATCTTTACAAAACGTCAATCATCCAACGTGCATGGCAAAAGACGCCCAACACGCCCGAACTTCACGGCTGGATTTACGATATGCATAGCGGCCTCTTGCACGATCTGCAAGTCAATCCGAAAGCCGCATACGCCGAAGAGTTTGATCAAATCTATAGACTCGATTTTCCTGATCTTAATACTGTCGCGGGTACCAAGCCGGTCGAGAAATCGGCGACTTCAGGCAACAGTGTCGCCGCCGGCACGGGCAAAATCCGCATCGAACCACTGCCGAAGAAAAAATAGTTGCTTGGTTGCAGTTCTCTCCGTTCTTTAAAAGTCCCCTTCCCCCATTGACGAACATTTATTTTATATTAAAAAAAAATTAAACGGAATTTTCAGCGGTTTGAATGCCTTAGAGGTCTCAAACGGCGTCCGTGCAGGCACTTTGACTTCTTCCAGCGTGTTGCTTGCAAGGAACTTGTAAACTTTATGTTACCGTCAATGACCGATCAAGAGAAACCTGAAACCGGCTTGCCGCCTGAGACGCAAATCGTAGAGACCTTGGACTTTTTGTGGGACCGCGACCGCACACATATTTCAGCGGAACGGCTGCATATGTTTTTCCGTCAGGAGTCGCTTTCGCCGCAAACGCTGTTCACACAACTCGCTTCATTCGGGCAGAGTTGCGGCCTCGTCCTTAATGTGCGCCGGCTGACGCAATCGGAACTCCTCGAACACCGCGAGATCAAAGCTATCGGGCGGCGCGGCGATGAATTGCTGGCCATTACCGCCGTCGATCCGAAGTCGCAACTGCTTTCCGTCCGCAGTTTCAAGACGGGACAAACGGAAACCGTTTCGGTTGATTCGCTTTACGGTGCATCCAAGCATCTTGAACTGCTGTTCTGCGACGGGACGCTGCATTCCTTTATGACCACCGAAGCCAATCTCGCCCCGCTTCGCCAACCGATTCATCTTGAAGATGCTTCAAAACATTCCGGCAACGGCCATGCTGGACACGGCACTGATTCACACGACCAGACGGATAACATTCTCAGTAAACTTTTCCGGCTTCTCCGCGAAGAGCGGCGCGACCTCGGCGTCGTGCTTGCATATTCCATTATCATCGGCCTGCTGTCGCTCGTCATTCCGCTGTCGTCGCAGGCGATTGTCAATGCGGTTGCGCTCGGCGTGTTCTCGAATCAATTGATCGTGCTCTGCGGCGTCGTCGCCTTCGGCGTCATTACTTTGAGCGGATTTTCACTGATGGAAAAATTCGTCGTCGATGTGTTGCAGCGTCGCATCTTCGTTCGCACCGCGTTCGAGATCGCCTACCGCTTGCCGCGCATCAAGCAGTCGTCGCTCGCGGGCGAGTACGCACCGGAACTCGTCAACCGCTTTTTCGATGTCCTGACCGTTCAGAAAACCATCGGAAAATTTTTGCTCGATGGCGTCAGCGCGACGCTCGTCGCCTTGATCGGCTTGTTGCTGCTTGCGGTTTATCATCCCTTCTTTATTCTGCTCGACATCCTTCTGCTGCTCTTCGCGCCGTTCATTGTTTTTGTGCTCGGGCGCGGCGGATTGAAAACGAGTATCAAGGAATCGAAAAAGAAATACGCGCTCGCGCATTGGCTCGAAGATATTGCGCGGTGTCAAACGAGTTTTAAACTGAGCAGCACGCCGGAATTTATTTTCGAGCGCGTCGATCACATCGCTACCGAATATGTGAAAGCCCGCGCGTCGCATTTCCGCGTGCTCGCGTGGCAGTTGGCAGGCTCGGCGGCGATTCGCGTTTTTGCCACCGTCGGCGTGCTCGGCATCGGCGGCTCGCTGGTAATCAGCGGGCAACTTTCATTGGGGCAATTGGTGGCGGCGGAACTCGTTGTGCTTTCGCTGATGAGCGCGCTCGAAAAATTGGTTACACAGTTCGAAGAGCATTACGATTTGCTCACGGCCATCGATAAAATTTCGCACATCACCGATAAGCCGCTTGAACCCGTCGGCGGCGAAGTGTTGCCGGAAACCCATGCTGCGGCCTCCTTGCGGCTGCGCGAAGTGTCGTTCGAGTATCCCAACGGACACAAAGTTTTAAATCATCTTTCGCTCGATGTTTCGGCGGGCGGGCGCGTGAGTTTGGTAGGCGAATCGGGCGCGGGCAAATCGACGCTGACGACGCTGCTCGTCGGCCTCTACGAACCGACGCACGGGTTGATTGAAATCAGCGGGCGCGACCTCAGCCGGATGGACTTGCGCAGCCTGCGTAAGGCGGTCGGCGTGGTGCTGAGCAACAATGAAATTTTCGAAGGCACGCTTGAAGAGAACATCACGCTGGGCCGCGAACTCGGCTACGATGAAGTTCAATGGGCGTTGCGCACCGCGCAGATTTACGATGAGGTGCTCTCGCTGCCGCAAGGTCTTCAGACGCATCTCGTCTCCGCCGGAAACAACGTACCCGACGGCCTCCTTCGCCGCATCATGTTCGCCCGCGCGATCGCAGGCAAGCCGCGCATTTTGGTACTCGATGAAGCCTTCAGCGGCATCGAAGAAAGCAGCCGGTTGAAACTGATCGAATCGCTTTACGCCGAAAAATGTTGGACGATCATCGACATCTCGCACGATGCCGAACTGACGCGGCGCGCGGAAACGGTTTTCGTCCTTGAGCGTGGCCACATCGCCGAACAGGGTTCGCCGCGCGAACTTTCAACGAAATCCGATAGCGGATTCGTCCGGTTGTTTCCCGGTCTCGTCAAGCAGTTTCACGAATCGGAAGCAGCCCGTTCGCTTGCCGATCAATCCATCGAATTGCGTTTGCCCGGCGGTTCCAACGGTTCGAAGTAACGCCTCCCGTCCTTTCGGAGCACTCCTTTAAGAGTAGGGCGAAGGAGAGTGAAGCAATTTGTTTAACGCTTAAAGTAAAGGAAGCATCATGCCTAAAGTAGCTGAGACTTTGACAAAGCCCGTCCGCGAGGGCATCAACCGGCGGCTCGGCATCACGCCCGAGACGGCGGACGCGCAGACGGATTTGCTGTCGATCAAAACCGAGATGGCGCGGTACTACACGACGTCATTACGGCTCGTGCAGTCGCCGCACAGCGCGCGTCCGCTGGCGCAAGGCGCGGCGATTTTCATTGCGATCACCGTGCTTGCCCTCACCTTTGTGCCATGGCAGCAGAATGTCGCCGGTTCAGGCAAGGTTACGCGCTACTTGCCCAACGACCGTCCGCAAAATATCGAGTCGCCGATTTCCGCGCGGATTCAAAAGTGGTACGTCATCGAAGGCACGGCGGTCAAAGCGGGCGATACGCTGGCGTTGCTGCAAGACATCGGTTCAAGTTTCATGGACAAAGATTTCGTCACGAAAGTAAAATCACAGCGCGACAACAATGCCGAAGCGCAGGAGAATGCGGTGCGCACAGCGCGGCAACGCACCCTGCAGGCGATCCAACTTGAAGAAGCCGCCGAAGCCGCGGTTGAAAATGCGAAGTTTGAAGTGAGCACGGCGACAGTCCGGTTGAACCGCATCAAAGATTTATCACAAGAAGGATTGGCATCGGTGCGCGAGGTTGAAACCGCGCAGCTCGCGGTGCAAAAAGCAAATGCCGATTTGATTCGATCAAGGACATCGCTTGCGGCAGCGCAGCAAAACATCGTGGCCGTTCAAAACGATGAAGCACGGGCGGTCAATCAAGCCGCTGCTGCAATTTCGAGTGCCGACCTCACGCTCGCCAATGCCGAGCAGCGCAGGGCGGCGAGCGTTGTACTTGCACCGACGGACGGCGTTGTGAATCGAATCGCGCAAGCCGGTGCAGGCACAACCGTGAAGGAAGGCGATTTGCTCGCCAGCGTGGTGCCCGAAGTGAAAGAAATGGCCGTTGAGATTAAAGTCGGCAGTATGGACGCGGCGATGCTCGATGCTGGTCGTCCGGCGCGATTGCAGTTTTCAGGATTTCCCGCGCTGCAGTTTTCAGGATGGGCGAACATTTCCATCGGAACTTACGGCGGTACGGTAGCGATGATCGATGCGACGGACAATGGCAAGGGCGAGTACCGCGTGCTCATCGTGCCGGATTCATCGGGCAAGCCGTGGCCAAGCCAAGCGTATCTGCGGCAGGGCACGGATGTTACGGGCTGGGTGATGCTCAGCGACGTCTCGCTGGGCTACGAACTCTGGCGACAGATGAACGGCTTCCCGCCGCTCGTGCCCGTCAAATCTAGTTACACTGAAAAGGAACAAGGCAAAGCCGCCAAGAAACTCAAATGATGACGCAACGCTTGCAAGTCATTCTGAAAGTGGTTGGCCTGATCGCTCTTGCTCATTTTCTTTTTGCGCCGACGCAAACTCTCGCACAAAGTTTTTCCCCGGCGCAAAGTGATTCACTCTCGCTCGCAGAGTTTCAGCAGCGCGTGCTCGCCGCCCATCCCGCCTTACGTGCCGCGGCATTAGAGACCGACATTGCCGATGCTGAACTTCAAAATGCGTTTGGCGGATTCGACCCGCTCTTCAAAGGCAAGTACGAACTCAAACACAAAGACGACAAAGACAAGTTCAGCACGTTTGACGTAGGCTTGGAACTTCCCATCAGCACGTTTTTCGGACCGCGCGTTTCGGCGGGATTCAAGCGCGCGGTCGGTACGGACATCAATCCTGAAAATCGCACGGCGGAAAATGGCGAAGCGAGTCTCGGGATTACATTGCCGCTTATTCAAGGATTCGCCACCGACCGCCGCCGAGCCGCACTGAGCAAGGCGCAACTCCGTCCCGACCTTTCCGCCGCCAACCAAGTTCAAGAGCGTAATAATTTACTCCGCGCCGCATCGCTCAAGTACTGGGATTGGGCGGAATCCTATTCACAACTCCGCATCGCTGAAAATCTTTTGACCATTGCGTCCGACCGCAGCCGCGCGATTGCGGTGCGCAGCCGGCGCGGCGAGAACGCAGCGATTGACAGCGTTGAAGCTTTGCTTGAAGTTGAACGGCGGCGCGGCGAGCGTTACCGCGCCGTACGCACGGCGGAACAAAACACGATTGACCTTTCGATCTTTGTGTGGAATCAGGACGGCTCGCCGCAGCCCGTCGCTGCACTGCCGCAAGCCTTGCCGGTTACGACTCTATTGACGCGCGTGGATGAGGCGCAAGTTCAAATAGATAAAGCGGCAGCCATGATGCTGCGTCCCGAAGTGCGGCGTGTGGATGTCGCCCAACGTTCGGCGCAGATTGATCTGGGGCTTGCGCAGGAACTTCAGCGACCTCTCATCGAAGCGCAGGTTCAATCGCTTTTTTCAAAGTTCAACAATCTGACGTTTTCCGACTACAAAGCCAGTTTGACGATTTCGCAACCGCTGCTTTTTCGTTCGGCCTCCGCAACAGCGCAACTCGCGCAGATCAGTTTGCAGCGCACCGACTTTCAGCGCGTTCAAGTGGAGCGCAGCGTCATGGCCGATATTGATAATGCGGTTTCAGCGATGGAGCGAGCGATGGAGCGTACCCAAGCCGCCGAGCGCGAAGCATCGCTCGCCGATGTGATGCAGCGCGCCGAACGGCGCCGGTTTGAAGCGGGTGAAAGCACCTTGCTTTTCGTGAACTTGCGCGAACGCGCCGCCGCCGAAGCCTTGATTAGATTGGCAACCGCGCGAGCCGATTACCTTCGGGCAATCACGCAATACCGCTGGGCGACGGGACGAATTTGAACCCCTCTACACTCCCCTTTGATAACGAGGAGAGTGTAGAGAATCGAAAGCCGCAGTACGACGCCCTTTGCTATTTATAACTCTCCCCTTTGATAAAGGGGAGATGTCCGAAGGACAGAGGGGTTGCATCTTCCTAAACCATCAATATCCTGCTATGAAAAAAATCATTTTGCTTACGCCGCTTTTGATTTTCATTGCAAGTGCAGCATCGTCGTTGACTTCCGCGCAATCAAAAAACGATTTGCAAGACGTGCGGACGATTGCCGTCAGCGGCGATGCGGAGGTGAAGGTCGTGCCGGATGAAGTGTTGATCTCGATTGGCGTCGAGACGGAAAATAAAAACTTGGATGCGGCGCGAAGCGAGAACGACCGGCGCACAGGCGAAGTCTTGGCATCGCTCAAAGCCATGAACATCGATCCGAAATACATTCAGACCGATTACCTTTCCGCCGAGCCGCGATACGAATATGAATCGGGGACGAATCGCAAGAAAGAAATTTTCTATGCGATGCGCAAAACGATTGACGTTACGCTGAAGGATTTATCGAAGTTGGAATCGCTCGTCTCGAAAGTTTTAAGTCTCGGTGCGAACTCGATTTATCAAGTGCAGTTCCGCACGACGGAATTACGCAAGCACAAAGACCAAGCGCGGATGCTGGCGGTGAGAGCCGCCCGCGAGAAAGCGCAAGCGATGGCTAAAGAGTTGGGACAAAATATCGGCAAGCCGCGCGAGGTGCGTGAAGTCTCGGAATATTACAGCCCGTGGTATTCCAACCGCTACGGACGCGGACGCGATATGCGCACGCAAAACGTGATGCAAGATGACGGCGGCAGCGGGGCTACCGAAGGCAGCGTCGCCATCGGACAGATTTCAATTCGCGCGCAAGTCAGCATCACGTTCGAATTGCAATGAGCTGGCTACTGAGATAAAGCGTTCAACAAAGCGAGCGTTTGTTTGTTGAAGTCGCTGAAGAACTGATGCTCGGCATACATGATATCCACCTGCGTAGCGACGAAGCGTTGTTGCGTTGTGTTGAGCGACGTGTAGGTCGGCCACAGGGCGGCGTTCGCGGTGATTGCGGCGTCAATCGATGCCGGTGAAAGCATGATGTAATTTTTGCCGTCCAAGCACGCATTGTTTTTGAGTTCGTTGAAGATCGCGGTTGAGCGAGCGGCATCGATGTCGCTTGCGCGCAAGAATCGTTCGGGATACACAGGCGATCTGCCGTGCACGAAGTATTGACTATAAAGGCCAAGCGCAAGCCGGTTCTGATGATAGCCGAGCGCATCGGCGTTGCCCGTCTGTCCGACGCCGTCGTTGTTGTCGTTCTGCGCCATGCACCAGATTACCGGCACAGGCGTCGAAGCGGCGACGGTTCCATTGCCCTGCGCGCAGTAACTCACGATGCCTTTGTAGTTGAACAGCGATCCCAGCGAGAACGCAAAGAATCCGCCGTTGGACATGCCGAGTGCGAAGCGCGGGGTTGCGTAAGTAAATTTGCCGCGTTGAATGAGCGTGTCCGTGATGACTTTGAGGTTGGCCAGATCGATGTTGTTCACTGAATCCAGCGGCGTAATGATCCATCGCAGTTTGCCATCGCCGTTGCCGTCGTTGCCAGTCGTAATTTCTTCCGCTTCGGTGATGACGCAGCCGAATCCATTCGCGGCCAGATCGTTCAGGAGTTGTTTGTTTTCGACTTGGTTCGTCCAATAGGCTGCGCTGCCGCCCGTACCGTGCAGTAGATAGACGACGCCGCGGAGGTTCGCGGGAAAAAAGGAGTAGACATTCTTGAGATTATTTTTTCCTCGAATCTGTTCATACTGTACCGTGTAGGTTGCAACGGTTTTGTAGTTCGCCGCAAGCAGAACGTCTTTGGCGGGCATAACGAATTGCATATGCCACTCCTGCGTTGCAACAAGTAATTCGGTTGCGCCCGACCAGCTGTCAAAAATCATATCCGGCGCAGTCGCGGCGGCGGTCGACCAGATATGCACCGTATCGCCCGCTTGAAACGAGCCGCTGCCATAGCCGTTCGAAACCGTGAGCGTGAACTTGGGCGCGTTCGGATCAATCGGATCAACGGGGTCAATCGGCGTATTTTTGTTGCCGCAACCGGCAAGGATCAGGGAGAGCATAACGGCGGGAACAATCGCTTGGATTTTCATGGTGTTTAATTCTTTTTGGTTGTCAGATGATCGTGGGAGGTTTGCTGTCGCGGAGATACCGGCCTGACGGGAAACGGCGGCACGAGGTTTAACGCTTCATGCCAATCGTTGCTTCCGCAGAGTTTCAATGCAGCAAGTGCGGGATAAAAATCAACCGGAAAAAAGTTAGATTCGCTTTTACCTTTGTCATCATGCAAATGAACTTGCCCAATCAACTGACCGTGCTGCGCATTTTGCTCACGCCGGTTTTCGTGTTGCTCACTGTGTCGGAGAATCCGTATCACAAACTGTGGGGCGTGATCGTCTTCGCGGTGGCTTCGCTCACCGATCTTTACGACGGCTACCATGCGCGGAAGTATGGCATTGTAACGCGCTGGGGTGCGTTTATGGATCCGCTCGCCGATAAGATTCTGATCTCGTCGGCGTTTTTTATTTATGTGGCGAACGGCTACTTGGAACTGTGGATGGTGCTCGTCGTCGTCGCCCGCGATGTGATGGTTACGCTACTCAGGGTCTATGCGGAATTGAAGCACAAGCCCGTCGTTACGAGCGGTTCGGCGAAGTTCAAAACGCTGTTGCAAAATGTATTCGCGTACATTCTACTCGTGTTTTTTTTGCTGCGCGAATCCGCTTTTTTCGGCGAAGCGACCGGCAACGTTGCCCTCGCCGTGCTGACTTCGGAATGGACGGATCGCATCATGCTCGCTCTCACGCTCTTCACGATTTACACCGGCGTTGCATACCTCGTTGAAAATTGGGATTCGCTTCGCCGCGCTTACCTCAATACGAGCCGCCAAGAAATGATCTGACCCTTTTTTATATCTCTTGTCTTGCTTCCAACGCTCATTCCTGCGAAAGTGGGAATCTTCGAACTCTTAAGTCAGGATTCCCGCTTTCGCGGGCATGACAATTTTAAAAAGGAAATATTTTAGTATGACGATTTGGCTCGCAAAAGTTTTCGGGACGGGATTCGGGACGGGCTATGCGCCGGTGGCTTCGGGCACGGTGGGGAGTTTGCTCGCGGCGGCGATGTATTGGTTCATTCCGAACTTCGCGCGAACGGACATTTTGCTTTCGGTGTCGCTGGTGATGTTCGCCGTCGGCGTGTGGTCGGGCGGCGTGCTGGAAGATTTATATGGCCACGACCCGCGCGAGGCGACGATTGATGAACTCGTCGGTCAGTGGCTCGCGCTCGCCTTCCTTCCGAAAACATGGCTCACGCTACTGCTCTCCGTCGCGCTCTTCCGGTTGTTCGACATTACGAAGCCCGAACCCGCAAACAAGTTTCAGAAGCTGCCTCGCGGTTGGGGGGTGATGATGGACGATGTGGTTGCGGGCGTCTACGCCAATCTCGCCGTGCAATTGATTTATCTACTTATGCCGCAATGGAAATGAAAAAGGCGTCCGGTTGAACGCCTATTCATAATGCCCTTTGCAACTGATGATGATAATGTCGGCGTCCGTTACGTGATACAACAGCCGGTGCTCTTCCGTAATCCGCCGCGACCAATATCCTTTGAAATTTCCCTTGAGCGGCTCAGGCTTACCGATTCCTGCAAACGGCGTGCGCCCAATCTCTTTAAGCAAATCACCAATACGCGCCGCGATTTTTTGATCCGCCAACATCCAATCCAAAAATTCATCAATCGCGTGCGGCTCGAACTTGATGTTTCTTCTCAAGGTATTCCCTCCGTGTCTGTGCGGCTAAATCCGGTTTTGAAAATTCTTTCCACTCTTCCGGCGTGAAAGAAACAAGTGGCTCTCCGGCTTCAACAGCTGCGATGCGGCGGAGCAATTCTCTGCGTCCTTCTTCCTGTGCAAGCACTTGTCGCAGTTTCTCTTTCTGCTTCGGCGTCAGTTTTTCTACTTGCCGTTCTAACTTTTTAAATTCGGTTGTCGTCATCATTCCCCTAGATTTACTTATCGAGGTTTACTTATCGATCAGGCTTTCGGTGGCGATGAACTCTTTGATGCGCTTGGCGACGCTTTCCGCATCGAGGCCGACTTCGCGGTGCAGTTCATCGGGCGAGCCGTGCTCGATGAAGCGGTCGGGTAAACCAATCGTGAGCACGCGGTTGCTGTAGCCTTTCAGTTGCAAATATTCCGACACCGCCGAGCCGAACCCGCCGACAATCGTGCTCTCTTCAATCGTTACGATCTTTTCAAACTTGGCACAAATGCCATCGAGCATTTCTTCATCGAGCGGCTTGACGAACCGCATGTTCGCCACCAACGATGATAGCCCTTGTTCATCCAACATTTTCGCCGCCGTCATTGCCGTATTGCTCATCACGCCGATGCCGAGAATGGCGACGTCATTGCCGTCGCGCAGAACTTCGCCTTTGCCGATCTCGAGCTGCTTGAACTCTTTTCGAACTTCCATACCGGTTGAATTCCCGCGCGGATACCGCACCGCAATCGGGCCGTCGTCATACTTGACCGAAGTGTAGAGCATATCGCGGAGTTCTTGTTCGTTCATCGGCGCCATGATGATCATGGTTGGAATGAGCCGCAAGTAAGCGAGGTCAAACGCGCCGTGATGCGTCGGGCCGTCGGCGCCTGCAAGGCCGCCGCGATCCATGGCGAAAACCACATTGAGATTTTGAAGCGCGACGTCGTGAATAATTTGATCGTAGGCGCGTTGCAGGAAGGTCGAGTAAATCGCCACGACGGGTTTTAAACCTTGCGTCGCCAAGCCCGCGCCGAACGTTACCGCGTGTTGCTCGGCGATGCCCACATCGAAAAAGCGTTCGGGATATTTCTGTCCCAAAATTTTCAGCGACGTGCCCGAAGGCATTGCCGCCGTAATCCCGACGATCCGCTCGTCCATGCCCGCCAGTTCCGTAATCGCGCGGCCGAAGACTTCCTGATAAAGCGGCGGCGCGGCGGGATTAGGTTTCTTCAACGCTTCACCGGTAAGTTTATCGAACGCCCCGCCCTGAGCGTGCCACTTCAACTGATCCTTCTCGGCGAGTTCAAAGCCTTTGCCTTTCACGGTTACGATGTGTAGCAATTTCGGACCCGGCAACTCTTTAATCTCGGCAAGGACTTTCGTGAGTTGCTTGACATTGTGGCCGTCAATCGGGCCGAAGTATCGAAAGCCGAGGGCTTCGAAAAATGCGCCGTGCGTGAGGGCGGCTTTGAGTCCGGCTTCCACTTTCAAAACCATCTTGCGCGCTTTGTCGCCCAGACCGCCCAATTCGCCGAGGCCGTCCCAGATGTCGCGCCGCAATTTGTTATAGGCCGAGTTCGTGGTGATGTCAGTCAGGTATTGCTTTAGGCCGCCGACGTTCGGATCAATCGACATGCAGTTGTCGTTGAGAATCACGGTAACATCGGTCTTGAGATGGCCGAGATGGTTCATGGCTTCGAAGGCCATGCCGCCCGTCATCGAGCCGTCGCCGATGACGGCCACGATTTTAAAATTTTCTTTTTTCAAGTCGCGCGCCATCGCCATGCCCGCCGCCGCCGAAATGGACGTCGATGCGTGGCCGACGCCGAACGTGTCGTAGATGCTTTCCGAGCGTTTCGGGAAACCGCTCACGCCACCGTATTGCCGGTTGCTGTAAAAAATATTTTTGCGACCCGTCAAAATTTTATGCACGTAAGCTTGATGGCCGACGTCCCACACGAGTTGATCCTTCGGCGTGTCGTAGAGATAATGCAGCGCGACGGAGAGTTCAACGACCCCAAGACTCGCGCCAAAGTGTCCGCCGTATTTCGACACCATATCGACGATGAAATCCCGACACTCTTCCGAGATCGCAGGCAAATCGTCGATGGTAAATTTTTTAAGGTCGGCGGGCGAGTTGATGTGGCAGAGATACTTTCCGAAGGCGGCAAGTTCTTCGGATTCCTTAAGGTCTGAATTCATGGTTGCGGCAAAAGTAAAGTTGAGTTCATTTCCCGTAGTGCAACCCTGTGGTTGCGGCGGCTGGAAGGCTGGGCAATAATATGGATTTCAATCGGCTTTACGAAAGGGAATTGCGGGCTGAAATGTTCCGCCGGAAAAACTTTGTATCTTTGCGGCCTCGAACCCTCTGTCGCAGCGGCGACATCTCCCTTTGGCAAAGGGAGAAGCGGTCAAGAGACAAAATTATTTTGACCACTTTCCCCTTTGCCAAAGGGGACGTCAGCTTCAGGCTGACAGGGGTTGGCGTCTTGCTTTAGACTTACATCATAAAAATCGATCATAAAATTTTATGCAGCAATTGGTTCAGAACGCCCGCACGGGCTCGATCAAAATAAAATCCGTACCGACGCCGACGCTCAAACGCGGCATGGTGCTGGTTCGTAACCGGTTCAGCCTGATCAGCGCGGGCACGGAGCGGACGAAAGTCGAGACCGGAAAAAAATCATTGCTCGGTAAAGCACTCGCGCGTCCTGATCAAGTTCAATTGGTGCTCAAGCAGATGCGCGAGACCGGCGTCTTGCCAACGCTTGAGCGTGCGTTCAATAAACTCAACACGGATTCAGCGATGGGCTATGCGTCGGCGGGTATTGTGGTTGAGGTGGCGGATGATGTGTCGGAGTTTCGCGTCGGCGACAAGGTGGCGTGCGCAGGCGCGGGCTATGCGTCGCACGCGGAGTTCGTCGTTGTGCCGAAAAATCTCTGTGCGAAAGTCCCCGAAGGCGTGCGGCTTGAAGACGCGGCGTATTCAACGCTCGGTGCGATTGCGATGCAAGGTCTGCGCCAAGCCGCACCCACACTGGGCGAAACGGTGATGGTCATTGGTCTCGGATTGCTGGGACTTTTGCTGGTGCAGGAGTTGAAAGCCAACGGTTGCAAAGTCATTGGCATCGATATCAATCCGCAGTCGCTTGTGCTGGCGCTGGAACTCGGTTGCGATCTTGCACTCTCGCGCAATGATGATTCACTCACAAATCAAATCCAAAGTTTGACGCATGGTTTCGGCGTCGATGCGGTGATCATCACAGCTTCGACCTCGCAGAACGATCCGGTGGAATTTGCGGCGCAAGTGATGCGAGACCGTGGCCGCGTGGTGATGGTGGGAGTTACCGGCATGGACTTGCCGCGCACGCCTTATTACATGAAAGAATTGGATTTCAGACTGTCGCGCTCCTACGGCGCAGGCCGCTACGACGCGAACTACGAAGAGCGCGGCATTGATTATCCGATTGGCTACGTGCGGTGGACGGAGAAACGGAACATGGAATCGTTCTTGCAACTCGTCGCTGAAAAAAAAGTCCGCTTGGATAAAATCACGACGCACACCTTTCCGATTGAACGGGGCGACGAGGCTTACAAACTTGTGGGCGGTGAAGTCAAAGAGAGATATATCGGCATCTTATTGGACTACGGGGCTTTCGGCGGCCAGACGGAAGTTGCGGAGAAATTGAACGGCGCACACCGCAATGGCAATGCCCTAAACATCGCGGGAAAAACTTCGGCGGAAGCGGCGAAGCGTATCGGGTTTATCGGCGCGGGCAGTTTCGCACAAGGCTATCTTGTGCCGCACTTGAAAACCATCGCAGGCGTAGAACTCGCAGCGGTGTGCAATGCGACGGGCATCAATGCGGAAAACGCCAAAGAAAAATTCGGATTCGAACGGGCGGTTTCAAATATCGATGATGTTTTGAATGACGCACGTATCGGTACGGTGTTCATTGCGACGCGGCACGACCTTCATGCGGAACTCGTCATCAAAGCTCTCGCCGCCGGAAAAAACGTGTTCGTCGAAAAGCCGCTCGCATTGAATGAAGAAAGTTTGCTTCGCCTTGCCGAGACTTACGAGCGCACCGATGCCGAAGTGCTCACGGGATTCAACCGGAGGTTCAGTGCGCCCGTCATCGCGCTTTGCGAAGCGTTCCAAGGAATCGATGAACCGCTTTCGGTGAGTTACCGTGTCAATGCGGGGCCGTTGCCTGCCGATCATTGGACGCAGGATTTAGACGAAGGCGGCGGACGCTTGATCGGTGAAGGTTGCCACTTCATCGATACGATGCAGTTCATCACCGGCTCCGAACCGGTGCGGGTCTACGCGGAACTGTTGCCTGCGGCGGCGCGCGAGAATCTCGTCATCACCATCCGGTTTGCGAACGGCAGCGTCGGTACGCTGCATTACCTCTGCAACGGCGATAAACTTTATCCGAAAGAACGCATCGAAGTTTTTGGCGGCAGGCGGATTGCAGTGATGGAAAATTTCAAAACGCTGATGATTTCCGAACAAGGCAAAGAGCGCATTAAAACTTTCGACGGCACGAAAGGCCACAAGGAAGAAATAGATGCCTTCATTGCCTCACTCGGCATGGGAAAACCTGCGCTCAGTTTTCAGAGCCAAGTGCTCACGACGCTCGCAACTTTCCGCATCAATCAAAGTCTCAACAGCGGAATGCCGGAGACGATTTAATCCCCCTAACCCCCTTTGACAAGGGGAGACGGTTGTTCGAACGCCTTTCAACTCTTCTGATCAACTCCCCTTGTTAAAAAAGGCTGAGAGGATTCGAAGCCGGACTCTTGAAAATAAGTGATGAAAAAAATTACGGTGTTATGTTTGTTGCTGCTTTGTGCGTTGCCGGTTGCGGCGCAGGAAAAGTTTCTCGTCGGGGCAAGTGTAGGAATTAGTTTTACGGTTGCACCGGATTTTTCACGGTGGAGCGAAACGGTGCGCGGGGTTCGAAGTCCCGATGCGCGTTCGGCACTCGAAGCAACCGTCAGCGGCAGCGTCAAAGTCAGCGAGCGGTGGCACGTCGGCGCAACTGTGATCTACACGTATTATGAAGATGTGATCGATGCCTATAACAATGTGCAGCAAGCGCGCTTGAGCGCCGGTTCATATACGCCTGCGGCAACCCTTGCGTTTGAAGTTTCGCAGCGAGGCTCGTTCGGAAGATTGACCGTTGGTCTCGGCCCGATGTTCGGCACGCTCACACGGCAACTGGCGGTAACGGATGTGTTTCAAACCGTCGGCGTTGGAATGTTTGTCGAAGGCCTTGGCGCGTTAGGCTTGACGCAAAATCTCTACACCACTTTGAGCGCGGCCGTTCGCGGCGGCTTGACGGGCGCGGTGAGTAACAGCGACTTAGGCGATTTGACTTACCGCGATAGCGATCTCAACAACAGCACCAAACCGACCACGCTTTCCTTCGTCGCCCTGTCGCTGCGGCTCGGGTTGGCCTACAGATTTTAAGAACTGCGGAAAGCAACTCCCCCTCACCCCCTCTAATAGAGAGGGTGGCGCCCCGAAGGCGACGGGGGCGTTGGAAGTGGGAACGGGCAGAAGCGGAAATGGTTTGTATCACTTCGAAAGGTTTTGTATCATTGGCCACACCAACAAATCAGGGAAAGATGATGAAGAAATTTATGTTTGCGGCGATGCTCATGGCCGCACTTTTGTTCGCAGAAACCGCGCAGGCACAGATGCTTAAAGATATGCCGCGTCAGGGCGTTGATGCGACGCCCGGCCTTGTCAAGCCGATGGACAATCTGTTCAGCAGTTTTCTCGGCAGCGCGTTTGATGAAAATCATTTTCGGATGAACCATTCCTACGAACTCACTTACAGTTCGTATCTCGGCGGCACGCTTGGCGAATACACGAATACGATGATTTACCAGTTTGATATTCCGCTCTCGATCCGCGCTGACGTTGCGGTGATGCACCAGCCTTTCGGACAAGTTCAACTGCAAGGCATCAATGGCACGAACACGAATGCGTTTTCCGGCGTCTATCTTAAAAATGCCGAAGTGATGTACCGCCCGACGAAAGACATGAACATCAGCATTCGCTTTATGCAAGTGCCGAACAGTTATTACAATCCTTACGGCTGGGGCAATCAATATGGTAGTCCGTTTGGCAACAACATGTTTAATTCCAACAGCGGCTGGTAAGATTATCAAATCGGATTTTAATTTTCGGCGGGTGATGAAGCGATACAAGTTTCTCACCCGCCGAAGTTGTTTTAAGAAACCCCTTGTCCCATCCGAATGAGACATTCCCCTTTTGCAAAGGGGAAACTGATGGAAGCAATCATTGAAATAAGAACATGGATTTTTTCGTAGGGGCAACCCTTGTGGTTGCCCTGAAAGACGGACGACCACAAGGGTCGCCCCTACAATGTTGCGATGTTCACAAAATCTGCTTAACAGTTTTTTACATCGCGTCTGAAACTTGCGGCGATGCAATCGGGTTAGGCAATCACAGTCTCAACGCCGACTTCTCCTTGCGGCACGCCTTAAACCTAAGCGAACCTTTCGCAATTCGCATGACTAAAAAAACCATTTTCATTGTAGCGGGTATCGTCATTGCGCTCGCGCTTGTTGTTGCGATTCGCCTTTGGACGAACGCCGCCACGCCGCCGCGATTGACGATTGCGCCCGTGCGCGTGCAGCCGCCTAAGAAGCAAACGCTTTCCGCCAGCATCATTATGAACGGCGATATTTTGCCCGTGCAACAGGCCATCGTCTTTGCCCGCGTGCAAGGCAACCTGAGCAAAGTCTATAAAGACATAGGCGACTATGTGCGGCAAGGCGAAGTGCTAGCGCTGATCGATGACGCCGCATTTCGCGGACAAGTCGCGCGCACCGAAGCCGCGTTCGTGCAGTCCGACGCCGCCTATCAAAACACCACGCAGATTCTAAGCCGCTCGAAGGAACTCGCGTCGCAACAACTCATCAGCAAGCAAGAGTTTGATAATCTTGAAACGCAGTTCCGCGTCGCCAAAGCCCGCGCCGACGCCGACCGCGCCGTCCTCAACGATGCGAAACTCACGCTTTCCTACACCCGCATTATCGCGCCGTTCTCCGGCTACATCACGCGGCGCAACTACGATGCCGGTGCATTCGTCGGCGCGGCGCAAACATCGGAAGTTTTTACGATGATGGATTTGAAGAAAGTTCGCGTCGTCGTCAATGTGTTGGAAAAAGATATTCCGCGCATCGAGTCTCTAACCGAAGCCTCGGTAAAAGTCGATGCCCTGCCGGATAAAGTCTTTAAGGCGCAAGTTACCCGTATCAACAAAGCCGTTGATCTTGCCACGCGGACGGTGTCGATGCAATTGGAAATTGACAACAAAGATCAACTGCTCCGGCCCGGCATGTTCGCTACCATTGCTCTCTCGAGCGAAACCCGCCGAGACGCTCTGGTCGTGCCGAAAGAGGCGATCCTCAAAGATACCCAAGGCAGTTACGTGATGACCGCCGTAACGAAAGCCGGAAAATCAACCGCCAAAAAAGCCCTCGTCAAAACCGGCGCCTCCGACGATGTTCAAGTTGAAATCAGCGAAGGCGTTTCCATCGACGATAAAATTATTACCACCGGACAGCAGTCGCTCAGGGACGGCACCGAAATAAAAATTTCGAATTGATATGTGGCTCACCAAACTTGCGCTCCGCTACCCGATTACGACCGTGCTCGCAACGATTATGATCGTCTTCATCGGCGTCATTTCGTTTATTCAAATTCCGGTCGACCTGCTGCCGAACATTTCCATCCCAACCGTTTCCGTCGTTACCTACTACAACGGCGCCGGGCCGCTCGATATGGAGCAAACCGTTACACGCCCGATTGAACGCACGGTCAGTTCGGTCAACGACGTGGATTACGTGCAATCGAGCACGCGCGAAGGCGTTTCGCAGACGCGCATCTTTTTCAACTTCGGTACGAACGTCGATGTCTCGGTGGTCGATGTCATTCAGCGTATCAACCGCATCGTTGCCACTTTGCCGACCGGAATTTCAACGCCCGTCGTCATCAAGTTCGATCCGACCCAGCAGCCGGTGTGCAACCTTTCCGTTTCCGGCAACATCGATGAGCGCGACTTGCGCGATCTGGCTTACAACGTCATCGAGCCGCAGATCGCGCAGATCAGCGGCGTCGCCGCCGCAGGCGTGCAGGGCGGACGCATCCGGCAAATCAATATCACCACCGACCGGCAGCGGCTCGAAGCCCTGAAAATTCCTGTCTCCGACATCACCGATGCTATCGCCCGATCCAATCTCATCCTGCCTTCCGGCGACTTGAAGTCAGGCCGCTTTGATTATTCGCTCCGCACCGAAAGTCAGTTCAATGTCGTTGAGCCGATGGGCAACATCGTCGTGCGCGTGGCCGAGGGCGTGCCGATTCGCGTGCGCGACGTGGCGAAAGTTGAAGATTCATTTGAAGAACAAACCCAGCTTGTCCGCGTGGATGGCAAATCAGGTATTACACTGCGCGTACAGAAAACTTCCGGCGCGAATTCGATTGATGTGGTCGACCGGGTCATTGCAGCCTTGCCCAATTTGCGCGGCGTGCCGCAAGGCGTCTCGGTGCGGCTTGTCAATGATCAATCGCTTTACATCCGTCAGTCGGCTTCGAATCTGCAACACGAAGGCTTGATCGGCGCGGTGCTGGCGATGATCATCATTTTTATTTTTCTGCAAAGTCTCAGTGCGACGGTCATCATCGCCATCGCCATTCCGATTTCGTTGCTGGTCACGTTCATCGTCTTTTACTTTACCGGCACGACGTTCAACATTATGACGCTCGGCGGCCTCGCGCTCGGCATCGGACGGCTGGTCGATGATTCGATTGTTGAACTTGAAGTGATCGAGCGTCAGTACCGCGCGATGCAGCCGGGTGAATCGCGCATCGAGGCGACGCTGCGGGCCGCGAAGGAAGTCGCCAGCCCGATTTTGATTTCAACGATCACAACGGTCATCGTGTTTTTGCCCGTCATATTTTTACAAGGCGTTTCGAAATTTCTGTTCACGCCGCTCGCCATCACGATTGGCGTCGCACTCTTTGCGTCGTTCTTCGTCAGCCGCACGATCACGCCGCTGCTCTGCTACCGCTTCCTGAAAGATGAACACAAAGAAAAAAAATCGGACAACTGGTTCTCTAAATGGTTAGACAAAACCAAGCAAGCAACCGCAGCGTGGTTTGCGGGCGTCGACGAAGGCTATCAGCGGATTTTGGAAAGCACGTTGAAGCATCGCCGCGCCGTGATTCTTTCGGTCGTTGGGTTTTGCGTGCTCTCGTTCGGTTTGATCTTTTTTATCGGCACGGAGTTTTTTCCCGATCAGGATGAAAGTCAGTTCAACGTCAATGTGCGGTTGCCCGTCGGCACGCGGGTCGAAGAAACGCAGAAGTTCGTGCAGCAATTGGAAGGCATCATCAAAGCCGAAGTTGGCGAGGAGTTGCAAGCGGTGGTAGCTGACATCGGCGTGCCTTCGGCACGGAGCGGCAACTTGTTCGGCGGCAACGGCGGCTCGCATGCGGCGGGGATTCAAGTCGCCCTGATTCCGCCCGAAGAACGCAAGCGCAGTGTGTTCGAGATTATGAAAGCCGTGCGCCCGAAACTGGCGGGCTTTCCCGATGCGCGCGTCTTCGTTAATTCCGGCGGCCTCTTAAAATTTTTACTCAACTTCGGCTCCGGCGCCCCGATTGACGTCGAGATTCGCGGTTTTGATATTGAGGACGGCAACCGGCTGGCGCAGGAAGTCTTCGCGATTGTGCGCGGCGTGCAAGGTGCAACCGATGTTCAGGTATCGCGCGAATCCAACTTGCCGGAACTGCGCATCCGCATCAACCGTGAGAAAGCGGGCGCGCTCGGCATCAGCATCGCACAGATTTCGAACACGATTACGACATCCATCAACGGCGCAACGGCGAGCGTTTTTACCGATCCGCTCTCGGGCAATCAGTACAACATCGTTGTGCGGTTGGATGAAGATTATCGCAGCCGGATCACAGATTTAAAAAATTTGGTCGTCTCGGCGCCGAACGGCGAGCAAGTGCGTCTCGGAAACTTGGTCGAGATTTCGGAAGAGTCGTCGCCCGTGCAGATTGACCGCAAGCGGCAACAGCGGCTCATCAATGTAACCGGCAATGTGCAGGGCCGGGATTTGGGAAGTGTGGCGAATGACATTCGCACGAAACTTGCATCCGTGCAAGTGCCGCAAGGATATGAGTTGCGCATCACCGGAAACGTTGAGCAGCAGCAGAAAGCATTCGGCGGACTCTTTCTCGCGTTCGGTCTGGCGATTGTGCTCGTCTACATTTTGATGTCGTCGCAGTTTCAATCGCTCATCGAGCCGCTGATTATTATGATGACCGTCCCGCTCGGCATTGCGGGCGTGCTGTGGATGTTGTTTCTGACGAACACCACTTTGTCGGTTACATCGTTTCAAGGCGTGATCGTGATGGTCGGCATCGTGGTTGCCAACGGCGTCTTGCTCGTCGACTATACCAATCACTTGCGCATGACCGGCATGGGTTTGGAGGAAGCCATCATCAAAGCCGGACGCACGCGATTGAAACCCATCTTAATGACCGCGCTGGCTACCGTGTTGGGATTGCTGCCGATTGCGATTGGTCTCGGCGGTCAATCGGCGCAAGCCCCGCTGGCGATTGCGGTCGTCGGCGGTCTGATCGTTTCGACGGTGCTGACGCTCGTCTTCGTGCCCGCCGTCTATGTCGCTATCGAGCACCGCCTGAAACGCGATCCGAAAGACCGGCTCGCCCGCGAGAAAGAAGTCGATGACGCGATCGCGCGCATCGAACATGCTTAGAGGCTGCTGAGGAATTAACTCCCCACCTCAGATGAGGAGGGGCGCAGGGGCGGTTGAAGAATATCGTTCCAACCGCCCCGTCCTTCGGACATCCCGCCTTGTCTAAGGCGGGGAGCACAATCGGCTGTATATTCGAAGTGATATTCACATCAAAAAACATTTCGAATGACTCTCGTTCAAGCGATTCTCCTCGGCATCATTCAAGGTCTCACCGAATTTCTTCCCATTAGCAGCACGGCACACATCCGCATCATTCCGGCCTTGCTCGGCTGGCCTGATCCGGGTGCGGCTTTTACCGCCGTCATTCAAATCGGTACGCTCGCGGCGGTGCTCATTTATTTTTCGCGCGACATTTTGCGAATCGTCCTTGCAACGCTCAAAGGCATCACGAACGGAAAGTTTTTTGAGACGCCGGATGCACGGATGGGTTGGATGATCATCATCGGTACGATTCCGATTGTGGTGCTGGGACTGCTGTTCAAAAAACAAATCACCGGTTCACTTCGCTCACTTTACGTCGTCAGTGCGGCGATGATCGGGCTTGCGGTGCTGCTCGTCATCGCGGAGTGGGCGACGAAGCAACGCGCGCTCGTCAATGCAAAACAAAAAACTCTCGCAGAACTCGGTTGGCTTGACGCAATCGCGGTGGGCTTCGCGCAATGCGTGGCACTCATTCCGGGCGCATCGCGCTCCGGCGTAACGATCACGGGCGGATTGTTTCTCGGCATGACGCGCGAGACGGCTGCACGGTTTTCGTTTTTGCTCTCGTTGCCATCGGTCTTTGCGGCGGGCGTTTTCGAACTTTATTCCGAGCGGCAGGAACTTGCCAGTGCGGGCTTTGCGAACCTTGCGGTAGCCACGCTTGTCTCCGGCATCGTTGGCTATCTTTCAATCGATTGGCTGTTGAAATATCTACGCACCCGCACGACTTACGCATTCATCATTTACCGGTTCATCGTCGGCATTGCGTTGCTCGTCTTGCTCTCGCAAGGTTGGATTGCCGCGAATTGAAGCCACGAGTTAAAGTATTTCAAGTTCAAAGCATCTTTCGGGCATGGCGACCGGTACAAGCATCGCAGAGGCCGCAGTGTTCGGTGTAGTGTGATTCACCGAAGTAATCGAGCACGTAATTCCGGCGGCATCCGGTATGACGAATGTATTTGAGCACTTCACCGAACTTTTCGCTGGTAACTTTTTTGCGCAAGTCTAAAAATTTCCAATCAATGGGAAGTTTTTTCACGTCCACCTGCGGCATCGGCAAGACAAGCGCAATTGTTTTCTCCGACGCAAACTCCGCCAGTCCCGCCGCAAGCCACGCCTGAAACACGCGCAGCACTTCATCACTTTTCAAACTGGCTTTCGTCGCAAAGACACCAAGCGAAAGCCCGACGCGGTTCATAAAACATTCGCCGCCGAACGACCGCAAGAGTTGTTCCAGCACTGCGCGGTGAACCGTTTGCGATGCAGCATCGACAGATTTTATCCATGCCTCAAGTTCTTCGCGCGGGATCAAAATTTTCAGCGATTCATTTTCATCCGTCTCGAACAGTTCCGAAGCGAGTGCATAACGCTTCAACACGCCGATTGCCGCATCCAATTTCACCGCACCAAAATTATCATTGCGGTTTGTTACCAGCCTTGCGAGCAACTTTTCTTTTTCGATAATCACTTCATGCGTTTGCGTTGTTAATGACGCGAGCGTTTTAAAAACGTGTTCAACGTCTTCACGCGCGGGATACGAGTTCTCGATCATGTATCGGCGCTTATCGATATCGGATTTGGCGTAGAGCATCACCGCAAAACTTTTCACGCCGTCGCGTCCCGCGCGTCCGGCTTCTTGATAGTAGGCTTCAAGTGTTTCGGGCAAATCGAGATGCACCACCGTTCGCACATCGGCTTTGTTGATGCCCATGCCGAACGCATTCGTCGCACAGATCGCGCGGTAGTCATTTGCGAAAAACTTTTCCTGAATCTCCGAACGCGCGGTATCTGAAAGCCCCGCGTGATAGTATGCGGCGGTGATACCTTGCGACCGCAGAAACAACGCGGTGTCTTCGGCCATCTTGCGGCTCATCGTGTACACG
>JACMJS010000052.1 GCA_014380515.1 Chlorobiales bacterium
ATGTTCAAAAAATCAGACCTGTTCTTCGTGCTCTCCGGCGTCGTGGCCTTTGCGCTCGCCAACTACCTGCTCATCAACAACCGCGATTCCGAAAGTGCGGCGTTCGTCAGCCTTTGGGTTCCGGCAAATCTCATCATCGGACTTTACTTTCGCAACATCAGCACCACCAAAAAAAAATCATAGGGAGCAACCATGGGCGACATCGTTTTGATCGGCGGCGCGGTTTCATTCACGCTTTTGCTAATCGGTATTTTTTTCGCCGTGCAGGAATCGCGCGCTGATAGTTTTCACATCTTTGATTATTTCTTTCTGGCGGCCATCGTCCTCACATTCGGTCTCGCCAATTATTTATGGTTCGTCGCCGGTAGCCGCGAGGTCGGCAAAATTGTAGCGATCTGGGTCGTCGGCAACGTAGCGCTCGGGCTTTACTTCCGCAGCGTTTATACCCGCTACCGCCCGAACACCTGAGCGGAATTGCAACGAACTTTTACGGAAAATTTCTGAAGTCGTCGAGGGAAGCATCGTCCTCCGGCGACTTTTCTTTTTTAAGCCCGCCTTTCACACCTTCGTCCGCTTCCGGCGTCTCATTTGTCTTTTGCCGTTCGCTCTTTTGCCGTTCACTTGTTTCATTTGTTTCCAACGCGAATGCTTTCGCTACGCCGGCTTCAGCTGCAAACACAGGCACAGCGGCCTGTTCCGGCGTTTCCGTTGGTTGCGGCTGACGCGCATCGCCGGTTGCCGGAAGCACCGTGGGAAATGCGGATACCGGTTTGACACTCTTCACCGCCGCCCGTTTCGGTGATACCGGTAGCGGCGCAGGGAGAGATTCGCTAAAGCAAATTTCCGACGCGAGCAGCGAATGACGCACGACGATTTTGCCGAGCACATACAATTGCTGAAAGATGAACATCGCCAGCACCTCGTGGCCGTGGCGGATGTCAATCACAAAGACGACTTTGAAATAGAGAAATGTAATAATGGCGAGGATCGCGGTGTAGAATAAAAACAGGCCGCTGACGATTCTGAGTTTTCTCAGTACCAGTCCCACGCCCCACCGCACCGCCCGCCATGCACCGCGCTCGCCGTCTATAATTTTCAACCGGGCGTAATCAAAACTCATTTGCAGATACGCGAAGAGCACCAGCGCACCGAAGATTCCCGAGAGCGTGAGCAGGGTTGCCGGAACTTCGGTTACCGCGCCCGCCGTCGCTCCGGCAACGATGCCGACGATGAGCACCGCGAGCGGAAGGACAAGTAGGGCGATGAAAAGCAGAAAGAGTTTGAAGAAAGATTTGACGTAGCGTCCGCAGTCGGAGAAAAAGTATTGCAGTGAAAACTTTTCCGAAAGAAACACGGCGACGGAAAATTCATCGGAGAAAAACTTGCGCAGTGAAAATTTTTCCTGATACTCTTCGTGCTCCAAGTAACTGCGCCGCAACGTGCCCCACACGCCGCCGGAAAGCAATACGCTGCCGAGCGTGTAGGCGAAGAGCAATGACAATCCCACGCCGACGTATTGACTGAGGTTGGCGCGGGCGTAACTGAAATCAGCGAGCAGTGTGATGTCAAGCCCTTCCAACATTTGATCCGAAACGCCGCGTAGTTCCAACTCGCCGAAGAGCGTCGCTTTGAGCGCGAGCACGACGAGCAGCATCACGAACAGATTGGCCGCATAAACGACGAGCGTCATCCGCCAGTTGCGGGCGGCGAGATCAAGACCGTTGATGGCTGATTTAATGACCATTCTGATTATCCGAAAAAAATTATTTCACCAGCAGCATTTTCATCGTCTTGGTGAATGTGCCGCTGTTGCCCGCGACGGACAACCGGTAAAAATACATGCCGCTTGAAAGGGTATTGCCGTTGAAGGTGGCTTCGTAGCGTCCCGCCGGTTGCGGGCGATTGACAAGCGTTTGAACGAGGCGTCCGGTGAGGTCGTAAATTTTCAGCGCGGTGAGTCCGCCGGTGGGCAAGGTGTAAGCAATGCGTGTAGTAGGATTGAACGGGTTCGGATAGTTCTGGCGGAGGTCAAACGCAGCAGGTTTTGTAGTTGCATCAGGCGAATCCTCAATGCTACTTGTGCCTGTGGAATATCGTGCGAAATTGAGTGAAGGTTTGCCGCCTGCGGTTGTGAACTCGCCGCCAACATATATATTGTCTCCACTTGCTGCGACAGCATAAACAACATCATTCAAACCACTCCCCAAGGCTGACCAACTGCTACCGTTCCATTTCGCAATATTGTTCGCCGGAGCGCCGCCAACAGAATCGAAAATTCCGCCTGCATAAATGTCAGTTCCTCTTATCGAGATCGCTTCGACGAGGCCGATAATGCTACCGGATTTTATACCACTTCCTAGGGCTGACCAAGTACTACCATCCCATTTTGCAATAGAATATGCGGTTACGCTGCCCGCTGTTGCAAAAGCACCACCGACATAAACATCGTTTCCGCTCACTGCAATTGTGTTAACCTCATTGTACCCCCCACTGACACCGTTCTCCAATGCCGACCAGTTACTTCCGTTCCATTTCGCAATACTTTTTGCAGATATACCTCCGGCAACTGTGAAAGTTCCGCCCACATATACATCATTTCCGCTTAGTGCGATTGAATTAACCGTACTGTACCCGCCACTGACACCGCTACCCAAAGCCGACCAACTACTACCATTCCATTTTGCGATTCCGTTTGTTACTACACCACCTGCGCTTGTGAAATATCCACCGACATACACATCATTTCCGCTTGTGGCTATAGTTTTCACAGAACCTCCGCTGATGCCACTTCCTAGGGCTGACCAACTAATGCCGTTCCACTTTGCTATCCCATATGCTGACAGGCTGCCTGCGGTAGTAAAACTGCCACCGACATATACATCATTGCCGCTGATTGCAATTGCTCCGACATAGCCACCACCAACGCCATCGCCCAATGTAGACCAGTTACTTCCGTTCCATTTTGCGATGCCCTTCGCGGCAATGCCACCTGCACTCGTAAAACTGCCGCTGATGTATATGTTGCTTCCACTTACTGCGATTGCATCGACCGCGCCTTCATAAGCACCACCATCATCCAATTTCACTCCGTTGCCCATGCCCAGTACTGACCAGCTGTTTCCGTTCCACTTCGATATTCTATTTGCGAACATCTTTCCGGCCACGAAATTTCCGCCGGCATATACATCGCTTCCGCTTATCGCGATTGCGTAAGTAGAGTTGCCGACGCCCCCGCCTAATGAGTCCCAATTACTTCCGTTCCATTTTGCCACGCTCTTTGCAGATAAGCCGCCTGCGTTCGTTAAAAACCCACCGACATATACATCACTCCCGCTTGTCGCTATAGCATAGACAGTGCCCACGATCCCATTTCCTAAGGCTGACCAATTGCCGCCATCCCATTTAGCGACGCGGTTTGCGGATATACCTCCTATGCTAGTGAAATAACCGCCGACATATACATCATTTCCGCCTACTGCAATTGAATTAATTGAACCGTTGTTTGAACCATCGTCTTCAATGCCGGTGCCCAATGAATACCAATTGTTTCCATCCCATCTTGCTATACTACTTACGGTTATATTGCCTGCGTTTGTGAATCGTCCGCCGACATAGACATCATTGCCGTCAATTGCTATTGCTCTAACAGTGGTAAATGTGCCGCCACTAATGCCATTTCCCAATGCCGACCACCCACTTCCATTCCACTTCGCGATATTATTCGCGGATGTACCTCCTGCAACCGTAAAAATTCCACCGATATATACATCACTTCCACTTATTGCGATGGCAAAACCTCCAAACCCAATACCGCTGCCCAGTGCCGACCAATTGCTCCCGTTCCATTTTGCAATCCCATTCACTGTTACGCCGCCGCCAGCCGTTCCGAAATTCCCGCAAACATACACATCATTTCCGCTTGTCGCTATCGCATAAACACTTCCGCCAACGCCACTGCCCAACGCCGACCAATTACTACCATTCCATTTTGCAATTCCTCTTGCAAAAACGTTGCCTGCGATTGTAAAACTTCCGCCGACATATACATCGTCTTCACTTATTGCAATCGCACTGACAGTGCCATTGACACCATTTGAATAAAAACTACTGTCCCACCGCTCGTCGCCCGCCACTTGCGGCCTGAACACCGGTTCGCCTCCTCTGCCCGTCTGCATCTGAAAGCCTTTCGCATTAAAACTGCCGCGTGCTCCGGCTTTGAGTGTGCCGTCCGCATTGAGCATGTCGCCCAGCGCGTTGCCTTCGGTTGCGGGTTGGCTGAAAAGCGGCGTTGTCCAGAGCGAGCCAAGCATCAGCATCAGGGCGCAAAAAATGGTTTTGCCTTTGCGGGCGCAGGATGTCCAAGTGAATGCTGCGTGGTTCACAGTTGCCGTAGTTGAGGTTAGAAAATACATGTTTGGGAAACCAGAGATGAATTCGTTTGAAGTTATTTTTTGTGATTGTATCAAGTAAGCGACAGCACGGCGAGCATCACGTTTTGAAACCAGAATCCGATTTTAGATACCCACCGCCACAGCCCCGCCGTTTCGGGGGCAACGGTTAATTGATTGTTCGTGAAATTGAGATCGAGCAAAATTTTATGTTCGGGATCAATCGCCGCTTTGATGACTTTCACCGGCTTTGAATACCGGAATACTTTGTAGCGATCCCGTCCGTCCCACGCTTCTCGCGCCGTACTTGAATCTGAAAATAGAATCACGACTTCAACCGGCAATACCGCTTCCTCACGTCGCTCAATGATGACTTTGCTTTCATACAAACTATCGCTCGCGGTTTCAGGCCGTTCGTTCGAAATACTTTGCACCGCATAATCCAACGCCGCCGTCGTGTAAAGAAACTGTTGGAAAAAACTTGAAAGGTAGGCCGTTCTCTCCTTGCCCGATTCCCGCTCCGCCACTTCGGTCGCTACCGCAATAAAATCTTTGGTGGTTGGGTGTTTGAACCGGAAGCGTTCGAAGTACGTCCGCATCACTTTTTTCATCACCTCCGCGCCGAGCAAATTTTCCAGCGTCAGCATCATCGTGCCCGGCTTGCTGTAACTGAACGTGCCATAACCACCTCGCTCATATTTCCACCCGGGCTTGACGATGATGTCGCGTTTGACCGAACCCGGATTTGTGTATGCGAGCCTCGCCTGTTCGACATTGCCGAGCCGCAGCCCCAACCAATCGATAAATGACGTTTTGTCGTCGAAGTAGTCCGGCTTCGCGGGCGGCGCATGTTCAACGGCCTTGCTATGCAAGGCGTGGCGGGTATAGAACTTTTCGGTTACTTTGAGTTCCGCGTAGGTGTTCATGCCTTCGTCCAACCACGCTTCTTCAAACTCATTCGAGGCCAGCATCCCTTGAAAGTACTGATGTCCGAACTCATGGACGGTAACAATCTCCGGCGAGCGAATGCCCAGCGGCAAATTCCAGAACGTACCTGTGGTAATGAAGGTCGGATATTCCATGCCGCCCGCGCCCGTGCCGTTGTAAGGCGGATCGACAACCGTAATGGCCGGGTAAGGATAGACGCCAAACCACTCTTCGTGATGCGCTATCGTGTGCTTCACCGCCGTGAAGTGCCGCGCGACTTGTTCATCACTTGCGTGCGACGGCTGCGCAAGAAAATAGATTGTGATCAGATGCCCGTCCGCGCTGCGCACGGTGTCGGTGAAGGTTTGAAAGTGCGGTGAGGCCGTCCATGCAAAGTCGTGCACGTCTTCGGCGGTGAAATGCAAGGTTTTGGTTTCGCCGCGAACTTGCTCGGATTGCCGCACACCTGTCGCGCCCACAATGTAATTTTTCGGAACATCGATGCTGACGTCATAGACGCCGAAATCGGCGAAGAACTCCGAGTTGCCGTGAAACTGATGGCAGTTCCATTGACCTTGCGCGGCGGCGGAGTCAATGTATCGCTCGCCCGCGCCCTCATAGACGCCGATCTTGGGAAACCACTGCCCCGCCAAAACAAACTCGCCCGCGTAGCCTGTGCGCGCAAAAACTTTCGGCAACTGACTTATAAAATCTATTTCAATCGTTGCTGATGAATACGGTAGGACGGGCTGCGGCAAACTTATTTCAATCACCGTTTGGTCATCCGCGTTGCCGTCGTCGGGCTGAATGAATTTGATACGCGGTTTTAAATCAAGTTTGCCTTGCGATGTGATGAGGAAAATTTTTTCGAGCGTGATATATCCCCAGCCGTTCTCTTTGCTTTCATCGCCGCGCAGTTGTCCGCCCGATTCGCGGAAGAACGTCGAGCGATTGTTCCTGAACGCATTGAGATACAAATGAAACTGCAACGTGCGTACCGTGTCTCGCGTATGGTTTTTCCAGACGAGCGACTCTGACGCGGTGATGCGCTTGGTTTCAGCGTTGAACTTTGCGGTGATTGTATAGTTCGCCAAGCGCGGCGAGAGCGGCGGGGTAAATTGCGGCGAGAGCGTTTGTGCGTGAAGCCACGAACTTAGCGACAGCAATAATATCAGCGGTATCAGAGGCTTCATAGCAATACTCGTCTATCTAACGTAGCAGAGGCGAGATAACCTCGCCCCTACGATGGTGTCTGTTGAGGCAACGGTAATCAATGTTTGCGGCTGATAACTTTTTTCGTGGCGGCGATGATGGCGTCGGTGGTCAGGCCGTATTTATCGAGCAATTCCATCGCCTTGCCCGATTCGCCGAACTTGTCCATCACGGCCACCATTTCCATCGGCACGGGAAAACTGCGTGAGCAGATATTGGCCACCGCGTCGCTGAGGCCGGTGTTGATTTGATGCTCTTCCGCCGTTACAATCGCGCCGGTTTCTTTGGCGGCGGCAACGACGGCGGCCACATCCATCGGCTTGATCGTGTGCATGTTGATGACGCGAACGCTCTTGCCTTCTTCTTCAAGTTTATACGCCGCCTGAAGCGCGCGCCAGACCATCACGCCGCACGCGATGATCGTCGCATCCGTGCCGTCGTGCAGCTCGATTGACTTTCCGATTTGAAAGCCGTCTTCGTCCGTTGAAAAATCCGGCAGGTTAGGCCGCCCGAACCGCAGATACACGGGGCCTTTGTGCGCGGCAATCGCTTTCGTCGCGCGTTTTGTTTCGGCGAAGTCGGCGGGGACGATGACGGTCATATGCGGGAGCGCACGCATCAGGCCGATGTCTTCCAAAATCTGATGCGTCGCGCCGTCCTCGCCGAGCGTCAGCCCCGCGTGCGAGGCGCAGATTTTGACGTTCGTTTCCGAATAGGCCAGCGATTGGCGGACTTGATCGAACGAGCGTCCGGTCGCAAAATTGGCGAAGGTGCCGAGGAAGGGAATTTTTCCGGTGAGCGAAAGCCCCGCGGCCATCGAGGTCATGTTGGCTTCCGCGATGCCGATGTTGAAGAAGCGTGCGGGAAATTCTTTGACGAACTTGTTCATCTCGAGCGAAGTCGTCAGATCGGCGCAGAGCGCAACGACTTGCTCGTTCTCTTTGCCCAGTTCATAGAGGGCTTCGCCGAAGCCTTGCCGCGTGGCTTTCTCGCCGCGCGATTCGTAACGGGTCAGGACTTTTTCCATGATGCCAAATGATGATGGTTCGTGAAGTGGTTGATGACAGTGCTGTGATGCTGTATGCGGCGTAACGGAATCGTCTCGAAGATAACACAGTCGCCGCAATACAAAAAGGCATCGATGGTCATCGATGCCTTTTACACTTCACTCCCCCTTGTCAAAGGGGCTGGCGGGATTTCTTACTTTACCACCTTGAACATTTCGGACTTGACGACTTCACCGTTGAGCGAGATGTCGACCTTGTACTCTCCGGCGGGCATTCCTTTTTTGTTCATCAGTTTCAAGTCGGTCATGTTCATGCCGTTGTCCTTGAGCGAAATGGAATCGGCGCCGACTTCTTGATTGGTTTTCGTGTAATACCATTTGGCGCCGATCACATTTCCGGCCACCGCATTGTCCGTTCTCACGATGGCATAAACGGTTTCTTTCGGCTTGAACTCCGAGGCGATGTCAACGGGACTTTTGTCTTGACCCATCCCTTTTGCGAGTGTAACGGAAGCAACCGAGGGCTTCGGCGGTTCGGGCGGCGGCGGCGGCGTGGTAACGGCGGTCGTGTCAACGGCGGGCTTCGGTTCTTCTTTCTTGCCGCAACCGGTGAGGGTGCTGATGACAACGAGACCGATGACGAGCACCGGCAGGAAAACGGTTTTACGCATGACTTTTTTTCGTTTAGGTTTTTAAATGTTGACGATGCGATGATAAAGCACTCATTCAGGAATGACGAGTTCCTGCCCGATCTGAATCAGGTTCGGGTCTTTGATTTGATCACGGTTGGCTTCGTAAATTTTCTTCCACTCTTTCATGTCGCCGTAAAACTCTTTGGCGATCTTCGACAGCGAATCGCCTTTCTTGACGGTGTACATTTTTTGCGGCGTACCGGAAGTAGATGCGCCGGTTTCAAATCCCGATGTATCAATCTTCTCAGGATCGCCGGAAGTGGATGCGCCGGTTTCGAAGCCGGACGTATCAATCGGGTCAATCGGGTCGTTCGGGTCTTTGCCGTCGCCCGTCTGGGAATTGGCTGCCATAGTTCCTCCTTATTGTTTGGCGTTTTTGGTTTAGAGCGAGCGCGAAATTTTTATTGGCTCCGCGCATCTTCAAAAAAATTCATCTTTGATTCATCTTTGTATTTGTCCGCGTAGGGGTGGTTGCAAGTTTACCGAGCTTACGCTCTGTGGCCTCGCCTCTACAATGTTAGGCTATGACAAATAAACTTCTACTTCAAAAATTTGCCGAGCACATTACCGACGTCATCCATCATATTGCCGTCGTGGTTGGAATCGAGCAAGCGTCCGAGTGTACCCATCAAATCGGGCTGCTGAGCTTGGGCTTGCTGTTGCTGCGTTCCCAAAAATTGCGAGAGGCCACCGGCATCAAAACCTTGCTGTTGCTGCGTGCGTCCGAGCGCGCCGAGCACGAGCGGCGCGGCGACTTGTAAAATTTGTGCGATAGTCCCGGCGTCAAGGCCGGTGCTTTTCGCCAGTCCCTGTTGCACCGCCGGTTGCTGCGATCCCAAAACATGATTGAGAATGCCCGCGCCGTTGCCCGACGACGTATTGCCGACAAGGTTCATCACATTGTCGAGTGCCGAGCCGTCGTGATCGCGCGAGACGGCGGTGTAAAGCGATTCGGCTCCGCCCGGCGATGAGGCATTGCGGGCAAGGGCGGACAGCAGGAGCGGCACGGCGGCGGTGATGGCTTTTTGCGTGGCGTTTTCGTCCGCACCGATGTTTTGGCTGAGTTGCTGCACCGCGCCTGAACCCAACTGACTCGTGATGAGATTCATAATGTCGGTCATGGCTGCGATAAATTTAGTGATTGATGAACGTCCGCCGAATGGCGGCTTGTGAAAAAGGTGATTTTTAGAAAAGCAATCTTGGAGAGTTTCTATCTTGGAGATGCCAGTGAATACGTCCCTGAGACCTCGCAAAAAAAAGTTGCAAAGAATGATGCTTGGCTGGTAAGTTGAGAAGTGTGGCCTGAAACTACGAAAAAACTTGGCCGAAACAAGGCTGGGCGATAACATCCTGATCTTTCAAAACATGTGGATTGGCAGACTGATCGGATACATACTTATCGCGGTGCTCGGCGGCAAGTTTGCGCGCTCCGTGGGCGGCGGCGGCGATGCGCTGTGGCACAAGTTTCCGGCGGCGAAGGTCTATCTGTTTCGCCGCCTCGTGCCGAAGTGGGCTATCGGCCAAGCGTTCGGTGATTTGATTTTTTTGCGGACGGATTTTCAGCGCGACCGCGCAACGATCACGCATGAACTCGTGCATGTTGAACAGTGGCACCGGCACGGCTGGCAGTTTGCGTTTCGTTACCTTCTCGCCTCGTTCAGGGCGGGCATCAAACATGGTTGGCAACATGCTTATCGCCAAAACAAGTTTGAGGTCGAAGCCTACGCCCGCGAGCACGAAGTTTAATTTCTTACAAACACATCTCCCTTTGCCAAAGGGAGATGTCCGCCTCGAGCGGACAGAGGGTTTCTTCCAATCTTTATCGCAGTCTATCTTGAAAGTTTCGTATCAACACCGCAGCATCACGCCGAAGAAGCATCGGGGACAAAATTTTTTGCTCGATCCGAACATCTCGCATAAAATCGTTGAGGCCGCGGGGCTGCAGCCGGACGACGCGGTTTTAGAAATCGGGCCGGGCTTCGGCGCCCTCACAGCAATCATTGCCGCAACGATGCCGCACTTTACCGCCGTTGAAGTCGAGCCGGAACTGGCGAAGTTCATCCGCGAAAAATTTCCGCAAGTAACTGTGATTGCCGGGGATTTTCTGGATGTGAATCTGGGTGAGATTGCCGCCGGACGGAAATTGAAAGTGCTCGGCAACATTCCTTACAGCATCACGACGCCGATTATTTTCAAACTGCTCGATCATCAAACGCACGTACACAGCATCGTGCTGATGATTCAGGATGAAGTCGCCCGGCGGCTTTCGGCGGTGCCGCAAACGAAAGAGTACGGCATTCTCGCGGTGCAATTGCAAGCCTTCACCGATGTGGAGTATTTGTTCAAGGTGAGCAAGCATGTCTTTAAGCCCAAGCCGGATGTGGATTCGGCGGTGGTGCGGCTGACGATGACGCCGGAAAAACACCGGATCACAAACCCGCTACAGTTCAAAAAAGTGGTGCGGCAAAGTTTTGCGATGCGTCGGAAAACGCTGGAGAACAATCTGCGCAAAACTTTCCGCCTCGATGGCCTTGACATCGATTTCAAACGCCGCGCCGAAACCTTCAGCGTCGCCGAGTTCGTCGCCCTCGCCCAGCTGCTCGAAGACCGCTTGATTTCCGACGATAAAACTATCGTCCTCAAAAATTGACAATGAAACAATATTTGGTTGTAGTTTGCAAAGTGAATTGTGTTTTTTGAAAACCCTCGATGCCGCCCTATCTTTGCAGCCGTCCTGACGCTTATCCAACCATCGCGCCATTAACTTCTAAACCGCCGCCATGAACGAATACCTTCGCACTTCATCCGATTCCTTACGCTCGGCTGACCCCGAGCTTTACGCTTCCATCCAACTGGAATTGGAACGCCAAACCGATACGCTGGAGCTCATCGCCTCTGAAAACTTCACCAGCCGCGCGGTGCTCGAAGCCTGCGGTTCGGTCATGACGAACAAATACGCCGAAGGCTATCCGGGCAAACGGTATTACGGCGGCTGCGAGTTCGTCGACCTTGCCGAAAATCTCGCCCGCGACCGCGCAAAGAAACTCTTCAACTGCGACTACGCCAACGTCCAGCCGCACTCCGGTTCGCAAGCCAACATGGCCGTCTATTTTTCACTCATCAATCCGGGCGATAAAATTCTCGGCTTCGATCTCTCGCACGGCGGCCATCTGACGCATGGCAGTTCGGTGAACTTTAGCGGCAAATTGTATCAAGCGGAATTTTACGGCGTGGAGAAGGACGGCGAACTTGCCGGGCGCATCGATATGAACCGCGTCGCGGAAATTGCTACCGCCACAAAACCGAAGCTCATCATCTGCGGCGCGAGTGCTTACGCGCGCGATTGGGACTACGCCGCCTTCCGGCGCATTGCCGATAGCGTCGGCGCGTTTCTTTGGGCCGACATCGCGCATCCCGCCGGATTGATTGCTGCCGGACTTCTAAACAACCCGCTGCCCCACTGCCATATCGTTACAACGACCACGCACAAAACCTTAAGAGGCCCGCGCGGCGGCATGATTCTGATGGGCACGGACTTCGAAAATCCGTTCGGCCTTAAAATCAAAACCAAGTCGGGCGATAGAATCAAGATGATGTCCGAAGTGCTCGATAGCCAAGTGATGCCGGGCATTCAGGGCGGACCGCTCATGCACATCATTGCGGGCAAAGCCGTGGCGTTCGGTGAAGCTTTGAAGCCGGAGTTTAAGTTGTATCAGGAGCAAGTCAAACTGAACGCAGCGGCGATGGCGAATAAATTTCTTTCGCTGGACTACCACATTCTTTCCGGCGGTACGGAAAATCACTTGATGCTGATTGACCTCCGAAATAAAAACATCACCGGCAAAGATGCCGAGTTCGCTTTGCATGAAGCGGGATTCACCGTCAACAAAAATTCCGTGCCCTTCGATGATAAATCTCCGTTCGTAACGAGCGGCATTCGTATCGGTACGCCCGCGATGACGACGCGCGGGATGAAAGAACCGGAGTCCGAGCAAGTCGCCATGCTCATAGATAAAGTGCTGATGAATCTCAAAGACGAAAATTTGCATAAGCAAGTCAAGCAAGAGGTCAAAGACCTCACGGAAAAATTTCCGCTCTACGATTTCATCGCGGCATAAATTTTCTTTTCCGTCATTCTGATTTTCCATTCTGTCATTCTGAGCGTTAGCGAAGAATCCCTAACTATCGAAAAGCAATTAGGGATTCTTCACTCCGCTCGCGCTGCGTTCAGAATGACACCAAAGATTTATTTCATTCATCAATCAGTTAATGAAACGCACCAAAATTATTTGTACCCTCGGCCCGGCGACGAGCACACTCGAACGCATCACCGCGCTGATTGAAGCGGGTATGAACGTCGCGCGGCTGAATTTTTCACACGGCACGCATGAAGATCACAAAGCCCGCATCGAGTTGATTCGGCAAGCCTCGCTGAATACCGGCAAACAAATCGCCATCATGCAGGATTTACAAGGCCCGAAAATCCGCGTCGGCGAGCTGCGGGACAAGACCGTATTGCTCAAGCCCGGCGAACATCTCCGCATCACACCCAATCCCATTTTAGGTACGGCTGAAATCGTCTCAACGACCTACGCGCAGATCGTGCAGGACGTTCAGCCCAATGACCGCATCCTCATTGACGACGGCCTTCTGGAGCTGCGCGTGCTTTCCAAAACCATCGATGAAGTGCTGACCGAAGTCGTCATCGGCGGCATCCTCAAAGAAAAGAAAGGCTTCAACTTGCCGGGCGTCAAAGTCTCGATCCCTTCGCTGACAGATAAGGACATCATCGATCTTGAGTTCGGCCTCGCCAACGATGTTGATATGGTTGCGCTCTCGTTCGTCCGCGAAGGCAAAGACGTGTCGGAACTGATGAACATTATCAAAGCGCACCGTAAGGAAACGTGGATTGTGGCGAAGATTGAGAAGCCCGAGGCCATCACGCACATCGACGACATCATCGAACTCTCGGACGCGATCATGGTCGCGCGCGGCGACTTGGGCATCGAGATGCAAACCTGCGATGTGCCGATCCTGCAAAAGACGATTGTGCAAAAGTGCAACGACCGCTTCAAGCCCGTCATCATTGCGACGCAGATGCTCGAATCGATGATCGAAAATCCGCGCCCGACCCGTGCGGAAGCTTCGGACGTCGCCAACGCCGTGTTCGATGGTACGGATGCGGTGATGCTTTCCGCCGAAACCGCGTCGGGAAAATATCCGGTCGAGACCGTGCTCACGATGCGTTCGATTATTGAAAGCGTTGAATCGGAAGCCAACAGTGCGATGCTGCACCGTGAGCGGATCGCCCATCGCCGCAGATCGGAATTGCGTCATGCGCACTTGGGTGAGGCGGTGGCGGTTTCGGCTGTGCAGGTGGCGCAGGCGGTGGGCGCGAAAGCGATTGTAACCCTGACGCACTCCGGCAGCACGGCGGTTAAAATCTCGAAACAGAAACCGGAGTGCAAAATCATCGCCATCACCGATAAGGAAATCGTGCAGCGGCTGACCAATCTCGTCTGGGGCGTCGAAACGATTTTAACCGAAACGCTCACTTCGACCGACGAAAGTTTTCAGGCCATCGAACAGATTCTCGTGCAAAGCGGCCTCATGGCGAAAGGCGATACGGTGGTTTATACGCTCGGCACGCCGGTCTTGAAGCGCGGCTCAACGGACACGATTAAAATCAGCCGCGTCGGGGAATAGTAAATGAAAGTCCCGAATCCTGA
>JACMJS010000385.1 GCA_014380515.1 Chlorobiales bacterium
ATTCGAGTATTCTTGGCCGTGATTAAAAATCAGGTAACCTTGTTGTCCCAACCGAAATCGCGCGTGCGGCGTGCGGTGCTCGGAGTAGCCGCTGAAGTTGATCATCAGCGTGAGCGGGGAAGTGTGCTCCGGCCAGAAAAAGTCTTTAGTGCGCGCATAAAGAATAATATTGGCTTGCAACGCTGCGAGTGCGGACATCGTCTCAGGATTCGGAAACCGTCGGGCAATCATACTTTTCTAAATGTGGCTTGCAAAAAAACTTCGCATAAACACACAAACATAAAGCAAACATTTTGAACGGTGAAGCCGCCTGCGTAAAAAGAGTGTTTGCAATTGGGCGCGGCCTTGTGGTATTTTGGCTCGCTCTTTCAATCCCATCAATCATAAACCGCGACAACTATGGTACCGCTCATTATTCTCGCCGTTCTTGTGCTCTTCGTGCTGTTCAGTTCGTTCATCACCGTTACGCAAGGCACTGTCGCCGTGGTAACGATGTTCGGCAAATATCAGCGCGTGCTGAAGCCCGGCCTCAACCTCAAGCTTCCCGTCATCGAAAATATCTACAAACGCATCTCGATCCAGAACCGCTCGGCGGAGTTGGAGTTTCAAGCAATCACCGGCGATCAGGCCACGGTGGGTTTCAAAGCGATGTTGCTGTATGCGGTGTATAATCAAGAGGAAGAGACGATTAAAAACGTCGCCTTCAAGTTCATCGATCAAACGAGTTTCATGCAGGCACTCGTCCGCACGGTTGAAGGTTCGGTGCGCAGTTTCGTCGCCACCAAAAAGCAATCGCAAATTCTTGCGCTCCGCCGCGAGATTGTCGAGGAAGTCAAAGGACAGTTGGATGCGAGTTTGGAAACGTGGGGCTACCACCTGATCGATTTGCAGATGAACGATATTCTGTTCGATGAAGCGATCATGCGGTCGATGGCGCAGGTCGTGGCCTCCAACAACTTGAAAGCCGCCGCGGAAAACGAAGGTCAAGCGTTGCTCATCACTCGAACGAAGCAAGCCGAAGCCGAAGGCAATGCGATCAAGATTGCGGCTGAAGCCGAACGACAAGCGTCGCAGTTGCAGGGACAGGGCATCGCGCTTTTCCGCGAGGAAGTCGCAAAGGGCATGACGCAAGCCGCCAAGGAAATGCAGACCGCGGATTTAGATGCGTCGTTCATTTTGTTTTCGATGTGGACGGAATCCATCAAGCACTTCGCCGAGAACGGCAAAGGCAACGTGATTTTCCTCGACGGCTCAACGGACGCGGCCAAGCGCACGATGCAGGAATTGATGGCGATCTCAAAAGAGAACGGCGGTATCGGCGGCGTCGGCAAGACAGCCGTGCGATAAATTCAGACGACCGTTGTAGGGGCGGAGGCCATAGAGCGTCAGCTCGTTTAACTCGCTATCGCCCCTACGGAGTCAAATCCGCCCGTGTAAGGTTCACCAATCGTAATGCCACGTATTTTAAAACTCACCGGCGAAACGCTCTCTCTTTCAAGTATCAAAGACGCAGTGAGAGAGCGTTCGTACCTTGCGCTCGCGCCCGCCGCCAAGAAAAAAATTCTCTCCTCTCGCAAAGCCGTTGATACACTTTCGGAATCCGATGCGCCGCACTACGGCATCAACACGGGTTTCGGGATTCTCGCCAGCAAAAAAATTCCGCAAAAAGATTTAGAGACGCTGCAAGAGAATTTGATTCTCTCGCACGCCGTCGGCACGGGCAGTTTGGTCGATGACGAAATCGTGCGGCTGATGATGCTCACCAAAATCAACGCGCTCGCCAAAGGCTACAGCGGTATTTCGCTTGACGCGGTAAATCTGCTGATTGAATTTTTCAACCGTGGGATGACGCCGGTGGTGTATTCGCAAGGTTCGGTCGGCGCGTCGGGCGATCTGGCGCCGCTCGCACATTTGGTTCTGCCGCTGATGGGACAGGGCGAAGTAAACATGAACGGCAAAACGCTGTCCGCCCGCATCGCCTTGAAACACGCGGGTCTGCAGCCGCACCGTCTGAGATCGAAGGAAGGCTTGGCACTCATCAACGGCACGCAGTTTATGCTCGCGTACGCCGTGCACGCCTTGATCCGCGCGGACGTGATGATGAAAACCGCCGACATCGTAGCCGCCATGACGCTGGAAGCGATGCGGGGCAGTGCCTCTCCGTTCGATGCCCGCATCGCCGCCGTGCGTCCGCACAAGGGACACAAAGCCGTTGCGGAAAATATGCGGCGATTGATCGCGGGTTCGGAAATCATGCACTCGCACGAAAACTGTCAGAAGGTGCAAGACCCGTATTCGCTGCGGTGCGTGCCGCAAGTGCACGGCGCCGTACGCGATGCCATCCGTCACGCACGCAATGTGGTTGAGACGGAAACTGCCAGTGTCACTGATAATCCGGTGGTC
>JACMJS010000386.1 GCA_014380515.1 Chlorobiales bacterium
CATAATTCCATGTCCGCCCCGACACTTTTTCTACCGCTCTGAACGGTGAAATGTTCGCACACATACAGGCCGATTTTTTCTTTGCCCAACTTCTCGATTTTGTAAACCGCCGTTGCATTGAGCGCACTGATCGACCGCCGCGCCGCCGCGAGGTTTGATACGCTATAAGTTTTCGAGCCATGCATCAGACTGTATGCGAGGCTATCGTTCGGAAGCGAAAGGAAAGAAACATTCAGCTCGTCTTTGCCTTTCAAATCGAGCCGCGTGCCAAGCGGCGAGAGCGAAAGCGTCATAACGCCGGTGAAGCGCGGCGAAGTTATTTTTAAATCGATCACGCCTTCAAAGGATGCGGACGGGGAGCGGGTTTGCTGCGTGGTTGGTGGAACGCAAAGAAGGATCAGCAGAAACGTGCGTGCAAGATGTATCATCATCAAAAAAGAAAAAACCAAAGGAAGTAATCACTGATTAAAATCATGGCGGACGACACGACGAAACTGCGAATCGTGGAAACACCGACGCCTTCCGCGCCGCCCGTCGTTTGAAATCCGATGTGGCAACCGAGCAGTGACGTCAGCGTGCCGAAGATCGTCGCCTTCAGCAAGCCGCCGAAGACGTCTTTCGTGCTGAAGAACTGTTGCACCGATCCGAAGAAAACATGTTGCGGAATATCGAGAAAGAGCAGCGAGACGACGAATGCGCCCATCACGGCGATGAAGTTGGCAAACGTAACGAGCACCGGCATCATCACCGCCGCCGCAAACACACGCGGCATCGCAAGGTATCGCACCGGATTGATCGCCATCGTTTCGAGGGCATCCAACTGTTCGGTTACTTTCATCGTCCCAAGTTCCGCCGCAATCGAGGCGCCGACGCGCCCCGCAATGATGATGCCCGTCAGCACCGGTCCCAGTTCAATGATAATCACGCGGCTTGTTACCCCGCCGACAAGCGCGGTTGAGGCAAGTCCCGACAGTTGATACGCCGCTTGCCACGCGCCGATCGCGCCCGCGAAAATTGAGACGAGCACGACGAGCGGCAACGAATCTACGCCGATATGCGACATCTGCGCGAAGACCAAGTGCCGGTCGCGCACGAGCCTTGGCAGCGATTTAACGATGCCCCAAAAAAGCATCGCCACTTCGCCGGTTTCGGAAATAAAATTGGTAATGGAGGCGGTGAGAACACGCATGTAGCTTCGGTTTATACAGCCTCAATATACACGCGCTTCACCGCAGATGCTTCGCCGCCGGAGTTACTTTTCCCACGGGGCTTTCGTCTTCGGGCTGTTGTGGCCTTGGATGAGCAGCCACTTGCCGCCGCGCTTCGCATAAATTTCCGTGAAAGACGTCTGCGAAACTTCGCTGCCGTTTTTATCGCCATACTCCTCGCGCAGGTCGAGCACGGCAAAGCCTATCTTGCCGTCTTCCGAGAGAACGATTTTATAGTTTGACGGATCAAGTTTGAAGACGGGCGGGACGGTTTTGATGAAGCGGCGCAGAAAGTTCAAGCCTTCGCGCGTGCCCCACGAAGTCGTGAATTCATAATCGGGTGCGTAAATCTTGGCAAAGGCGGCGCTGTCGCGCGCGGTCAGGGCGGTGTAGCGCGAACGGCTTAGCGTCTCGATAGCGGCTTTGTCGGCGGACGTGTCTTGTGCGGATGCCGCCGTGCAAACGAGCAGAAGTGATACGAAAAAGAAAGTGCGGTGCATCATAAATTACAGACTTGATGTTGAGTCCAAAATTTAATTGCCGCCGCTGTAAAATGAAAACTGTTCTTCCCAACGCGGCTCGCGCAGTTTCTCCAAAAGCACGCGGTTGAGTTCCTCACGCAACGGACTGCCCGCGCGCAGGCCGAAGCCGTAGGATTCATACTTGAGAATTTTCGGAAGCACCATCAAATTTCCGTTCGGCAAATCGTTGAGGACGAGGTATCGCATGATCGGCGCATCGGCCACGACCGCATCCAACTTTTCATCGGCGATTTGCTGCAAGGCAAGGATCGTTTTCGGAAACGCGGTATAAGCGATCTGTTGCGATTTTAAAAACGCTTCGCTCGATGAACCGGCCACCGTACCGACGCGGACGCGCCGCAGATCGTTTAGGTCTTGAATTTGCGAAGTGAGTTGCGCGCTCGTGAGCGTGGCGGCAATCGTGGCCGTGAGTGCGGAGATGAGCACGGTGCTGCTCGTCGTCCATAGAATGGCGATCACGCGGCCAACGGGCGATTGCGGGTAGCCATCCGACGAGCCGATGAACATAATCGCCGAAAGCCAAACGCCTTCGAGCAATCCTTTGCCTGTGCCGCCTGCGAAGCGTTCGGGGCTGCGCGATCGCTCAAGAAAATAAAGGGCGACGCCGATAATGAACAGCGCGGCAAACACGCCGAGCAGAATCAGGGCAAGTTGCCACGAGAAAATTCCCGACATGAGTTTCCACACGTCCGTGCGCGGCTTCGAAGAGACCGTGATGCCGATGCCGGAGCGGAAGAACGGATGCGTGAAATCGAACCTTTTTTCGCGTTCGGGATTGATCGTCATCGCCGCCACAACCGCATCAAGTTCGCCCTCTGCGAGGCCGTCGGAAAGGCCGGTAAGGGTTGCCCCGCGGAACTCGTAAGCAATTCCCAAGTCGCTGGCAATCTCGCGCCACAGATCGATGGAAAGGCCGCTCCAACTCGTGCTATCGGCGCTGCGAATGACGAACGGCGGCGCATGAATCGTACCGATGATGAGTTTGCGTTTCAACAGTTGCGCTCTGAGCACGGAGTCGCTCGCCGCGGGTTTCGCCGTCTGCGCAAATGCGCCGCCACTGCCGGTAAGCCACGTCGCAGCGATCCACAACGCTACAAGAAATGTCAATCGCAAAAAAGAATTTCGCATCAACGGCAGGGAATCAAAGTTGTTTTGAGGTGGCAATCGCATGGCTCTCGATATATTGCTTCCAGAAGGGACGGCATTTTTCAATCATCGCCGTTCTGCCGAAGACGACGCCTAACCCTGCGCCAATCGCTCCCACCCACTGCGATCTGATGCCGAGTGCGTAACTGACGATCGATAAAAGGATCGCACTCGCAAAGCCGACAGCAACCACCGTTGCAAGGTATACCCAAAATGCTTTTTTGACTTCGGGATAAAGCTTGCGCGATTCCTGCTGCACTTTCCGGCGGTCGGCGGTTGAAAGCGGAGCGAGTTCGGGAATGTCGTTATCTGACCAGTAGTATTTCATGCTGTGCCCGGATTTAAAAGTTAGAAAATTGATGTACGAAACAAGTTTCGTCGTAAGGTGCCATGCTCAAATGCACCGGCGTGAAGCGATGCACTTGAACCGGATTGCGAAGTGATTTACTTGGCCGCGGCTACTTTCAGCGAGCCGAGCACGCGGGCAACTTCCTGTTTGAAAGCGACCGGCTGCGTGTCGCCCAAAAATCCAATGGCGAGCACGGCGTGCGAGCCGGTCGGAATCGCGGTCAGGACGAAAGAAACCGGCGCGTCTTTAATCTTTGCTTTGCCGCTCGCGCCGAGGCCGGTGGTGCTGCCGAACTTCATCGGCCTCACGTCTTTGACGCTGATATCCGTTGTGTTCTTGCGCGGCTTCAGCATTTTTAAAATCGTGTCCGCCGACGCTGCGGGCAATTTCGAAAAGTTGTAGACCTCAATGAATCCGCCTTTCGCGGGCGGATAGAGCGTGGCCATGTTGCCGGAAGTTTCCGTCTTCCACCCGTCAGGCAAGGTGAGCGATGCTCCGGCAAAAACAAAAGTATCTTGTGCGTGTGCATCCGGCGCGATGAGCGTTAAAAAAGCCGCCGCAAAAAACGCGATAAGTAATTTCATGGTGCGTGATGTTACAGGTTGAAAAGATGTTATGGATCGAAGAGTGAAAGAGTGCTTGCCGGATTATCCTACCGGATTATTTCGAGAGGTTATCGCAGCTGATGCCGTAGCCCGTGCCGAAGTTGGAGACGGCGAGACCGCCCTGAAATTTTCCGCTGTAATACTCTTGCGAGAATTGTACGCTTTGGCAGTTGCAGTTGCCGTTCGTGGTTTTTACGCCGAGCGTCGCCCAGATTTGTCGCCGGAGCACGATGCCCGTCAAGCCGTTGCGCACCAGCGTCCACCCCGCGTCGGTGATGACCGCGCGAACCGGCGTGCCCGCCTTGTCCTGATAAACTTTAACCAGTTGCGCGCGGAACGCTTTCAGCATCGCCGCTTCAAGTGAAGCTTCTTTCATCTTAGCTTCCGGCATGTTGACGCTGGCAAGTTGTCCGTTGCGAACCGCATCCGAATTCGCTTTGAGTTTATCCGTACCGGCAGTGCAATCGAGTTCGAAACTTCCGGTGGCGAGTTTCTTCGCGCCGGGGGTTGTCAGGGAAACCGTAACCGAATGCTTCGCCGGTGGAAGCGCGATGAAGAGCTTCATCATCTTTTGGGTGATGTCTCCCGTCAGGATGTCTTTCGGGTCAGAGACCACATCAAACTCGATGTTCTTCGCATCGGTGTCTTTGAAGACGTACTCGACATAGATGATTTCTTTTTTGCGACCGGCAATCTCGATGGCAAGTTGATGCCGCTTCACGATGCCCGATGCGCCGATGGACTTCGGCAGATAAACCATCGCAAAGATGAAATCGCCCGCCGCGAACTTGCTTTGCACCGCCGAAATATTTTCCTTGCCGAAAGCAATCGGTTTCTTCGAGAAAAGAATTTTACCGGCGTTTTGTTCGGCAAACGTCTGTGCGCCGCCGCGAACTGCGAGGCTCAGGGTTGCAACGAGCGCGAGAAGCAGTTGAATCTGTTTCATGGTTTACTTTTCCCTTCGGAAAATTTCCTTGCCGGTCTTATCGATGATGACGATGTAGAGTTTGCCGTCTTCGCGTAGCTGGCAGGTCGAGACGCCGTTGTTGAAATAGGTTACATCGAGATATTCTTTTTCAATGACAACTTTGCCGTCTTTATCGATGAACTTCCAAAAACCTTTGTGCGATACGGCGGCAAGCCCTTCGGAAAAATCAATGCACGCCGCGCCTTCATCGCCCTGTCCGCCGCCGTATTGAAAATCGATGACGACTTTACCGGTCTTGTCGATATAGCCCCACTTGTCATTCTTCATCACCGCGGCCAGTCCTTCATAGAACGGCCTTGCCAATTGGAACTCCGGCTCGATGAATACTTTGCCGCTCTTATCGATGTAGCCGTACTTGCTTCCTTGCCCAATGACGGCTGAACCGGATTCGTTGAAGTTGCCTGCCCGGGTGAAATCATCGGCGGTTACATATTTGCCTTGCTTGTTGATGTATCCCCACGTGTTGTTTTTGCGGACGGCGGCAAGGCCTTCGGAAAAGTCCATCGCTTCCTGAAACTGACATCTGATAGCGAGTTTGCCCGCCGTGTTGATGTATCCGAAGGTGCTGGCGGGTCCGTCCTCTTTGGCATAATCAACGGAGGCACGCACACAGGCCATGCCGTCCGCGAAGACGTAAGCTTCCGTGAACCGCGCCTTAACAACCGTCGCGCCCGATTTGTTGATGTATCCCCAAATGAATCCGGTGTTTTCATTGCACGCCCAAACGACGGGCGCAAGGCCGTTGCGAAAATTCCCGACTTGAGCAAACTGCGGCTTGATGGCCATCTTGCCCTCGCGGTTGATGTAGCCCCACACTTCCATACTCGTGCCGGAGTTCTTCGGGCAGCCCGCCGTTTCCGGCGCAACCCGTTTTTGAACGGAGGCAAGTCCATCCGAAAACATCGAGGCCAAGAGATACTCCGGTTTGCCGATGGCTTTCCCGTTTTTATCGATGTAGCCGTAGCCGGTGGGAGTTTGGCTGACTTGAACGGTGGCGATGCCTTCGCTGAACTCGAAGACTTTGAAGTATCGGGGCTTTGCGGCCCACTTGCCCGTGAGGTCAATTGCTCCCCAGTCTTGGCCGTCCCGCATGGGAATGCGGTCGCGTACTTCTTTGGTTTGCGGCTCGGCAATGTCCGTCATTGTGAGTATAAAAATCATAGCGAGAGATGTGTGAAGTGTGTTCATGAAATTATCTCCGTTTTATTGCGCGGTGATGACGCGCAGGGTTTTTAATTGGGCGTCGCACAGATGGACATTGACCGCCGCACCGCCGAAGACGTTTTGCGAAAGTTCTTGGGCGATCTGTTGAAAGAGAACGGCATTCTGCTCATCTTTTTCGGCGCCGTCTTTAACGACCACGCGAAACTCGTAAGCCGCGCCTTCTTTATTCAACTGCGCCGATTTTTTCGTGCCGTCAAAAAACTTTCCCTCCACCAGATAATCGCCGAGCTTCCTAGCTTCCGCTTCGGTTACCGCTTTGGTATAGTAGAGTTCGCCGCCGTTGAACTCTAGGGCCTTGCCACGGCTCGCGCCGCAGCCCGTCAGCCCAATAAGGACAACGCAAAGTAAAGACGCGACAAGCGTGAGGTAAAGCGAATGAATCGTAAAACGGCGTGATGTCATCATGGCGATGTGTGGTTTCAGGTTTAGGTTATGATTGAAGTTGAAAAAGGTTAGTTCATCGGTTGCGCTCTGATGCCCGCGCTGCGCAAGGCGGTCAGCTCAACGAACTGCGAAAGTCCGTTCTTGAAATGTCCTTCCTTGGATTCGTCAATCACCCTATTCACCGCCACATTGACCGCTTGTTCAAACGTGTAAGTGCCGACCATCGTCGTCTCGACGAACACCATGCCCGCCGGATAGCCCGCCGGAAGATTCGCTAAGGCTTTATCAAATTTCGATTGATGCCAGCCGACGAACGCATGGCCGGGCACAAGCACAATGACGGGACGCAAGCCGATGGATTCCATCATCGTTGCAAATAGAATCGTGCCTTCCAAACATTGTGCGTTGGTCGAGGCGAGCACATCGGCGGGCAACCGTGTACGCTGCATCTTCACGCGGTCGGAGACGACCGCCGGGTCCATCACATAGCTCACACCTCTGGCTTTAAGCGCGGCGAAGATCGCCGAGACTTGCGACATCGTTTCATCTTGCTCACCGACGAATTGCTTCTTCGGATGCAGCAGTTTGGCCTGACCCAGAAATTTATCGACGGCGGTGGCGTTCGACGTAACCCACGCACCGATGTATTCCGGCGTGCGTCGGATATCGCCTTCTTCGCTCACTTGGCGGAAGAGCGGCAAGAAATCGCGCGGCAAAATGGTGAGCGACTTTGAGTCGTCATAAATCGTGCGCTCACCTTTAGCGTCCATCTCGATAATCTTGATCGTCATCTGAACCGTGCGCTCGGCGCGCATCGTTGAAAGATCGAAGCCGAGCTTGAGCGGCGGCACGAGC
>JACMJS010000387.1 GCA_014380515.1 Chlorobiales bacterium
AAATGAATTTCGCCCGCGACGCCGTGCGATTCCATCCGCGCGGCGGTGTTGACCGCGTCGCCCCATAGATCATAAAGCAACTTTTCCGTGCCGATCACGCCCGCGACCGCCGCGCCGCAGTGCATCCCGATGCGAACTTTCAATTGCACCGCGCCGCCGTCGTAGTCGTCCATTTCGCGCTGCATTTCCAAAGCCATTTCCGCCAAGCGTTCTAAATGCGTTTCGCTTCGTTCGAGCAGTCCGCCCGCGACCATATACGCATCGCCGATGGTTTTAATTTTTTCGAGGCCGAATTTTTTCGTCAGTACATCGAAGCGCGAAAAGACGTCGTTGAGAAAAATGACGAGGGCTTCCGGCGACGTGCCCGATGCCAACACCGTGAATCCGACAATATCGGCGAAGAGAATCGAGACGTCGCTATAGGCATCGGCAATGACGCCTTCGCCCGCCTTAAGCCGCTCGACGATTTGTTTCGGCAACACGCTCAGGAGCATCCGTTCGGAAAGGCCGTTTTCCAATTGCAACTTTTCCGTTTGGCGCAGAATCTCCAAACCCTCGCGCTTCCGCATTTGTTCTTCGCCGAACACATTTTCCTTGATGCGGTGAAACTGCTTATGCGCATGATACGCCTTTTCAAAATTCGCCGCCCGTTCATACACCGCCGCCAGCTCTTGATAGGCTTCGTAGGTTTCCTTCTTCATGCCGAGTTCGGCGGCGAGCGTTGCGGCTTTGAGAAAAAAACTTTCGGCTTGCGGTTCATCACCCAGCTTCGAAAACGCCTGCCCGATACCGGTGAGCGCATAAACCTGAACCCGTTTATTTCCGGTGGCTTCCGCAATCTCTAAACTTTTCTGCTCGTGCTCGAGGGCTTCGGCGTAATTGCCGTGCATGAAGTAGGCTTCACCGATGCCTTGCAACGACATCGCCATCCCGGTTTCATCGCCGGTTAGCTCACAGAGAAATAAACTTTTGTGATGGCATTTAAGCGCGCCGTCGTAATCGGAGATGGCGGTATAGACGTCGCCGAGATTATTTTGCGACAGGGCGATACCCGTCTTATCATCCAGCTCTTCACTGATGGCGAGGCTTTGGCGGTGAAACTCCAAGGCACTGTCGTAATCCGACAGCGCGAAGTGCGTGTTTCCGATGTTGCCGAGCGCAACGGCGATGCCGTTTTTGTCGCTCGTCTCTTTGCGGATAAAAAGACTTTTGTGATGGAATTCTAAAGCCGTGGCGTAATCGGAAAGCGCGGCGTAAAGACTGCCGATGCCCGCGAGCATTTCCGCCTTGCGGCTCCGGTCGCCGAGTTCATCGCAGATCGCAAGAGCGTTGCGGTAAGTTTCAAGGGCGGCGGCGTAGTCGAACCTTCCGACTTGAATGTCGCCGGTGATGGTCAGTGATCCCAACGTGCCTCTGCGGTCGGCGAGCGTTTCGAAAATCTGTAAGGATTCGGTGGCGAAGCGCATCGCACCCTCGTAGTCGGTATTGCCGCATTTGTGCTTGGCGAGAATCTGAAAGGCGTAGGCTTTTTCGGTGAAGAGCGATTGCTGTTCATCGGAGAGCATGATTGCACTTTCCAAGTCGGGCAGGGCGCCATCGAGGGCGGAAAG
>JACMJS010000388.1 GCA_014380515.1 Chlorobiales bacterium
CCGGATTTTCCTGCGTCTTGTTTGGCTTTCTCCATCATCTCTTTCATCTGCTTGCGCATCTCCGGCGTCATCTGACCTTCCATCGCCGCGCCCATGCCGCCCGCTTGTTTCGTGTAGCCCGCCGGAATTTCAAATGCGGAACTTGGAACGGACTTCTTTTCAATTTTGGTGATCTCGGTCGTTACCGCGTAGTTGCCGCCGCCCGCAATGCTTTTCACCGGAAATCCTTCGACGCCCGCAGCCTTCAACGCCTTGCCCATTTCCGTTCCGGCGAAACCGGCTTGCTGCCCCTGCATCTGCATGTATAATTCATAACTCGCTACATCTTTCGCCAACCACATTTCCATCTCAGCCACGCCGGATTTAGAACCGGATTTGGTGAGTTTGACATGCTCGCAGGTATATCCCAAGATTTTTTCCGTGCCGAGTTTCGTAACCGCGTACCCTTCGGGCGCGGTTTTGGCCGACATTTCCTGCATTTTTTTCAGGTCGATTTCCGAATAAGTTTTTTGTTTGTCGTTGAGCATCAGCATCACGTCGGGGGCGGATTTTTTTTTGAGCATCGTCATTTGCATCGCCATCGGCTCGGCGGCGTTTCCCATTTTCATCGGCATCGTCATGCTGGCATCGATGCGGAAGTCGCCCGCTTTGGAGACTTTGATTTTGCTCGTGCCGTTGCCGCCTTGCGACGACGTGGTTTTCATATCGATTTCACCTTCGAACTGCGCGAAGGCTGAAGCCGCGTAGCAGCAAAGCATGGCCAAAGAAAAAATAAGTTTTCGCATCACAACAATTGTTTAGGCGGTTTAGAGATAACGGTTCTTGACTTGAAATAAAATATAAAACCAGAGCACGCAAATGATGATTCCGATGATGTTCAGCGAGATCAGGTTGCCCAAAATGCCGATGAGTTGGCCGTAGTAACTGAACACCCAACCCGAGCGTTGCTGCTTGAACAAGCCCGGCAGTGCGAGCACGCCGAGCACGGTGCTCGCAAACAGCAAGAGCAATCCGACGCCTCCTTGAATCACCCCGAAACCGCCCACTGCCGCTGCAATCACAATCAACGGAAACGCCGCCAGAATGCCTAGCACGCCGAAGATGACGCCGATGATGACGAGATACGGGTAATACTTTACAAAGCCTTCTTTGAAATCCTCCGGCAACGGCACGGGAGCTTTGTCAATGAGAATCGGCTCGAGTTCGGCTTCCAGAAAGGCTTTACCGGCGGGCACGTTCGGAGAGTCGAAATCTGAGATGTCCATGCGCGTGGTTAGGTTAGGTTTTTAAAAGGCTTCTGCGAAAAAGTTCGACGGGCGAAATCTACATCACCGCAAGGTCGCTGAGTTTGATCGACTTGGCGATGCCTTTGACGAACTCGGTATTTTCCTGTCCGCCCGTCGCGGCAACGACGAGCAGAAAGCGGTCGCCGACGGAGAGCGTGATTTTGGCGTTCTTCGATTTCTTCTGAAGTTCTTCGTAGCCCTTCACGCCGGAAATACCGGTGTCGTAACCTTTGGTGGTTTGTTCGTCGTCATCAACGGTAATGCCGAGCGACATAAACATGGTCGCGCTGGTCATCACACCGTAGGCACTGTTGTAATCGGTAAGCGACACTTCGATGTCGCTTTCACCTTGCGTGTAGCGGCGCGTCGCAGTCGAGTACGACATGCCTTGCATCGACATTGTTTGGCCTTTGGGTTCCTCAGCCGTGTATCCGCCGATGGATTCGGGCAGGTATTTCTGGAGGTCTTTGTACGGAATGGCGAGCGTATCGCCTTTCTGACGGCGGGCTTCCATTTTGGCTTCCGACTTCTCCACTTCGCCCGCAACTTTTTCGCCCGACTCGGCCATTGACTTCATCGCTTGCATCGCGGTCTTGGCTTCGTCGGCTTTTTTGCCGCACCCCGCCACTGCGACGAGCGCGACACATAGAATTGAAATCACATTTCTTTTTGACATGATCGTAATCCTCCGCCAGTGATGTTGATAAGATTTGATTGAAGAGAAAGATATGGAATACCGCTGCATTTTGCGCTGCAACTGCCGCCGTTTTGTTCGGATGTCATTGAGCGATGCAGCACTCACAACTGGTCTTCTACGGAAGCCGTTTACCGCGGGCTACTGAATATCGCTGTAGATGACGAATTTGACGATGCGGTTGTTGCCTGTATCAGCGACATAAAGCGCGCCCGAGACATAGCAAACCCCTTGCGGCGAGCGGAGCTTATCGCCGCCCGCCCCGCCCGCCCCGAAGGTGCTGAACGAGAGGTTGA
>JACMJS010000389.1 GCA_014380515.1 Chlorobiales bacterium
CGGGAACCGGAATCCTGCTATTCCCTACCGCTAAGAAACTAAAAAATGCATATTCTCTGCGTGGCGGGAATGGCTTCCGCAAGAATGCGGATGTTCAATCGCCATCGCTACCGGAGTTTGTTTTGCTGCTCGAATGATTTGAGTGTGTTCGAGAGCAACATCGCAATCGTCATCGGACCGACGCCGCCGGGCACGGGCGTGATCGCCGACGCGATATTTTTTACCGCTTCGAAATCCACATCGCCCGTCAATCGCTGACCTGATTTCTTCGAGGCGTCGGGCACGCTGTTCATACCGACGTCGATCACCACCGCGCCGGGCTTCACCATTGCCGCCGTAATCAAATGCGCTTTGCCGATGGCGGCGATGAGAATATCGGCTTGCTTGGTGTAGGTTGAAAGATCGGGCGTGGCGGAATGGCACACGGTTACGGTCGAGTTCATAAAATCCAATTTCTGCATCATCAGGTTCGCCATCGGTTTGCCGACGATGTTGCTCCGCCCGACGATCACACAGTGCTTGCCCGCCGTTTCAATTTTATACCGCCTCAATAGTTCGATCACCCCGTAGGGCGTGCAACTGATAAACCCATCGTTCAATTTTCCGATCACCAGTTTGCCGACGTTTTCAGGATGAAACCCATCGACGTCTTTTTCCGGCGCGATGGCGAGCGTAACATGATAGTCATCGATTTGTTTGGGCAACGGTTGCTGCACCAAAATCCCATCGACGTTCGGGCTGCCGTTGAGTTCGGCGATGCTGCCCAAGAGTTGAGCTTCGGTGGTATCGGCGGAGAGTTGGATGATTTCGGAGTTCATCCCGACATCGATACACGCTTTGGCTTTGTTGCGTACATAAACTTGCGAGGCCGCGTTGTTGCCGACGATAATGACCGACAATCCGGGCACTTTGCCGATATGAAGTTTGTGAAACGCAACGCGCTGCCGCAGTTCGGCTTTGATGTCGTCCGAAATTTTTTTGCCGTCGATAAAAAGCATTGACAAGTTTGAATGATGAATGAGAATAATGTGAGTTACTTTACAACGACGAGTTTGCGCGTTTTGAAATAAGGTCCGGCTTTGAGGCGATAAAGATAAACGCCGCTCGCCAGTCGTGAGGCCTCAAGTTTTGCTTCGTAAACACCCGCTTTCTGCGCCTGTTTATCAACCAGCACCGCGACTTTGCGCCCGGCCATATCATAAACTTGCAGCGAGACAATCACATCTTCGGGCAACTCATATTTAATGGTCGTGATGGGATTAAACGGGTTCGGGTAATTCTGCGCAAGGCTATAACGTGAAGGCACAGACGGTAAGGATTCAACTAAGGCATCTTCTTGAAAGCCAAAGCCGCGGTCAAATAGGTTCTGTGCAACTGTGGCGATGTAACGCACTTCACCGCTGGCTCTGAGATTTCCTGTATTGTCCGAGGTTGGACGACTCTGGCCCACGCACGCGGCAACATAAACTTCTTGCGACTCACCCGGCTGCATATCAAACGGCCCCATGCTGATCATTGTTCGCTTGTCCACAGGAGTGGACGAGCAGTTCGGACAACTAATAAGCACATCTATCAAATTTGTGGTCGGA
>JACMJS010000390.1 GCA_014380515.1 Chlorobiales bacterium
GCGGAGAAGCGGTTGGGACGATTGCGGTCGAAGCTCGATTACACCGACATCGCTGAAATTATGTCGCAAGGGCTGCATGAATTTTTGGACGATTTTCAATCGGAGTTGAACGATGCGGGTGAAGGCATCTTCGACACGTTTTTTGCGTTGCGTCCCGCCCCGGAAAGCAGCGAACAGGTTCACAGCAAATCTTAACGCGAAGTATTTTTTGTGCTCCGTAGGGGCCAGGCATGCCTCGCCCCTACAACAGTAAGGCGTCATAGATATTCTTGTAACGGCGCGAAATTTTTTCACCATTTAATTTTTCGAACATGCACTTCGAGATTACGCACCGAACTTCATACCGCTACAGTCTGCCGGTGTCTTTAGAGCCGCACACCTTGCGATTGCGTCCGCGCTCCGACGGCGCGCAGCGGCTCGTCAGTTGGGACGTTGCGATGTCGCCTGAACCGGCGGGCATGTCGGAGTGCACGGACACCGACGGCAACGCGGCGTTGCTCGTGTGGTTCAACGGCTACACCGACCGGCTCGACATCAAAACGCATTTTACGCTGGAGACCCTGCGCGACAATCCGTTTGATTACGTCATTACCTCCGGCGCGGTGCAGTTGCCGATGATGGGCTACGCGCCGGAAGTAGAGACGGCACTCGATGCGTACCGCAAGTCGCAGGGCATTCAAAAAACCGTGTGTGATTTCGCGGCGGAAATTGCGACCGAAGCCGATTGGCAAGTCGTGCCGTTCCTGACGCTGCTCACCGACCGGTTGCACAAGCAAATCAAATCAATGGTGCGATTGACCGGCCACGCGCTCACTTCGGCCGAAACGCTCGCGCAGGGCGAAGGCGCGTGCCGCGATACGGCCGTGCTGTTCATCGATCTGTGCCGGTCGCTGGGACTTGCGGCGCGGTTTGTGAGCGGCTATCATCCGGGGTTTTCGGAAACGGAAGAGCGGCATTTGCACGCATGGGCGGAAGTGTATTTGCACGGCGCGGGCTGGCGCGGGTATGATCCGTCGTACGGCGTGGCGGTGTCGGATAAACATATTGCGGTGGCGGCGGCTTATACGCCCGCACTCGCCGCGCCGGTTACAGGTCTCTATCGCAGCCACGGCGCGAGCAGCACTTTCACAGCGGAGATCGGATTGGTGATGCACGACATGTTACCCGCCGTGCGATGAATGAAGCATAAAGAAAAGGTTTGACGGTTTGCGGGCGGGCGTGTATATTTGCCGCTCAAAATTTTAACCAAACGATTTTACTGATTTACGGATATGGCAAAAGGTAACCGCGTCGTTGTATCGGTCGAGTGCACCGAAGCGCGTAAGGAAGGCGCGACGCCTTCGCGCTACTCGACGACGAAAAATAAAAAGACGCATCCCGAGCGCATCGAAATGAAAAAATATAATCCGAGCCTCAAACGCCGCACGGTTCATAAAGAAGTCAAGTAATTTCCCGAAGGGCTTCCAAAGGTCTCAACCTCAAAGGGCGAAGCATCGTGTTTCGCCCTTTTGCATTTACATCTCTTGATCGCTTGCGTTACTATGTCATTCCGGCTCTGCTGCTTTGAGTCCCGCTATTGAAGCGGGACCCGGAATCCTTCTTACATTTTGTAGAAGATTTGTAGAAGAACATTTTTTTCGATTCGATGACAACCAAACTTTTCCGCTTTACTTCGCTTGCCGCACTGGCTCTGCTGCTCACCGCGCAATCCTCGCCTGCACAGGACTGGAGTTTCATTTCCTATCAAACGACCGGCGCGGATCGTTTCGCCCAAGCTCATCCTGAAGCCGACGGCAGAGGCGTCATCATCGTCATCATCGATACCGGCATTGATCTTGGTGCCATCGGGTTGCAGCGCACATCGCTGGGCACCGCGAAGGTGATTGACGTTCAAAACTTTTCGGGTTTCGGAGACATCAAACTCACTCCGGCCCGCATTACCGGCTCGCCTGTGGAGCCCGTCCTCAGCGATTCGCTCGGCACCGTTTCGCTGCGCGGCGCGGAACGGTTTCCAAAGTCTCTGGACGGCAGATACTGCGTCGGCGTATTCGACGAGCGCGATATGATCAACAGCGCGTTGCCCGATCTCGATGGCGATAATGAATCCCTAAGCCGTTTCGCGGTCGTGATGTTCAAAACCGCGCAGGGCACCGTCGCCGTGCTCGATACCGACGCTGACGGTGATCTTTCAAACGAGCGCATTCTCACCACCTACAAAGAGCGGTTTGATACTTTCACCTTCAAACAAAAACGTGCGTCCGCGCTGTCGCCCGTAACCGGCGCGATCAATTTATTTCCCGACTCCGCCGGTAGTGGCCGCGCGGTCTTGCACTTCGATGACAATCTGCACGGCACGCACTGCGCAGGCATCGCCGCCGGATACCGCATCAATGAATCTCCGGTTTCAGATGCAAGAACTTCCGAGAAGCCTTTCACGCTGGCAACAGATTTAGATGCGAGTTTCGACGGCCTCGCGCCGGGTGCCGAACTCGTCAGTTGCAAAATTACCGACCCGCGCGTGTGGCACAACAACAGCGTAACCGGCAGCATCAAACGGGCATTTGATTACGCCGCCGCGCTTTCAAAGTCGCAACCCAAGCCGGTGGTCGTAAACCTGAGTTTCGGCGTGCCGTCCGTCATCGCGGGCGAAGCGGAGATGGAGCGATACATCGACCGTTTGATTGAAACGCATCCGAACTTATATGTCTGCGTCTCGAACGGCAACGATGGCCCCGGGATTTCATCGACGAGTTTGCCCGCGGCGGCGCAGCGCGTCATTTCCGTCGGCGCGTTGCTCAACCGCGACATCGCCCGCGATCTGTTCAGTTCGCAACAAGCCTCCGATCTCGTCTGGAGTTTCAGCAGCCGCGGCGGCGACATCGGTAAGCCCGACGTCGTTGCGCCCGGCTCGGCGGCCTCTACCGTGCCGAACCATGCGGGCAGCCAGTTGCACAGCGGCACATCGATGGCATCGCCTTACACCGCAGGCGCGATCGCGCGGTTGCTTAGCGCGCTATGCGTCAGCGATCCCGGGTTTCGGTATCCGCAGCGCGTGGTGAAAGCGGCACTCAAAGCTTCAGCATCGAAATTAAAAAGGCTCACCGAGTTAGATTACGGCGCGGGTGTGATTCAATTGCCGGAAGCATACAACGAACTTCGCAAGTACCGCCAAAGCGGTTTCGCCGCACGGCTCGCCGACTACACCGTGCGCACCGTGTCGCAAGAGGATGAAGACGGCTTGCAAAGCAGCGTCGCCTACTACCGCACGGGCGCGTATCCTTCGGGCGACGATCAACAAATTTTCCGCATTGGCCGCGTGCCGCAAGCATCGGAATCCGCGGCGGAACGGGCGGCGTTTTTTCGCGTGTATGATTTGCAAAGCACGGCCAAGTGGATGAAGCCGGTGCAGCAGCGCACCTCGATCAAAGGCACCGGCAACGCAGCGGTCAGCGTGGTCTATGACGCCGCCCAACTTTCAACGCCCGGACTTTACACCGGAAAAATTTTGGCAACCGCGGCCTCGCGCAGCGGACGGCGTGCGCCCGCGAGCGAAACGGAGTTCGAACTTCTGACGACGATTGCGGTGCCGTATCAATTCACCGCTGCAAACGCTTACCGCATCTCGGTTGAAAACGAGAAGCTTGACGCGGGCGAATTGCGCCGGTATTTTTTCGCGGTGCCGGAACAAGGCTCCGCGCTCGCGGTCTCGCTGACGCGCGGCAAGTTACCCGCCGCGGTCTCGGCCACGATCATCGATAGCCGCGGGCTGCAAGTCGGATTTGTGCCGTCGCTCTCGGAGAAAGAAACGGCGGCGAGCGACCGCGTGGTGAGCGAGCTTTCGGCGGGCGTCTATGAAATCGTCGTGCAGTCGGATGCGGTGCGCAATACCGGCGTCTCCACGTATTCGCTGGATGTGCGGCTCTCCGAAATGTCAATGCGACCGAAATTTCTTTCGCCCTTGCTGGCGAGCGTCAGTCTTTCGGCACCGGAAAAAATGCAGGGCACGTTGCGGGCGCGCATCACCGGCTATGGTGCTACGACGGTGGATTCCCTGACGACGAGCGACACCTTCGTCCGCCCGCTTTTTTTTGCCAAAGGCGACCGAAGCATCACCGTTACCGTGTCCGTTTCGAAAACCGACTACAACAAAAATACCGACATCGCCATGCGCGTCTTGGACGGCAGCGGCAAACAACTGGCGATTGAAAATTTGAGCGCGCTCTCGAAAGCGATCAAGGTTCAAAATCTTTCGGCGGATACATCGACCGTTTATTTCGTGCTCACTTACGGATATGCGATTGATAAACCGTTGCCGGAAGTGCGGCTCGTCGTTGATGAGTTTCATCAGCAATCGGCGCTGGCGTTGGAAGTGTGGCCGAGCACGTTTGAACTTGTGCCGTTCGTCGTCAAAGAAACCGAACTGACGCTGCCCGCCCTGACCCTGCCGCTGTCGCTCCCGCCGCGGGGATACAGATACCGCGGCGATTTGCGGTTCGAGGGCGCGAGCACCGGCGAATTGCAATCCTACCAACCGTTCATACTTTTCTGATTGGCATTTTTCTGATTGACATCATTACGGAGGTTATCGGGCGATGAAAAAAATTCCGGCCATCATCATCACGGGTTTTCTGGGCAGCGGCAAAACGACGCTCGTGCGGCATTTGCTGATGACGAGTTTGAAAGGCAAAAAAGTCGCGCTGATCGAAAATGAACTGGGCGAAGTCTCGGTCGATTCCGTAATCCTTAAAACCCAAAACGCTACGATCTCCGAACTGACCGCGGGCTGTATATGCTGCACGGTGTCGGGTGAGTTCGAGGCGGCGGTTACGGAGATTCTTGCCGCCGTTGCGCCCGACGTGTTGTTGATCGAAACGACGGGCATCGCCAATCCCATTTCCGTTTTTATGATGCTCGCCCGCGACGCCCGTTTGATTCTCGATACGATCATCACCGTCGCCGATGCCGAACGGCTGGCGGAGAACCTCGCCGAAACGCTCGTCGCGGAAATCCAACTGACGATCTCCGATCTCGTCGTGCTCAACAAGACGGACATTGCAAGTGCGGCGTCGGTCATCGAGGGTGAGCGATTGATTCGCACGATGAACGACCGCGCGCCGATTCTTAAAACGGTGCAAGGCGGCCTCCCTGCCGGAATGATTTTAATTTCCTCCGGCGATACGTTGCGCGAAGACCTCACAGAGCATGTCGCTACGCTCAAGGCCAAGTATGATGAGGAGATTGTTCATCGCCTCGCCTTGAAACATGAGGCTGATCACGGTGAATTGCGGCACGGCGAAAATCAAGGCGAACTTCATCATGCACATCAGCACGCGCACGGCGAGCAGGCTCACGAGGTGATTTCGGGCGGCGCGCATTTTCATCTGGAAGTCGATGAGATTGAAACCTTCGCCTTCGAGGAAACGGGACTTTTTTCGCACCGCAAGTTTGAGGATTTACTTTCATCGATGCCGCGCGGGTATTACCGGGTGAAAGGCGTGGTATATGTGAGTGAAGCGGCGATGCCGGTGATTTTCAATTTCACGTCGGGGCGATACACCTTTGATTTTGATACGCTCGCGGGCGATGCGGCTTACGGCGCGGAAGCCAAAAGTATTTTTGTTTTCATCGGCAAGCGCGTGCTCCGGGTGCGGGATGAAATGCACGCGAGACTGTTGCAGTGCAAAGCCGGCGCGGGCGAAGAGGCGGGTTCGAGCCGGATGTAACGGCGGCGCAGGAATGGCGGTGAGAAATGTGAAAAACGTGGAAATCGCAAAGTGGGTTTGGGGAAACTTCCAAATTCTTTTTACGGCTTTGCTCCCCTATTTTTGTAAAGCCAATTAACACTATCAAATGCGGGGTTGCTCACGGGATCGATAAGGGATTGCGTTCGCAGTGAACTATAAAAGACACGAGTTGATGACGATTTCTACCAACGCTGCTCTACACATTTACTATGCCTGAACAACGCAAGATGTTCATCGAGGACGTCATTCAGACCTCGCCGTTGATGCGATACGACATGTATTACTATCAGATGGCCGATGGGACGGTGAAGCAAATCAATCCGTTTACCGGCACTGAAGTTTGGGCGGTGCCCGGACGCGGCAACAAGCCGATCACGAACGACACGCCCGCCGCCGCCCGTCCGCTCCCGAAGCGCGAGAAAGAAGACTTCTGTTCATTCTGCCAAACGCGCTACCACGAAACGCCGCCCGAAAAATCGCGGCTCATTTTGGAGAACGGTCAATACTACGAACTGCCGCATCTTCCCGCCTCCGAACTTTTCAACACCACTGCCGAATTCCGGCGCACGCCCAATCTTTTCGAAATTGTTTCGCTCGAATACTGGAAGAAAAACTACGGCTATAAACTTACGAAAGCGCAGACCCTGTGGCGCGAGCAGTATCTGAGCGAAGCCGACGGCTTGAAGCAAGTACTCAGCGTGATCGATTACAAGTTGGATAAATTGGGGCGGACGTCGGAGGACATCAAGTCAATGACGGTCGATGAAAAATTGCTGATCGCCGATGCATTCTTCGGCGGCGGCCACGAACTCATTTCCGCCAAGCGGCACTACCGGCACGGCGCGAACTTCGATTCGGAACTGTTCAGCAGCGGCGAGATGACGCCCTACGAACACTACAACTACTTCGCTTTCACCATCGGCGCGCTGCGGGACGTCTATGCGAACAACCGGTACATCCGCTATGTGAGCGTGTTTCAAAACTGGCTCAAACAAGCCGGAGCGTCGTTCGATCATATTCACAAGCAACTCGTCGGGCTGGATAGCTGGTCGATCAGCATCGAGTCGCAGATTCAGATGGTGCGGAACAATCCGAACGTCTTCAATGAATACGGCCCGAACTTCGCCACACATTACAATCTTGTATTTGCGGAGAATGATTATGCAATCGCTTTTGCCGCCATCGGCCACCGCTACCCGACGATTGCGATTTACTCGAAGGCCGAACACTCGCGTCCGCAGGAACATTCGCCGGAAGAATTACGCGGGATGAGCGATCTCGTTCATGCGTGCCACGCGGCGATGGGCAGCCAGATTTCGTGCAACGAAGAATGGTACTACACGCCGATTGATTCGGTGTATAACATGCCGTGGCATGTTTTGATCAAGTGGCGCGTCAATACGCCCGCGGGTTTTGAAGGCAATACGAGCATTTACATCAATCCCGTCTCGCCGTTGGAACTGCGGGATAAAATGGTGCCGCGGCTCTACGACCTGCGGACGCGCGGCCAGATTGCGTCTTCGCTCCGCATCGCCGAAGAATGCGCCTGCGATCCTAATCCACTGCAATACTATTTGCGTTAATGATTTGCGATAGTGTTTGTCTCCCACACCTTTCAATCTTCCAACCTTTTCTTCATTGTGCCCCTTGTGCCAATGCACCCGGGGGGCGTTCATGCGCACGCTTGCCGCTGTGATGTGATGCACCGCAGCCAAGACGGACGAACTGAAATTGCCGCCGATTTTTGAGACACCGATTTTCAACTCGCACTCGAACTTTTTTACCACTCATTTTCAAATCACAATGACCCAAAAATTTTCATGCCCCGCAATGCTCTTCTGGATAGCGATGTTGATGTTGCCGCTCGCCGCTCGCTCGCAAGTCGTAACCACCAATGCCGACAGCGGTCCCGGCTCACTGCGCGATGCGATCATTTTTGCCAACGCTAATCCGGGCGCTACGATTACCTTCAGCTTTGCCGATACCGCCGTTCAAACCATCACACTTTTAAGCGACCTTCCCGACATTTTCGGTGATGGCACCGTGATCGATGGCTACAC
>JACMJS010000391.1 GCA_014380515.1 Chlorobiales bacterium
GATTCGAACGATGAGATATTCGGCGAGCGTCCAAAATAAAATATCAAAACTGTTCATCGAGTAGAACGCATTCATGGCGAGATAAACCGGAGCAATAAGCACGGCGAGCGTGGCGACGAACACGGCAGTTTTTTTGCCGCCTCCGTTACCGTTCAAGTCTCGCACCATCAAGCCCGTCAGCACAACGGTGGCAACGCCGCAGAGCGCGGGCAACAGCCGCAATGCGAAAATACCCTCGCCGAACAGACTGCGCCAGAGCCACAAAATAAAAATCGAAAACGGCGGTTGATCGACATATCCCCATGCCAGATGCTCCGTGCAGGCGAAGTAGTAAAGTTCATCGCGGAAATAACCATAGCCCGGGATGGCGGCGAGGTGAAGCAAAAGTTTGAGCGAGGCAACGGCGGAAATAATGGCGAGATCACTTTGGAAAAACTGCTGAAGCGGCGTCCTCATTGATGCGGCAGGCGTTGACATCATCACCGGAAATGTTTTGGTTGGCGAGCGGGAGACATGGCGGCTTTACGGGTCGTATCGCAAACCGGTTGCAAATTTTTGCGATCATCGTAGGGGCGAGGCATGCCTCGCCCGTACAACGAAAAATGGATTCCATCAATCCGGAGATCAATTCCGTCAGTCGCGCAAACGAAATTCTCCGGCGACGGGATAGTGATCGCTGAACTTGAAATCTTTCATCACGTAATAATCAATCACTTCCCAATGCCGCGTGAAGAAAATGTAATCTAACGTGCGGTTCGGGACGCCCGTCGGATAAGTATAAAACTTCACGCTGTCTTCGTGCTTCACAATGTTCATGCCCGCCGCGCCCAAAATCTCGAAGGTCTTGTCGTTCTTGTAACTATTCACATCGCGTTCGCCTGCGGGGAAGTCGCTGTCGCGGCAGCCGGGCGGAACGGTGTTGAAGTCGCCCAAAAATAAAATCGGCACGTCGCCGAGCTTGGTTACTTCTTTGGCGATGCTGGTTACTTGCTTCGCGCGGTCGTACGGATTGAACGGATGCAAGTGTGTATTGCCGATCCAGATTACTTGATCGTTGAACACGAACGGCGCGAGCGTAAATCCGCACGACGCCAGAAACGCGACCTTGCCGGGCAACAGATAATTAACCTGCGTTTGTCCGATGGCTTGCAACTGACTGAGCAACATGTTTTCGTAGCGAAAGCCCGCGAAGCCCACGCCGTGGGCGATCACCGAGCGAAAGCCGCCGATCAGCCGGTAATGATCGCGCTGACGGAACTTGCCGAGCAAACGGTCGCCGAAACCCAAGATGCCGTTGAAGACTTCCTGAAGTCCGACGAAATCGAACCTGTGCCGGTTTTGATTGAGCCACTCGGCGATGTAATAGGTATAAGCCCGCGTGTCGTTGAGCAGCTCGATGCGTTCGGCTTCTTCCAGCGACGACTGGGCGAGCAGGTAGGGAAGTTTAGGCCCGCGGCCCCGGTGGGTATTGATACTGACACATCTAACGGACTGTTCACCCATGCTTCTGTGATCAAGCGCAGTTTAATGGCTGAAGGGAAAATGAATTTCGCGCCCGCCCGGGTACATCCTGTAGAGGCTGTGGCAGGCGGAGTAGAGCGGCAGAGCGGTTGGTTTGGTTGCCGCGAATATAACTTGATTTACGTCGTGAAGGAAGCCGTCGCAAGAAATTTCAGGTAGCAAGAAAGCCAAGGCAATCCGGCGCAGCGATACCGTTGTGCTTATGGCGAGTGAGAAGAATTTTTCGGAAGCGAGGCAGGAGGGAATACATGTTGATGCGGCGCGAGGCAAATTCCCGCACAGTCTCAAAGCCCGAACGCCTTGAGCATTTCGGCGGCAACAAGTTTGTTGCCGTCGGTGCTGAGATGCACGCCGTCGGTGGTGAGAATGCCTTGCGAAACACGGTTCGGATTTCTTTTGGCGAGCGTTTCCATAAAGCGTTTGCGCAAATCGATGAGCACCACTTGTTCGCGCCCACAAACCCTGCGGACGGTTTCAGCATAGTCGGATAAATCTTGGTCTTGCGGATTCTGGCCGTCGGGCAATTCACCGATCACGGTCATCGTGCAAAGCACCGGCCTGATGCGGTTCGCTTTGAATTTCTGGACGAGCGTCGTCAGTGCGGTTTCATAATTTTCGCGCGAAGTGCCGCCGCCTGCGAAAAGCCGCTTGTGCCACACGTCGTTGATGCCGATATAAATGATAGCGACCGCCGGTTGCTGCGAGAGCACGTCTTTTTCTACGCGGCTTACAAGGTCGGTCGATTTATTTCCGCTCACGCCCGCATTCACAATTTTCACTTCCGGCAGTTTGGCCTGCACCGCCGTTTTGAAAAGGGTAACATAGCCGTTCTCACCGCCGCCCTGTTCGGTAATGGAATCGCCGAAGAAAACAACGGTGTCGTTGTTGCCGAGTCGCACAGGTGCTTGAACGGACTGCGCGGCGGCGCACCCAAACGTCAGCATGGACATGAAAAGGAGAAAGTGTTTGAGAAGTGAGTTCATTGCGGAAAGAAATGAAAA
>JACMJS010000053.1 GCA_014380515.1 Chlorobiales bacterium
GCCCAATTCATTGCGCAAGATCGAAACCGCCTCCGAAAAACTTTTGCGAATCACGTCATCGCGCGTTTCGCGTCCGCCGGTAGTGATGTCATCGAACCACAGATTGTCTGTAACCGTCGTGATGATCTGGCCGAGCGAATCGGGCGGCGAAGTAATGACGGTTGAATCGGCGACTAGTTTGTTGATCACGCGCGTCGGCATATTGACGAGCGTCAGATAACTCTCGAAGGTGTCCTCGCCCATCTCATCAGCAAATGTGTTGCGCAGCAACCGCGCGAAAGTTTGCGAGTAGATTGTAGCGGCAATCGAATTCTTATCAAACTCAAATTGCCAATTGCGCAAGTATGCAATCGGCTTTTGATGAACCGTCAGGGTGTCGCCCGCAAGGGCGTTAAGCAAATAGGGCGTGAGGTCGCGGGCGTGCGGCGAAACGACGTCGGATTGCATTCGCTCGAAATCTTGCGGCGAATTTTTTTGCTTCGCGTTCAAAAGTTCCGTAATCCGCTCGGCGCGGGCGGGCGGCTCCCAGAGCGACGAGATATAGTAAGGGTAGGCGTCGCTGATGGTTTTATTATTTGCGGCAACAATCATATCGGATGGCGGATTGAACACGGAGGGTAAACTATCATATGGCACGAAGCCTTGCCACGCCTGCGATGGCAGGCGGGCATCGCGCAACAAAAATCCTTGCTTGTCATTGCGGAGCGGCAACTTCGCGCCCGCTTGATAGCCGATGTTTCCCGCTGCATCAGCGTAAAGAAAATTCTGACCGGGCACCGCAAAGTGCCGTACCGACTCCCGAAACGCCGTCCAGTTTTTTGCTTTGAGAAGCCCGAGAAACGCGCGGACTTCATCGGACTTTTCGTGTCCCGTCCATTTCATCGCAACCGTTCGGGATTGCAACAGCGGCGACGAAAGTTTCGTCATCCCGCCCCGCACAACGTCGTCAATCACCACGCCCGCAGGTGAAACCTTCACGACCATTCGCACAAGGTCTTTACCCTTCACTTTAATTTCTTCGTCGATTTCCGTGAAGAAATTTTTTTGCAGTGAATCAACCAAAAAGAAATCGCAATCGTCGGCCATCACGTTTGTCAAGCCCCATGCGAGCGAATCATTTTTGCCGAGCACAATTCCCGGTACGCCCGGCAACGACGCACCGGCGGCGTTGATACCGGCGGCACTGCACGTGAGTTGAACTTCATACCACCGAGCGGGCGCGAGAAATCCGAGATGTGGATCGTTGGCAAAAATGGCTTTGCCCGTCGAGGATTTTGATTTCGTTACCGCCCAACTGTTGCTGCCCAAGTGCGACGCCGCCGTCCCGAACACGGTTCTGAAATCCGTATCCAACGCGCGAAAAGTTTTAAGCACGGCAACCGCTTCGGATTTTTTTCGAGAGGTGTTTGTAAATCTTTCCGGTTCGGAAATGATGAGCGGTTTGCCTTTCGGATAGTCGGGATAAACTTGCATGGCTTTTTCCGCGCCAAGTTTCAGCATGAGTTCAGCGAGCGCGATGTCGGTGTGCCACGCGATGTTGAGTTCCCAGCCGATCAGCCGCACGGTGGCGAGGCAATCTTCCGGCGTCCATGCCTCGGGTTCATATTGCAGGAGATCGAACTCGGTAGGCAGCGCGGCATTTTTCTCTTTGACTTGCCGCAGATATTCATTGACGCCGTTGGTGTAGGCGATAAGGGCTGCGCGGGTTTCATCGCTTACGCCGCCTTGCGATAGCGGCAGCCACAACGAATCGGCCATGCGCCGCAACCCGACGGTTCGAAATAATCTATCGAATCCTATCGCATCCTCACCCAGAATTTCCGCGAGACGTCCGGCGGCGGCGCGGCGTTGAAAGTCCATTTGCCACAATCGTTCGCGGGCGTGTGCGAAACCCTGCGCAAAGTAAAGATCAGGCTCGGAGGCCGCGTCGATATGAGCGACAGCGAAGGGATCGTAATAAATGTTAACCGGCGCGGCAACGCCCAAAGCATCAAAGCGGGCGGCGTAGTCGGGGATGGATTTATGCAGGATACGGTAGAGAAACAAGGCGGCAACCGCGAGCAACACGAGTACGGAAACACTGAGGCCGATAATGATTTTTTTCGTGCGCGAACTCATTGAAGTGAAAATTCAGGTTGATATGATTTCTTCGAATCTCCCCAACCTTCTTTATCTGAAATTGATTTCGGCAGGTTCAATCACGGGGAGCAAGGGGGATTTCGACAGCGAGCTTAGTAAGAGGTGCGGGAGCGAATGCGTTCGCGGGCTTTGAGCAAGGCATCGGCGAAGGATTGTGCGGAAGCCTCGCTCATCTGCGTTCCGGCAAGAATGCTTTCTTCAAATCGCCGCAGATTGATGACCGGGTCTTTCTTGTAACTCTGATACTGCGACATCGCCGCAAGCACGGTTTCCTTAAGCAGGCTGCGCGTAAACGGCTTGACCAAATATCGATAGACACGGCCTTCATTGATGAGCCGGATAGCGACCGACGCATCTTTGCTATCGCTGAGCAGAATCGGCACAACATCGGCATAGTCTTCGCGGACGGCGGCGAGAAAATCGACGCCGTCCGTTTCCCCGATCTGCGTATCGGTAATGACGAC
>JACMJS010000392.1 GCA_014380515.1 Chlorobiales bacterium
ATGCAACAGTGATTGCGTATTAAACCTTTACAGGAGACCAACAATGACTCTCAAACGAAATTTAATCGGCCTGTTTTTGCCGCTGATTTTTTCAGCAGGTTGCTACACCACTTTAGCCGATACCCGCCCGCCTGAGCCTACACCCGTTCCGGCAAACGATCCGCCCGTCGCTGAACCTACCGCAGTGCGTCCGCCGGAAAATCCGAAGTATGGTTACGATCAACAACCCGCTCAAGCCGCGCCGCAATCGGAGCAAGTCTATGATGAACCGAACTACGATGCGACCTATCAAACTTTTTACGATGACCTCGCGCCCGATGGCGAGTGGTTCACTTATCCGAGCTACGGCTACGTCTGGCGTCCGCGCGTCGCTGCCGGATGGCGGCCTTACACCAATGGCCGTTGGGTGCTGACAAATTACGGATGGACTTGGGTTGCCAACGAACGTTGGGGCTGGGCACCATTCCACTACGGACGCTGGTTTCACGACGACTTCTACGGCTGGGTCTGGCGACCTGACACCGTGTGGGGTCCCGCGTGGGTCTCGTGGCGTCAAGCCGATGATTACTACGGCTGGGCACCGCTGCCGCCGAACGTAAATATCAGCGGGCGTTACCGTGGTAGCGGATACCGTTACCGCGATAATGATTGGGTGTTCGTGCAAAATGTATACATCACCAACGTCAATGTTACCCGCTATGTTGTGCCAACGACGCGCAACCGCGAGATCGTCGTCCGCACGCGAGAGATCACGGATATTCAACCGCGCGGTCGAAGTGTTTATGCCGGTGGGCCAATCGTAGCCGACGTTGAACGGCAAACCAACACGCGCGTTGCTACCGTGCGATTGCGCGACACCGACCGTCCGGCGACGACGCGCGACGGCGGCAGTGAAGTAACCGTCTACCGTCCGCAGATGCGCGAGGCCGAATCCGCCAGACCGGCGGCAACGGTCAGTGCGCCCGCGCCGTCGCCGGATGCAACAACCCGTCAGCGACCGAACATGCCGGAGGTTTCACCGGTGCGGCCAACAGAACCTGCATCAACCGGACGGCCTATCGAACGGCCAACGGATGCGCGTCCGGCGGGTTCAAATCCGGTTGATCGCCCCGCAGAAGTTCGTCCCGGAGCAACCGCGCCCGCAACGAGGCCGGTAGAAACCCGTCCCGCACAACCGCAACCGGCGCAACCGGAGGCACGGCCTGCACCACCGGCAACGACCCGGCCTGCCGCGCGGCCAACGCAAACCCGTCCTGCACCGCAGCGCAAGGCGGCGAAACCGGCTCAACCCGCTCCGCGTGAGGAGCGCAAGTCCGAGGGTAGCAAGAGCCGCGACAATACGGGCAATGAAGGCCGTCGGGGACGGTAAATCGCACTTAACTTTTAACGAAACAGAGACACGGAGCAGGCCTCAATGTCTCTGCTTTTTTTTATATTGGCCGCTCAAAATTTGATGCATCAGAAAACATGAACACGGAAAAGAAAACGATTTTGATTGCCGATGATGAACCGTCCATCCTCGATGCACTCTACGAAGCCCTCTCTGAAGATTACGAAGTCATCTTAGCGGGGAACGGACGTGAAGCCTTTGATTTTTTCGTCGCCAATCAATCGCGTATCAAAGCGGTCATTACAGATTTGGTGATGCCGGAACTATACGGCGATAAATTGATCGAGCAAATCCACGCCATCGATGCCGATATGCCGGTCATTTTGATGACGGGCTTCGAGAAGGAAGTCGATGTGCCGTCGCTCGTCAAGCGGCTTGGCGGGATGTTCGTCAAGAAGCCGTTCGATATTTTTGAGTTTGCCAAGCTCGTGCGCGGCCTCACCGCCGACGCCTCCTAAGCACGCTGAAATCTCACGTAACTGTTTTCATCTTGCTCACACCTTGCTGATAGATCACGCAAAAATTACCATCAAAGCCGGAGACGGCGGGACGGGCTGCGTCTCGTTCCGCCGCGAGAAAGGCGTGCCCAAAGGCGGCCCCGACGGCGGCGATGGCGGACGCGGCGGCAGCATCTTTATCGAAGCCGATAAAAATCTCGCCACCCTTTTAGACTTCCGCTACAAAAATAAATATCTCGCCAAGCGCGGCGAACACGGCCTCGGCTCGCGTCAGTCGGGACGCAGCGGCAGCGACATCATCGTCAAAGTTCCGTGCGGCACCGTCGTTAAAGACGCGGCGACCGGCGAAACCATTTCCGATCTTACCGAGCACGGCCAGTCCGTCCGCGTCGCCAAAGGCGGTCGGGGCGGCAAAGGCAACCAACACTATGCAACCTCCACCGACCGCGCCCCGCGCCATTTCGAGTACGGCGGCACAGGTGCGGAGACGGAACTGGAACTCGAACTCAAACTGCTTGCCGACGTCGGACTGGTTGGATTTCCGAACGCCGGAAAATCGACGCTCATTTCCGTCATCAGCGCGGCCAAGCCGAAAATCGCCGACTATCCCTTTACAACGCTCGAACCGAATCTCGGTATCGTGCGCTACAAAGATTTTGATTCATTCGTCATGGCCGATATTCCGGGCATCATCGAAGGCGCGTCGGAAGGCAAGGGACTTGGTTTAAAATTCCTGCGCCACATCGAACGCACAAAAGTTTTGGCGATTCTTATTCCCGCCGATTCGCCCGATATCAAACAGGAATACAAAACGCTCGCTGCCGAACTCAAAAAGTTTGATGCGTCGCTTGCCCTGAAACCGCGGTTGGTTGTGATTTCAAAAATGGACGTGGCCGGTGAAAACTTTAAGCTGCCTAAGTTTCGCGGTCTCAAAACCGTCGGCATCTCAAGCGTCGCACGCACCGGCTTAGACGAATTGAAAGACCTGCTTTGGGACGCCGTGCATCCGAAAGACTAGAAAAGAATGATTGTCAAAGAAGTAACGATTCGAAATAAAGCGGGCTTGCACACGCGGCCTGCGGCGCAGATCGTCAAAGCCGCTTCGAAGTTCAAAGCGGATTTTTTTATCGAGAAAGACGGCGCGGAAATCAATGCGAAGTCGATCATCGGCGTGATGACGCTCGCCGCGCCGAAAGGCACGAAACTGAAACTCCGATTCAACGGCACGGATGAAAAAGACGCCGCCGCCGTCATCACGAAACTATTCGACGACGGCTTCGGCGAAGTTTAATTTTTCAACTCGCCCGCAGACCGGATCATTATGAAATGCCGACCCGCGCCGGAAAATCTGTACATGCACAAAAACATTCGAAATGAAATCAACCGAAGAATTTAAAAACTACATCGGCGGCGTCTGGCAAGCGTCGGCTTCGAAGAAAACCTTCGTCGATCTCAATCCGGCCAACACCGACGACGTGATTGGACATTTTCCGAACTCCGTCAAAAAAGACGTCGCGCTCGCGGCGGCGGCGGCGAAAGAAGCGTACAAATCTTGGCGGCTCGTACCGGCGCCAAAGCGCGGCGATATGCTGCGCAAAGCGGGGTTACTGCTCGAAGCCCGCAAAGATGAAATCGCCCGTGAGATGACGCGCGAGATGGGAAAAGTTTTTGCCGAAACCAAAGGCGATGTGCAAGAAGGCATCGACACCGCCTACTACGCCGCCACCGAAGGCCGCAGACTTTTCGGGCACACCGTACCGAGCGAGTTGCACGATAAATTTGCGATGAGCATCCGCCAACCGATTGGCGTCGCGGGCTGCATCACACCGTGGAATTTTCCGATGGCCATTCCGACGTGGAAAATTTTTCCTGCGTTGCTCTGTGGCAATAGCGTCGTCTTCAAGCCTGCCACGGAAACGCCAAAGGCCGCGCATCTTTTTGTCGAGGTTTTAATCGAAGCGGGCGTGCCGGAAGGCGTCATCAACTTGGTTCACGGCGGCGATGAAGCGGGCAAGGAAACGGTCGCCAATGAAAATGTAGATTTGATTTCCTTTACCGGATCATCGGAGACGGGAAGCATGGTGGCGAAGTCTGCGGCGGAAACGTACAAGCGCGTCTCGCTCGAAATGGGTGGCAAGAACGCCGTCGTGGTGATGGATGATGCCGATTTGAAACTTGCCCTCGACGGCGTGCTCTGGGGCGCGTTCGGCACAACCGGGCAACGCTGCACCGCAACAAGCCGCTTGCTGCTGCACGAAAAAATTCACGACAAGTTTTTAGAGATGCTGATCAAACGCACCGAGAAACTCAAACTCGGTTACGGCAACGATGCGGGCGTTGATGTCGGGCCGCTCGTCAGCGAAGCACAGCTGAAGCGCGTGCAAGGATACATCGAGATCGGCAAACGCGATGGCGCCAAACTTTTGACCGGCGGCAAGCAGGCAACCACGGGCGAATTGCGCAAAGGATTTTTCTTCGAACCAACCATCTTCGCGGGTGCCGAGTGGGATATGCGCATCTCGCAGGAAGAAATTTTCGGGCCGGTGCTTTCCGTCATCAAGTTTAAAACGTTTGAGGAAGCGACGCGGATTTTGAACGGCGTTAAGTACGGCCTGTCGTCATCGCTCTACACGAAAGACGTCCGGTATGCGTTCGCTGCGATGCGCGACTTTGAAGCGGGCATCACCTACATCAACGCGCCGACGATTGGCGCGGAAGCCCACTTGCCGTTTGGCGGCACGAAGCAAACCGGCAACGGCCACCGTGAAGGCGGCTGGCAAGTCTATGAGTTCTTCAGTGAAACGAAAACCTGTTACATCGATTTCAGCGGCAGCCTGCAACGCGCGCAGATTGACAACTATTAGGTCGCTACCGGCGAACGTGATGAAGGAAAAATCCGCACCGAAATTGAAAGCATGTTTCTCGTGCGGCCTTCACAAGCCGACGCTTTATCGCATTCGATACGATGCAACGAAACGGTGGAGTTTCATCTGCGATGGTTGTTGGCCGAAGTTCCGTCGCCCTCACGGAAATGAAAATCCGCACTATGTTTATGGCGGCACGTGGAAAGGCTCGTCGCCCGAATAACCGGCGCATTCTGATAATTATTTTACAGCAATATGGGCTTATCACTTCGGGCTGAACGCGGCATCAAACTTTTTTTCATCAACCGGAAACTGCACCGGTGGTTCAGACCGCTTTCGGACACGCTGAAAAAATTAGGCTACCTCATCGAACTTTCCGAATGGTGCGAGCGGCAAACCCACGCCGCCATTGACGCCGCAGACGCCGAGTTCCGCCATGATAAACGCTACACGCTCTATGAATTTCTATTGGCGAACAAGGGACTTGACAGGCCGATGGATTATTTGGAGTTCGGCGTCGCCGCCGGAAATTCCATCAGATGGTGGGTTGAACACAACACGGATACCGAATCGTGCTTTGTCGGCTTTGATACATTCACCGGATTGCCGGAAGATTGGTCGGGCGGATTTGGCAAAGGCGCGTTCTCAACGGGCGGCAAGACGCCGGATGTAAAAGACGTACGGTGCACTTTTCGGGCGGGCTTGTTTCAGGAAACACTGCCGAAATTTTTAGAGACTTATCAGCGCACGGACAAGCGACTGGTGCTACATCTCGATGCCGACCTTTATAGCGCGACGCTTTACGCGCTTGCCGCGCTCGCACCGTATTTGCGGAAAGGCGACATGCTGTTCTTTGATGAGTTCAATGTGCCGCTGCATGAATACCGCGCCTTCACTGATTTCCTCGCCGCGTTCGGATTTAAATATCGGGTCTTGGGCGCAGTGAATACGTTTCACGCGGTGGCGATGCAATTGGAATAAACTTTGACGTTATGATTCTTCACACCGACTGCCGACACTTTCGCGGCGACGTGCCGTGCAAACCGCACAAACTCTACGGCGTGCATTGCGACGGCTGCGAGCACTATGATCCCGCACCGCAACGGATTCTCATTATCAAATTGGGCGCGATTGGCGACGTCATCCGCACGACGCCGCTGCTGACGCCGCTCCGCAAGGCTTACCCAAACGCCGTCATCTATTGGCTGACACATTCGCCGGAAGTGTTGCCCGCGTCCGTCGATCATAAGCTGACGCTCCGGCCTGAAACACTGCTCATGCTCGAAGAAACTTCATTTGACTACGCGATCAACCTTGATAAAGAACGCGAAGCCTGCGCGCTGCTGAACCGCGTGGACGCGAAGGTCAAAAAAGGATTCGCATTGAAGGACGGCAAGTGTGCGCCGCTGGACGCCGCTGCCGAACATAAATTCAACACCGGACTGTTTGACGACCTCAGCCGCTCGAATACGAAAAGTTATTTGGTCGAGATGTTCGACATCGCAGGTTTCACTTTCAATGGCGAAAAGTATGTTCTCGAGAACAGTGAGGCCGGAAAACGTCAGTGGAAAATTGACAAGTCAAAGCCTGTAACCGGCCTGAATACGGGCTGCGGCGGACGATGGACGTCGCGGCTGTGGCCGGAAGAGCGGTGGCGCGAGTTGGCCTTGCAACTGCTCGCATCGGGACACGAAGTTATTTTACTCGGCGGCGAGCAGGAGCATGAAAAAAATACGCGGCTCGCCGCAGCAACGGGCGCAACTTACTTCGGCCATTTCCCGCTCAAAACGTTTATCGATCTCATCGGTCAATGCGATAGCGTGGTTACGCAGGTTACGATGGGTATGCACCTCACGCTCGGTTTGGGCAAGCGATTGGTTCTGCTCAATAATATTTTTAACCGGCACGAGTTCGAACTTTACGGCAACGGTGAAATCATCGAGCCATCAACAGGATGCGAATGTTACTTCGCGGCATCGTGCAAGCGCGAAGCACCGGAGCGCGCGGCTGGCGGCGAACATCATTGCATGATTGATATTTCAGTCGGGCGAGTTGCGGATGCGGTGCTTGCGCGGCAGGCGAAGGCGGTATGAAGATCAGTTACATCAGCACGTTCTATCCGTTGCGCGGCGGCATCGCGCACTTCAATACGCTTTTCTACAAAACGCTTACCCTGCGCGGACACAGCGTTAAGGCGATTACGTTTTCGCGGCAGTATCCGAAACTTTTGTTTCCGGGCAAGACGCAGGATGAACAAGCGGGTGAAACGGAGTTTTACAAAACCGGCGCCGAAGTCTTGCTCGATTCCATCAACCCGCTTTCATGGATGCAAGTTGCGCTGCGCGTCGTTGAGCAATCGCCGGATGCCGTGCTCTTCAAATATTGGATTCCTTTTTTTGCGCCGTGCTACTTTGTCATCTCGCTTTTTGTCAAACTTTTCTCACGCGCGAAAGTCATCTACATTCTCGATAATTTTATTCCGCACGAAAAGCGGTTTGGCGATGGTGCGCTCCGGTGGCTCGCCACGCGGTTTGTCGATGGCTATATCGCCATGTCGGACGCGGTAGAGCACGACCTAACACGCGAATTGCCCGAAGCCCGCTACAAAAAATCATCGCATCCCGTCTATGACATTTTCGGTGAGCCGGTTGAAAAAAACATCGCGCGGGCACAATTGGGGATTGATCAAAACGCGGAAGTGATTTTATTTTTCGGATACATTCGCAAATACAAAGGCTTGGATGTGCTGCTGGATGCGATGCCGGAGATTGTGAAATCAAAACCAAGATTGAAATTGCTTGTCGTCGGAGAGTTTTACGGCGATGAACAATTTTACCGTGAAAAAATCGGCGCGATGAATTTGTGGCCGTTCATCACGCTCGTCTCCGACTATGTGCCGAACGAACACGTCGCGGGTTATTTCTGTGCGAGCGATGCGGTGGTGTTACCGTATCGCAGCGCGACGCAATCAGGCATTGTGCAAATCGCCTATCACTTCGCGCGGCCTGCGATTGTTACGGGTGTCGGCGGACTTGGCGAAGTGGTGATCGATGGCAAGACGGGCTTCGTCGTCCCGCCCGAATCGCCCGCCCCGCTTGCTGCGGCGGTGATCCGGTTTTTCGGCGATACGGAAACGGGCTTCGAAGCGAACGTGAAAGCGGAACAAAAAAAGTATACTTGGGAAGCGTTCGCCGAAGCCTTTGAAGATTTAAACCGCGGCTTGAATACGCGGGACAGTCATAACTGAAAGACAATTTATTTTTCCCGATTTGAAAAAGGTTCTTGTCATTGCCTACTATTTCCCGCCGATGGGACTTTCGGGCGTGCAGCGCACCCAGAAGTTCGTTAAGTACTTGCCCGACTTCGGCTGGACGCCGGTGGTGCTGACCGTTTCACCGACGACTTACTACGCTTACGACGCCACGCTGCTCGCGGAATTAGATCTGAACCGCATTCAGATCGTGCGCACCGCGACGCAAGATGTAACGAAAGCCGCAGCGAGCGTAACGAAAGGATCGTTCAAGATGCAGTCGGAGCGGACACGCAGGTTGCTAAGTACGCTAAGTCAGGCGGTGTTTATCCCCGATAATAAAATCGGTTGGAAAAAATATCTGATGGCCGAAGCCTCGCGCTTGATCGAATCCGACCCGGACATCAAACTGATTTTTTCGACCGCGCCGCCTTACACCTCGCACCTTGCGGCAATTGAGTTGCGGCAGAAATACGCCTTGCCGACGGTACTGGACTTCCGCGATCCGTGGGTTGAAAATCCGTCGCATGTTTATTTCACGCCGTATCACCGCCGCAGGCATGAAGAATTGGAAGAGAAAGTGATTCTTGCGGCGGACAAAATCATTGCCGTCAACCGGACGATCAAAGAATTGTTTTTGAAAAAGTATTTCGGGCGGTTGGCTCACAGCGACGTCTCGATCATCACGCACGGCTACGACCGCGAAGATTTCCTCAAGGCTAAACCTGATCAGCGCGGCGACAAAAAAATTCGCTTCGTTTATTCCGGCGTCTTTCGGGACGACCGTACGCCGAAACCATTTTTTCTGGCACTCAAAAAAATCTTGGATGAAACCCCGTCGCTCGCGCGGACGATTGAAGCGCGGTTCATCGGCTTGTTTCCGAAAGAACATCAGGCACTGGCGGAATCGTTGGGGTTGAAAGACGTGGTTGAATCGCGCGGGTATAAATCGCACGCCGAAACAATCAACGAAAATTTGAAAGCCGACGTGCTTTGGGCTACGCTCGGCGATGTGCCGCAGAATGATATGATCACGCTCGGTAAACTTTTCGAGTATGTGGCATGCGGCAAAACCATTTTCGGCATCTTGCCTGAAGGTGCGTCGAAACAGTTTGTGCAAGAGGCGAACGGCATCGTCGCGCACCCGAAAGATGTGAACGAAATTGCGGCGAAGATGAAAGAAATTATTCAACGGTGGGAATCAGGCACACTGCCCGTGCCGTCGGCGGATGTGGTTGACCGGTACGACCGCCGCTCACTCACGCATCAACTTGCCAAAGAATTCGAGAATTTAATTTCAGTTGACTAAATCCCCCTGCGCCCCTTATCCGAAATTCATTTCGGCAGGCTCAATCAAAAGGGGGAGTGGAAAAATACAAATGTGGAGAATGAAAATGTCGGAGACGCTTACGCGAAAAATTCAGTTGGTTGATTTGACGACCTTGCACGCACGGTTGAAGCCGGAGTTGGATGAAGAGATTGAAAAGGTGGTCAGCACGGCGGGCTTTATCAACGGTCCGGCGGTGGGCGAACTTGAGTGTATGCTCGCCGGATACCTCGGCATCAAGTATGCGATTGGCTGCGCGAACGGCACAGATGCGTTGCAGGTCGCGCTGATGGCATTGGATGTGAAAGCGGGTGATGAAGTGATCACGACGCCGTTTACTTTTGCGGCAACGACCGAAGCGATTTTACTCGTTGGGGCGACGCCGCGCTACGTAGATATTGACGAGCGCACGTTTAATCTGGATGCGAATTTGCTTGAGGCGGCAATCACGCCGAAGACGAAAGCGATTTTGCCGGTGCATCTTTACGGTCAGGCTGCGGAGATCGACCGCATCACGCACATCGCGTGCGAACACGGGTTGAATGTGATTGAGGATAACGCGCAATCGTTCGGGGCAACCTATAAGGGTAAGAAAGTCGGCACATTCGGGCGGGTGAGCACAACGAGTTTTTTTCCGGCGAAAAATCTTGGTGCGTTCGGCGATGCGGGCGGACTCTTTACGGACGACGAAGCACTTTACTTCAAACTCAAAATGATTGCGCAGCACGGCGCGAAAATCCGCTACACGCATGAACTGCTCGGCATCAACTCACGCCTTGATACGCTGCAAGCCGCCGTATTGAAAGTGAAGTTGAAATATCTTGATGCGTTCAACGACGCCCGTCGCACGGCAGCGGACGGATACGACAAACATTTGGCTTCGGCGAATTTGCGCACGCCGTACCGCGATGCAAACGGCACGCACATTTTTCATCAATACACCGTTACGCTGAATGAAGACGGGCAGCGCGAGGAATTGCAAAAGTTTTTGCAGTCGCACGGCGTACCGAGTTCAGTGCACTATCCAATCCCTTCGCACTGGCAAACGGCATTCCACGATGATCTCTATCCGAAAGGATCGTTGCCCGTCGCCGAGCGTATCTCGCAGCGCGTCTTGTCTCTGCCGATGCACACGGAGCTTGATGAAGAGCAAGTGCAGTTCATCAGCGAAAAAATTACAGCGTTTCTCGGGAAGAAATGAATAAAACAAAAAAGGCATCTCGGTTGAGATGCCTTTTGTTTATTACCGCCAATAGCCATCAACCCATACATAACCTCTGCGGGTTTGCTTCCAATGGCCGCGTTCCCAAACTGCGCGTTCGCGTGGCGGCGCGTCCCAATGGCCGGGCACCCAATCCCAATCGCCGCGCCGCCGCGCCCAATGTCCGTCAATCCATACATGTCGCGGCGAGGGCGCAACGACCCGCACTTCCACCCGCTCGGCGGGCGGCTGCTCGGTTACAACTTCTTCGCTCGCACAGCCCTGTAGCGATGCGACGCTCATCATCGCCGCAAAAGCCAGAAACAATACTTTGGTTTTCATTGTGATTTTTGGTTTAAGGTGAAAAAGGATTGCCTGTGGTGCAACAGACCAAATCATAAAAACGCTTAACGGCTCAGTTGAAAATCCTTCGAACTCTCGAATAAAAAAGGCATCCTGATCGAGGATGCCTTTTGTGCTTCAAATACGATTTACGATTTACGCGGAGAAGGAACTGCCGCAGCCGCAAGTTTTGGTAGCGTTCGGATTGTTGAATGTGAATCCGCGTCCTTGCAAGCCGTCGGCGAAGTCAATCGTGATGCCGGAGAGATACATCAAATGCCGCTGATCGACCACGACTTCGATGCCGCTCGAAACGAAAGTCTCATCGCCTTCTTTGGGCGTATCAAAACCGAGCGCGTAGCTCATGCCGGAGCAACCGCCGCCGGTTACGCCGATGCGCAGACGGTAGTTTTCAGGAATGCTGTTTTTCGAAACGATATTTTTGACTTCGCCTGCTGCTGCGGCACTGAGCGTAACGCCGGGCGTGGTGGCGATTTCAGGAGCGGTAAGTTCTGCGGTCGTACTCATAGTTTTCTATCGGTTTAGTAGTTAATGAAACGAGTTGAAAAAAATCTTGAAAAGGTAAACAGTGCGATGCGGAATCAGTTCATTTTATGAATCGCTGTTTCACCGAGGCCGCCGCCGCGACGATTCCGCATTTGATCAAATCGCCGACGATAAACGGCACAACGCCTTGCATCATGGCCGTCTGCCACGACAGCGCGAGCGAAATTTTCAGCCACACGACGCCCATCGTAAAATTGATAACGCTTGCCAACAATACGAACGCAAAAATCTTTGCGAGTTGAGTCTCATTCTTGACGAGCCAACCGCAAACGAACGCTGCAACCGGAAATGAAAACAGATACCCGCCCGTCGGGCCTAAGAGCGTAGCGATGCCCGTTGCGCCGCCGGAATAAACCGGAAGGAAGATTCCCGCAGCGAGGTAAACGATTTGACTTATCGCGCCAAGCCGCGAGCCGATGAGCGCGCCCGACATCAAGACGAAACACGTTTGCATCGTTACCGGCACAGGCCAGAGCGGGATTTCAACCATCGCGCCCGCCGCCGTCAGACCTGCGAAAAGCAGCACGAGAAAAGTTTGTTCGGCAAACGTACGGGATGAATTTTTCGAAAGCGTCAGTTCCATTGGAAAGGAAATTTTATTTGCGTGTAAGATACATCGACCCGCGCGGCGATGCAAGAAACCCCTCTTGTCTTTCGGACATTCTCCCCTTTGCCAAAGGGGAGTGTCCCGCCTCAAGCGGGACGAGGGGTTCAGATGGGTTATTGATTGGCCACCTTGACGTTCGCCGGTTTGCGCGGCAGTTTCTCGGCGCGCTGCGCGGTTTGATAAACGAACGCCGCCACGATGATCGCATTGCGTTTCATGTCTTCTTCTTGAATGCGTTCATAGACATCCATGTTGGAGTGATGCGTCCAAGTGCCGTATTCCATCGGGTCTTGAATAAACTGAAAGCCCGGCAAACCGACGCCATCAAAGGAGAGATGATCCGTGCCGCCCGTGTTAGCAAAAGAGATCGTGGTCGCGTTCCAGTCTTTGAACGGCTCAAGCCACGCGCGGAAAATATTGCGGCACAGATCGTTCTGCTGCAAATAGATGCCGCGAATTTGTCCCGTGCCGTTATCGACGTTGAAGTATCCCGAAAGTTTCGAGTGATCCGCTTTCACCGGAATCGGTTCAGTTGAGGCCGGTGCGCCCCACGCTGCGCCTTCGCCGAAATGTTCTTTGACATATGCCCGCGATCCGAACAAGCCTTGTTCCTCGCCGCTCCAAAGCGCGATGCGAATCGTGCGTTTGGGTTTCACGCCCGCGGCTTTCAGCAAACGAACAGCTTCCATCATCACGCCGCAGCCGGCGCCGTTGTCCGTTGCGCCCGTGCCCGTATGCCACGAATCCAAATGCGCGCCCAGCATCACGATCTCATCTTTCAGTTCAGGATCAGTGCCCGCGATTTCTGCAACCGTGTTGTAGCAATTCAGATCGGCGGTTTGGAAATTTACTTTTAAATCTAAATCAAGTTCGACCTTCACGCCTTTTTGAATCAGGCGGTAGATGCGTCCGTAGTTCTCTTGATTGAGTGAGAGTTGGGTAACAACCGGTGCGGATTTCATGTCAAACGGGCGCTGACGCTCGTTCCACGGTACATCAGGATTGGCGGG
>JACMJS010000393.1 GCA_014380515.1 Chlorobiales bacterium
AAGTACTTTCGTTTCTGTCGTTCCCGCTTGCGAGCAAACTGACATCAAGAAAAGTGAAAATAAAAAAGCGTTTGAATCTCAAACGCTTTTTTGTTAATGCCTGTAGAACCACGGCCTACTTGCGATTCCAGTCGTCTTGCAATCGCACGATGTCTTCCTCGATGCACACGCCGAGCTGTGTTTCGATGATGATCAAATCCTCCGTGCCGTCGTTTTCCACGCGGTGAATGCCGCCGATGGGAATCATCACTGCGTCACCGGTGTGAATTGGCTTCACTTCATCGTTCAGCGTGAACTTACCGTGTCCCGCTACAATGACCCAATGCTCGGCGCGTTGCGCATGTTTCTGAAGCGAAATCCGTTGGCCAACATTCACGACAATCCGCTTCACGCGGTAGCCGGTTTCATTGAGATATTCTTCCCATCTGCCCCATGGCCGGTTGTCCGAATCAATCATCGCCGTTTTTTTTAATACTGCTTTCATCTGTCATTCCCGCCGCGTCGGGAATCCTTCTTGATCTAAACGCAAAGAAGATTCCGGTCAAGCCAGAATGACGAAGGAAAAAAAATTATTCCGCTGATTGTTTCAACGCTTCTGCACCGCCGACGATTTCCAAAATCTCTTTCGTAATCGCGGCCTGACGCGCACGGTTGTAGGAAAGGTTCAGGAGCCGCAAAAGTTCTTTTGCATTTTCCGTCGCGGCGTCCATTGCCGTCATGCGTGCGCCTTGCTCGGCGGCGTTCGATTCCAAAAGCACGCGCCACATCTGCACCGCCAAATGCCGCGGTACAAGTTCATTGATAATCCGCTCCGGCGACGGCTCGTAAATATATTCCTCAATCGCTTTCATCTCGCCCTTGTGCGCCAAATCATCGTGATGCGCCGCCGGTGTAATCGGCAGGAATGTTTCTTCGCGCAGGTTTTGAGCAAGCACGGTTTTGAACTCGTTGTAAATCACGATCACCTTATCGACGTTTTCCGAGAGATACATCGTCGCAAGCGTATCTGAAATCAAGGCGGCCATATCAAACTGCAAGCGGCCAAAGACGCCCGGAAAGTTTTCAATCACGCGGTAATGATTCTTGCGAAAGTATTCCGCCCCGATGCGCCCGATGCAAATCATATCCACATTGCCCGCACGGTTCAGTTCGCCGAACTCTACATCGACAACCTGTTTTGTTTTCTTGATGACGTTCGTATTGAACGCGCCGCACAGACCGCGATCCGCTGTAACACAAACGACCAGCACCCGCCGAAGCGATGCCCGCGTGTTGAGCAACGGATTGATTGAGGTGTCGACTTTATTAGCGACGGTTTCCAAAAGGTCGCGCATCTTGTAGGCGTAAGGCCGCGCCTGAAAAATACGATCTTGCGACCGGCGCAACTTGGCCGCCGCAACCATCTTCATCGCCCGCGTAATCTGCTGCGTGGACTTGACGCCTTTGATGCGCCCGCGAATTTCTCTGAGTGATGCCATTTATTTTTTCTGCCCCGCCATAAACGATTGCACAAACTGCTGTGCGAGTTCTTTGAGTTTCGCCGTAATCTCATCGGACATCGCGCCGGTGGTGGCAATCGATGAAAGCACTTCGGGATGCTTGAGATCGAGCGAATCCAAAAATTCCCTCTCAAACTTGAGCACCAGATTCACCGGCACGGCATCGAGCAAACCCTGTGTGCCGACATACAGAATCACAATTTGCCGCTCGACCGGAATCGGCTTGTATTGACCTTGCTTCAAAAGCTCAACCAAACGCGCTCCGCGGTTCAGTTGCGATTGCGTCGCTTTATCCAAATCCGAACCGAACTTTGCGAAGGCTTCGAGTGCGCGGTAGTTGGCAAGGTCAAGACGCAATGTACCCGCAACTTTTTTCATGCCTTTCGTCTG
>JACMJS010000394.1 GCA_014380515.1 Chlorobiales bacterium
GGCATATTCGCCAAACCAGCGGTCGTAAGCATGGCTCAACCGTTCGAGATAATCAATCGGGACTTTGGATTCATAGCCGCGTCCGCGCTTCTGAATTTGCGAGACTAATTTCGGGACGGAGGCATTGAGATAGACGACCAGATCGGGCGGTTGCAGCAGCGCGGTAAACTCGCGGTAGAGCGCGGTGTAAGTTTTGTAATCGCGCTCCGGCATCGCGTTCATCTCGAACAAATTTCGCGCGAAAATTTCAGCGTCTTCATAGATCGTGCGGTCTTGCACCGACGACGACGCGCGTTGCAAAATCCCGCGGTGTTGCCGAAAACGGTCGGTGAGAAAAAACATTTGCAAGTGAAACGACCAGCGCGGCATGTCGCTGTAGAAATCGGCCAGATATGGATTTTCGTCGGCGGTTTCCATGACGGGCGTCCAGTGATAATGCTTGGCGAGCATCGCGGTGAGCGTCGATTTTCCCGAACCGATGTTGCCCGAAATCGCAATGAACTTTTTTCCCTGCACGCTGCCGTTCATGCGGTTCTATTTTTTTTCGATGTCCGCTGCGGCGATGGCGACGCTCGCGCGTTTATCCAACTCCGACTTCTCAAGTTCGCGCCGTTCGAGGTCGCGTTTTTCCCACATCGCGCGTTCGGTTTCACGCGGATCGGCGTCGTGGCGCACGGGTTTCAGGCGTTCTTTCATCGCTTGTGCTTTGTCGTAGGCTTCAATGATTTCGCGGACTAAACGATGGCGCACCACGTCGCGCTTGTCGAGATAGACGAACGAAATGCCTTCGATGCCTTCGAGCAACGCGGGCACTTCAACGAGGCCGCTCGCCACTTTTGCGGGCAAGTCAATTTGCGAGACGTCGCCGGTTACAATCGCGCGGGAGTTCATGCCGAGCCGCGTCAGACACATTTTCATTTGTGTGCTCGTCGCATTCTGGGCTTCATCTAAAATGATGAACGAGTTGTTGAGCGTGCGGCCACGCATGTAGGCGAGCGGAACGATCTCGATCACTTTCTTCTCCAGATATTCTTTCAATTTTTCCGCCGTGATCATGTCTTGCAGCGCGTCGTAGAGCGGACGCAAATACGGATCGATTTTTTGCGTGAGGTCGCCGGGCAAAAATCCCAAACTCTCTCCGGCTTCCACCGCCGGACGCGCGAGCACGATGCGGGCGATCTCGCGCTGCTTCAACGCCGCCACCGCAATCGCCACCGCCGTGTAAGTTTTTCCCGTACCCGCAGGGCCGATGACGAACACGACGTCGTTGCGCCGGGCTTCGGCTACCAGCCGCCGTTGCCCGTCCGTCTTGGCTTTAACCGCATCGGACTTTGTAATCAGAATCACATCGTCGAAATCAGCGACGCTTTGCGGCTGCGGTTTTCCGGCAACAATCAGATTGATGACCGCATCCAGATCGCGCGATTGCAGTTCGCCGTTGCGGTTGACGAGGAACAGCAGTTCCGCGAAAACTTTTTCGACCAGAATGACCTCGCGTTCTTCGCCGCGCAGGGTAACTTCGTTGCCACGCGCGGCGATTTTGACGCCGGTAAATTCATCGGCGATGCGCCGCAGGTTTGCGTCTTGCACGCCATAAACCAGCATCGGCTCGATGCCTTTCAGTGAAAATTTTTTTTCGATGTGCAATTGTGATGTTCGTTTAAGATTTAAGGTTGGGGATCAAATAGATTCCATCAGGATAAGTTCCGTCGGTGCCGGTTGCGATTGCAATAGAATTTTTTCCATGCCGCTGAGAGTCGTGATGAACGCTTGCTTCGTGCCCTCGCGCAAACTTTGCCACGCAGCGCGGGCGGCTTCGGGAACGATAATGTTTTTTTCGGCGGCATCCGCTTCGGAAAGTTTTTCAAGCGGCTTGCCTTCGCCAAGAATTTTAGGCGTCTCCGAAACATAGATGAGCATATCCGCTCCAAGGGCGGCGGAAAGTTTCGCGGCGATGACTTCACTCGTCATCATCCGGCTCCGGCCATCTCCGTCTCTGACGAGCGGCGAAATGACGGGCACGACTTTTTTTTGCAAATGTGCGACGAGCAATTCCGCTTTCACTTTTACGATGTGCGGGGGTTCATCGCCCGAAGCAGCGATTTGTACCATGCCCAAATCTTTTGCAGCGAGCGCGAGCGCGGGCACGAGATCATCGGAAAGTTTCGAGACGAAATTTTTCGTCAGTTCAAGTATCGTTTCATCCCGGAGCGCGAGCGTTTCCGGCGGCGTGTGTTTGGCGGCGTCCCAATTTCTTTTTTTGAGTGCGCGGTCAAATTGAATTTCGCCGCCGTGTATGATGATGAGTTCATGCCCCTCGCGCATCATTTTTTTGACGTCCGCTTTGATGCGACTGAAAGCAAGCACATCGTCCAAGTCTTCGCCGGTGAAATGTATGACCACCCGCGTCGTCATCGGCTTTGGGTTTTCATTTCGCTTTCATCTCCGCTTCCCCGTGGCTCGCTTGCAGATACGGGCTTTCCCGCGACAAATGCAATTGCACGTAATCGGCGACGCTCTGCTCCAGCGTTTGAAACTCCACGGGACAACCGGCTTCTGAAATTTTCGACATATCGGCTTCGGTGAAGTATTGATACTTGCCTTGCAGTGCATCGGGCATGGGAATGTATTGGGTGTTCGGTTGGATGTTCATTGCTGCAAACGTCGCCGATACCAAATCTTTGAAAGTTCGCGCGTGGCCGGTGCCGAGATTGAAGAGGCCATTCACATCGGGATTTTCCAAGAGCCACATCATCACGCTGCAACAGTCTTTCAC
>JACMJS010000054.1 GCA_014380515.1 Chlorobiales bacterium
AGCGGCGAACTTCTGCCCGCTTACCTCGCCTTCTTTGATTATATCCGCGACGACGCCGAGGACAACGTTCACTTCGCCCAGCAAGGCGAAGCTGTTTGGTTCGAAATTCAACAAGGCTCGAAAACCTTGCGCGGCACGGCCTCCGCAACCGGCGTAACCGCCGAAGCCTCCGTCGCCAAGATGGAAAAACCGAGCGTAGCAGTGATGCGCCGCGTGCTCGAAAATAATTTCCGGCTCAACTACACCCGCTACGCCCTTCGCCCCGATAACACGCTCTGCATCCGCTTCGATGCGGGCGCAGGCGCAGGTCAGCCCTACAAACTTTATTACGCGCTGAAGGAAGCCGCCCTCAACGCCGATATGCAGGACGACTTGCTCGTGCAAGAGTTCACCGCCTTAAAGCCCGTCGACACCACCGTCCTTGAAATGTTGCCCGATGACGAAAAAGAAGTGAAGTACCGCTTTTTCGTCAAATGGATCGAGGAGACGCTGAAGCGTATAGCGATGATGAACGCCGATAAGCAAGCGGGCGGCATCGCGTGGCAGCTGATGGCACTCGTCTACCGGCTCGATTACCTGCTCTCGCCGCAGGGCAAGACGATGAACGAGATCGAAAAAATTCATGGCTTCTACTACGCCAAAGACGGTAAAACTTTTCCCGAAAAAAATCTGCACATCCGCGCCATGCTGGAGAAGTTGCTCGCCAAACCCAAGAGCAACGTCGTCGCTGATTTCTACCGCGTCAAAGCGACCTTCGCGGTTACACAGCCGTCGGGTCCGCAAGCTGTCGTTAATTCGATCACTGATGCGAACCGCGATATTCTTTGGTGGCGGGATAATGATAAAGAACACGGTATGACGATTGCCCTCGCCTCGCTGGAGCACGGGGCTACATATGCGACCTTCAACTACAGTTTGCCGCAACCCGTCGCCGAACTTTTCGAACTTCAGATGCGGGTTTTTCATGCGGACTTTTTCGGCGCGCTCGGCTTTATGGAAAATTATTACGACGCGGATAAGAAAACTTTCAGCGAGGCTTCGATTCGAAACCGCATCGATACCATTGTTCAGAAAGGCCGCGAACGCTTTCCGCAACTTGTCTTTCGCCTCGATAACATCAAGTTCACTTCGCTTTTGGATTTCGGCTATTCATTCACCGAAGAGGTAAAATATCTCGCCGAAAATTTCAGCAAGCCGCAATCCTAACGCGAACTTTGTCGGTGTCATTCTTCACTTCGCTTGTGCTGCGTTCAGAATGACAAAAGAGATAAATACATCAAAAAAAATCGATCATTCATTTATGAACACGCAAGACGTCATCAATTCTTTTCAGAACGTCGTCATTCAGATTGCGACGCCGACCGGCACGGGCACGGGCTTTTACCTGCGCGATCACGATTTGATCATCACCAACAACCATGTCGTTAAGGGCAGCAACGAAGTCGTCATCAGTGGCCGTGCGTTCAAGCGCACGATGTCGCCCGTGTGCTTCACCGACGTCAAGCACGACCTCGCGTTCATCAAACCGCCCTCGGGATTGGACATTCCGAAAGTGATGCTCGGCCAGACGGGCGTCCGCGACGGCGACGAAGTGATTGCCGTCGGCCACCCGTACGGCCTTGACTACACGGCGACGGTGGGCATCGTTTCCAAAGCCGCGCGCGTGCAGAACGGCGTGAACTACATTCAAATCGATGCGGCGATCAATCCTGGCAACAGCGGCGGGCCGCTTGTCAATCTCAGCGGCGAGATCGTTGGGGTGAACTCTTTCATTTACCAAAATGCCGACGGCTTGGGTTTTGCATTGCCCGTTTCGCCGCTGATCGACGATCTGAACGAATACAAAGCCCACGCCGGAAAATTTGCGACGCGCTGCGCGGCGTGCAGCACGCTCGTAACCGCCGAAACGATTGACGGCGAGTATTGCCCATCGTGCGGCGCGAAGGTCGAACTTGTATTACCGCCCGAACAGGATTACAAGCCCTCGGGCGCGGCGGCGATGGTTGAAATGATTTTGAATACGCTGGGCAAAGACATCCGGCTCTCGCGGCGGGGGGCGAACAATTGGGAAGTGGAGGAAGGCAGCGCGAAGATTCGGATCACGTACAACCAACAAAGTTATTTCATCACCGCCGATGCGCATTTGTGTCAATTGCCGAAAGCGAACATCGCGCCGATTTACGAATTCGTATTGCATGAAAATTATACGTCGCAGGGATTGCTCTTCAGCGTGAACGGACAAAACATCGTGCTCTCCGCGCTCATCTACGATGAATATCTCAATGAGCAAAGCGGCCTCGATATGTTCCGCCGTCTTTTTACGAAAGCCGATGAATACGACAACATTCTCATCGAGAAATACGGTGCCCTGCCCCGCGCGGAAGGATAACGCCCGTGCAAAAACTGATCGTCGATACCAAATACATCACGCTCTACCGCGACGCGCCGCTCGCGCTCGAATCGGGGGCGACGCTCTCGCCGGTTACGGTTGCCTACGAAACCTACGGCACGCTCAACCATGACCGCAGCAATGCGATTCTGATTTGTCATGCCCTGACCGGCAGTTGCCATGCGGCATTCTACAATGATGCGTCGGAAAAATATGCGGGCTGGTGGGACGGGCTTATCGGCAACGGAATTGAAAGCGGTAAGGCCTTCGATACTGAAAAATACTTCGTGCTTTGCTCCAGCGTGCTCGGCGGATGCTATGGCACGAGCGGCCCGACGAGCCTTGATCCCGACACCGAAAAAAAAACCGGTTTAAGTTTTCCGCGCGTCAGTATCCGCGATATGGTTGAAGTGCAGGCGCGATTAGCGACGGAACTCGGCATCGACCAGTTTCTCGCGGTTGCAGGCGGATCGATGGGCGGCTTTCAAGTATTGGAATGGGCGGCGATGTTTCCCTCGCGCGTGCGGAGCATCATTCCGGTATCGACCGGTTTGTCGCATTCCGCGTGGGCGATTGCGCACAGCCACGCACAGCGCGAGGCCATTATGTGCGATCCGCTGTGGCGACAAGGCGCGTATGAAGTTCAACCGCACGGCTTGAAAGTTGCGCGGCAGATGGCGATGATTTCTTATCGAAGTCCCGAATCGTTCACCGAAAAGTTTTCACGCGCGTTGTCTGATGACGGCTCTCGGTTTCAAGTCGAAACTTACTTGACGTATCAAGGCGAGAAACTCTCGGCGCGTTTCGATGCGAATACTTACATCCGCCTCACCGAAGCGATGGACGGGCACGACCTCGCGCGCGGCAGAGGTTCGATGGCCGAAGCCTGTGAGCGCATCACGGCGAAAACGCTTTCCATCGGCACCGAGAGCGATAAACTTTACATCGCGGCGGAACAGAAAGAAATCGCGCGGCTCATTGCGAATGCCGAGTATTTGGACATTCCTTCGCAGTTCGGCCACGATGCGTTTCTGATCGAGTATGATTTTCTGAACCGGCACATTTCCGAATTTCTCCGCACGCTATAAAACTTTTGGAAGTCCCGCTTGGAAGTATGCGTGGCCTGCGATATTTTTGCAACCCTTACAAACGCATTGCCGGACAATTAGCTCAGTTGGTTAGAGCGTTCGCTTCACACGCGAAAGGTCGTAGGTTCGACTCCTACATTGTCCACACTGCAAATAGAAAAGCCCCGAATTGCTTCGGGGCTTTTTGCTTTTCGAGATTAGCTACACTTTAGTAACGATAGTATTCCGGCTTGAACGGGCCGCTCTCACTGACGCCGATGTACTCCGCCTGATCGGTCGAGAGTTCATCCAACTGCGCGCCGACTTTGGCCAGATGCAACCGTGCAACTTTTTCATCCAAGTGTTTCGGCAGCGTATAGACTTTGTTCTCATACTTGCTGGCATTGTCCCACAGTTCCAACTGCGCGAGCACTTGGTTGGTGAACGAGGCCGACATTACAAACGACGGGTGGCCGGTCGCACAACCGAGGTTTACCAAGCGGCCTTCGGCGAGCACGATGATGTCTTTGCCATCGATGTTATACAAATCGACTTGCGGCTTGATCGTGTCTTTCGTCTGACCGAAAGTTTTGTTGAGCCACGCCATATCGATTTCAATATCGAAGTGGCCGATGTTGCACACGATGGTTTTGTCTTTCATCGCGCGGAAATGTTTTTCCGTAATGATGTTTTTGTTGCCCGTCGCGGTTACAACAATATCGGCTTCCTTCACCGCATCGATCATGCGCTTGACTTCGAAGCCTTCCATCGCGGCTTGCAAGGCGCAGATCGGATCGATTTCCGTAACGATCACGCGGACGCCGGAATCGCGCAGCGAATCCGCCGAGCCTTTGCCGACGTCGCCGAAGCCCGCTACGACAGCGACTTTGCCTGCCATCATCACATCCGTCGCGCGGCGAATCGCATCGACGAGCGATTCACGGCAACCATATTTGTTATCGAACTTCGATTTCGTAACCGAATCGTTCACGTTGATTGCGGGCATCGGCAGCGTGCCGTTCTTGACGCGCTCGTAAAGGCGGTGCACGCCCGTCGTCGTCTCTTCCGAAATGCCTTTGACGTTCGGAATGAGTTCGGGGTATTTATCAAGCACCATGTTGGTAAGGTCGCCGCCATCGTCCAAGATCATGTTGAGCGGTTGGCCATCGGGGAAGAACAGTGTTTGCTCGATGCACCAATCGGACTCTTCCGCCGTCTGGCCTTTCCACGCATAGACGGGAATGCCCGCCGCCGCAATCGCCGCCGCCGCGTGATCTTGCGTCGAGAAAATGTTACACGATGACCATTGAACTTCCGCGCCGAGTTCCTTCAGCGTTTCGATCAGTACGGCGGTTTGAATTGTCATATGCAAGCAGCCGGAGATGCGTGCGCCTTTGAACGGTTTCTTCGGGCCGAACTCCGAGCGAAGCTGCATCAGGCCAGGCATCTCGGCTTCGGCAAGGCGGATTTCTTTGCGTCCCCACTCGGCTTGCGAGAGGTCTTTAACTTTGTACGGAAGTTTTTTCGTTGGCTTCGGTGTCTCAATCATTTTTGATCGTGTTTAAGTTGCGTTAAGAAAAAAAAATCAGTTCATATTTACTTGAAAGCGCGCATCAGTTCGTTCACCTTGTCCAGTTTTTCCCACGGAAAAATGTCGCGCCCGAAATGGCCGTAGGCGGCGGTGTCGACATATTTCCAGCCTTTGGGTTTCGTGAGTCTAAACCGTTCGGTGATGGCGCGCGGACGCATGTCAAAAATCCGTTTCACTTTCTCTTCAACTTCCGCGTCTGAAATTCCTTTGAAGCCCGTACCGTGCGTCTCGACGCGGATCGAGGTCGGTTGTGCGATGCCGATGGCGTAAGAAACTTGCACGGTGCACTTGTCGGCCAGCCCTGCGCCAACGACGTTCTTTGCGATATGCCGCGCGGCATATGCAGCGGAACGGTCGACCTTCGAGGGATCTTTGCCGCTGAACGCGCCGCCGCCGTGCGGGGCTGCGCCGCCGTAAGTATCGACGATGATCTTGCGTCCCGTCAGTCCCGTGTCGCCGTGCGGTCCGCCGATTTCAAAGCGTCCGGTCGGGTTGACGAAAAACTTCGTCTTGCCATCGAGCATTTTTTTCGGAATGACTTTATCGACGATGCACGCCATGACGTCATCATTGATTTTTTTCTGCCACTGCGATTCTGAAACGCCTTTCGGTTCGGGATCGTGCTGCGTTGACACGACGATTGCATCGATGCGAATGATCTCGTTGCCGTCGTATTCGAGGGTGACTTGGCTTTTGGCGTCGGGGCGGAGGTAAGTCATTTCTTTGCCTTGCTTGCGGACGTCGGCAAGCCGCTTGACGAGTTGATGCGCGTAGGTAATCGCGGCGGGCATCAGTTCAGGCGTTTCCTTGCACGCATAGCCGAACATCATGCCCTGATCGCCTGCGCCTTGATCCAAACTCGCTTTGCCGCGGGCTTTCTTTTTATCGACGCCGCGGTTGATGTCGGGCGACTGGGCATGAATCGCCGAGAGCACGCCGCACGATTTGGCTTCGAACATGTATTCGCCTTTCGTATAGCCGATGTCGGTGATGATCTTGCGGACGAGATCGGGCACTTCGATATAAGCTTCGGTCGTGATTTCGCCGCCGACGACGACTTGTCCCGTCGTTACGAAACTTTCGCAGGCGACGCGCGATTCGGAATCTTGCTCCAAGATCGCATCGAGAATCGTATCGGAAATTTGATCGGCAACTTTGTCGGGATGCCCTTCGGAAACGGACTCCGACGTGAAAAAGTGTTTCGACATGAAATAAATGGACTGAGTTGAAAAAATGTAACGAGAGAACCTGATGAAAAGCAAAAAGCCTTTTCCGCATTGGCAGAAAAGGCTTTCGTGAAGTTTATATCGCACAACGGTTCGGATGCGCGAGGTATGGACACGAAAGCGTTTCCGCTTGGTCAGCCTTGAAACCGTTGGGGCTTCACTGCTGCTAACACCGTGTCCATAGATAATGGGGATGTCAGTAATTGCGGGGCAAATATACGGCGATGCGTTCGATTCCAAAATTCGATTCCGAAAAAAATTTCGAAGCGTCCGCGCCATTCGCCCGCATGAAAATTTTTGTATCGCATGTGTTGCCGGTAAACATGGCTTTGATTTGCGTTTGCGACTGCCGCCTTTGTTCGCCGGATTTTTTGCATGAAGGTTACGGAGTCGCCTTGCGGCCATGCGGTTAAAGTTCAAGCCGCGATCCGTTTTTTGAACGCCTTGGCTTTGCCTATCTTTTTCCATCAAACCGTAGCGCACTTTAATTTCTTAGGAGCATGATATGATCGCATCGATACTCACCTTTCTGCGCACCAAAGTTTTTGGCAACATCTGGTTCATCGCCATTTTCATCGCGCCGCTATTGGTGCTGGTTTCGGCAGGTATTTCTTCGCTCGGCGTGTTCAATAACCTTGAGAATAAACTGCTCGATAACAAGTTCAATGCCCGCGGTGTCGATACCACGCTGAAGCAAAACTCCAGCGTCATTCTGATTTCGATCAACGACGCCGCGCAAAAGGTCGTCGGAAACATGCCGTGGCCGCGCGACTACTACGCCCGCATCGTGCAGAACCTCAACCGGGCGGGCGCGAAAGTCGTCGCGTTTGACTTGCTGCTCGATGAAGTTTCGTCCGAGCAAAACGACAACGCTTTCCGAAACGCGATTACGGAGTACGGCAACGTTGTTTTGGCCGGACGCTATGAAACCGGTGAGAAGCGCATCGAATACACCAGCATTAAAGAACTGCCGCTTCAAAATATTTTTACGAACACGCCCCGCGCCAGCACCGGCATCGTCTTCGTGCGCAACGACGCCGACGGCATCGCCCGGCGGTATCATCCGGCCAGCGAATATCTTGGCCGCGAGTTACTCTCGTTCGGCTACGCAATCGCCAAAGTATTTTTGAACACGCCCGATTCCATCGCGCAAACGTCCGACGGTGATTTTAGTTTTGCCGGTAAAAACATTCCGACCTTTTACGACGGTGAATCCGTGCTGCTCAATTACTACGGGCCGAGTTCTTCATTTCAGGAATACTCCGCCGAGCAAATTTTAGACGACCGCACATTTTTCAGCCGCCCCGAAACAGAGAAGTTCCGTGAAGCGATGCGTCAAACCGGCATGGATTCCCTTGCGCTCATCAAAGATGAATCGCTGCGGAGTTTGTGGGCGGAAGATTTGTTCGACGATGCCGGTGATCCCGCCATTGGCTTGCCGCCGCTGGGACTTCTGCAATCGGGAAAGTTGAAAGGAAAAATTTGCATCATCGGGCCGATGTATCCCGAATCGAAGGATTTGTTCGTGGTGCCGATGTATAGCGGCGGACGTGAAGATCAGAATCAGATGTACGGCGTGGAGCTTCACGCGACGGCGGTTCAAAATTTTTTAGACGGCAAGTTCATCACGCCCGCTGATGGCAGCCTCGTGCTGCTCGCGCTGCTGGCGATTTGCTATTTGCTTTTCGCGTTGTGTGTTTCCGTCAAGCGTATTAAAATCACGGATACATTTACGCTCTACCTGCTGTCGGGACTGACTGCGGCGGCAGTATCGGCTGGGCTTTTCAGCCTGTATGTATTTATCTCCGGCTACGGCCCGCTGCCGTTTTTTCTCGCGTTGCCGGTGCAGCAAAAGTTAATCGTGCTGGGCGCGGGACTTTTGGTATCCGTGCTCGCGGCTTACTTCTTTCATCGCGGCAATTCATCTGTAGAGTTCATCACCGAAGTCGGCGCGATTGCGTTATCGCTCATGGTGTTCTGGCTCGTTGTGCGGTTTTCGAATATACTTTTCGAGCAGCGCGTTTTGCTGAAACTCGTTCCGTTCGCGGCGGCGGTGTTGCTTGCGTATATCGTCAGCATCGTTTATCAATACCTGACCGAATCACGGCAGAAGAAAGTCATTCGCGGCTACTTCAATGCGTACCTCGATCCTGAGGTCGTCAATCAATTGATCAGCAATCCGAATCAGTTTCGGCTCGGCGGCGAGAAGCGTGAGCTAACGATGCTCTTCAGCGACATCAAAGGATTTACAAATATCTCGGAAGCTTTGCCGCCGGAAGAGTTAGTCGTGTTGCTCAATGAATATCTGGGCGCGATGACGGACATTGTGCTGAAGTCCGGCGGCACATTAGATAAATATGTCGGAGATGCGGTAGTTGCATTCTGGGGCGCGCCGATTGCAATGGAAGATCATGCGAAGCGCGGGTGCTGGGCGGCGGTTGAGATGCAGGAGAAACTGGCGGAATTGCGGGCGAAGTGGAAAGCGGAAGGCAGACCGGAGTTGCGATGCCGCATCGGGGTTAATACAGGAAAAGTCATCGTCGGCAACATGGGTTCGCAGGCCAGATTCAGTTACACGGCGATGGGCGATGCGATGAATTTGGCGTCGCGGCTTGAAGCGGCAAACAAAGCGTTCGGGACGTACATTTTGATTTCGGAATACACCAACGAGCACGTGCAGGAATTTTGTCAGACGCGCGAGATTGCCGACATCACCGTTCAAGGCAAAGCGCAGCCGATTCGAGTCTTTGAAGTCGTCGGTAAAAAAATTCCCGGCCAGCGTTATGATCCGCTGCCGCCCGCCGAAACCGCCGGTCGCGGCGTTCAGGCGATTGCGAAGGAGTAATTTTTCTTTCTCTCCGACATGTCATTCAGTAGACTTCTTTCATAAGTCCTGTGTCATTGCGAGCGGCGCGAAGCAATCTAAGAGGAATTGCCGGATTGCTTCGTTGCCTGTACTCCTCGCAATGACATATGAAAGAAGTCTAGTGAATAAAAAAGCCTCTGAACTCTCAGAGGCTTTTTCAATTTCAGTCGGCATTGCCGATGATTATTTCGGCGTCGTCTTTGAAGAGTCTGACGGCGGAGGCGTAACGGGCGGCGGCGCGGTGGGTGCAGTTGATGGCGCAGGTGCCGGTTCACCTTCTTTCAGGATTTGCTTGAGTTGGTTCAAATTCTTTTCAACATCTTGGCGGCGTTTGCGAAGTTCTTCCACTTTACGGGCGGTTGTTTCTTTATCTTCGTTGATGTCCTCAAGTTTGCGAATGACGTCCGAACCTTGATTCTCAGGATTGAGATCGACGTTGCGCGGGTCGCCGGTCGAGAAATAGCTCACCGGCAGAATGTTGAGTTGAATACCGAGCGCGATGCGCCATGGAGCGTAGTTCTGCGGGTTGATAGCCGGTTGCGGTAAGATGCTGTAGCTGCCATCGTAGGTCGTTTCATCTTCACGGCCTGAGACGAGTACATCGCCGGTAAGTGAAACGCTGACGAAGTTCAACGGCTTGATGCGAAATCCAACGGTAACGAACGAAAGATTCTCGCGGGTATAAGCAATCTCGGGTGGCTTGCGAATAAACGAGTTCCCCCAAAACTCCAGCATCAGGTCGACAAACGCCGTCGGATACTTTATGCCGATGGAGTAGTTAAACGATGAAGTGGCTGACTCAACGATGTATTCAAATTCGTTGCGGTTCGAGATATTCTTACCGTTATCGAAATAGTTGTAGTAGCCGAGGTTGAGATGAACGCCGAAGGATTCTTGCGGGAAGAGGTTATCGGCGTAATATGAAAGCAGCAGGTTAAGGCCAAGTTCCGTGCCACCGGCGGTGTAAGGATTACCGTAACTGTTGCGGCGATTAGCAACGGGAATAAGCACGTTCGCCATCAAACCGGCGTAAAAGTATTCGTTGCCGAAACCGAACGAACCAAACTTTGCAGTTACAATGACATTGTCGACCGGCGTGTTGGCTTCCGAATCAAAGTAATGTATGTCTTGGTAGATCGTCGGATTAACGGCGAGCAGAATGTTGTCGGTTACACCGTAGTCCAAGTGCACGGAGTTGCGGACAATCCACTGCGCAATTGACTCGATGCCGGTGATTTTGTATCCGTCTGCCGCCGTGAAAAAGTCAAGGTGATTGTAAAATGTGAGTGAGCCGTTTTTCGGCACACGGGCTTCTTGCGTCCGGTTCAGACGGCTTGAAGCGGTGTAGACATATTGCGCGGCAAGGTCTGCGCAGAGTCCAAAGAAAAGCACAAGGCTCAGAAAAATTGGTAACAGTTTTTTCTTCATATCATCCTCCGGAAAGTTAGTGTCGGCTTCAAAAAAAGTGGTTGAGGCTAATCGCTGCTGCCCGTATTGCGAGGCAACCAGCGGCGTGGTTTGAAAAATCTCTACGGAACTCTAAGAGAATGCAAAGTTGGTTTACTGATACGGATTTACCGATTGGTTAATGTAACAATCAAAATCGCAGTATTGATCAGACCGGCAATGCTGCCAATAATACCCACAAATAGCTGAAAGACACTCAAAGCATCGCCCGGTACGATAATTGTATCGCCTCTGTAAAGCGGTGGAATGTTGCTTTGTTCGCCGTATTCCACAAACTTTGATAAGTCCACCCGCACCAACTTTTCTACGACCGACGAATCGCCGCGAGCAAACCGCGAAGTATCCTGACGGACGTAACGAATGATTTTAACTTCATCCAACTTTGCGTTCGCAGTCGGGCCGCCTGCTTCGGATAAGAGAGCGATCAAATCAGTCGTGTAAGCCGCCCGGAACCGACCGGGACGTCCGACTTGTCCCCAAAGATTTACTTCAATCTGAATGCCTTCAGCACTGCCGACTTGGTATGACGATGCGCGTTGAATACCATCGCCGCCGCCCGCCCGCGTACCATCAAAGACGCCCTGCGCATAAAGGGAATGAGCGGAATGGGCAACCGAAATTAACACAAGCAAGGCGACGGAACAAATCTTTTTTTTCATGGCGTTCATTTTTTGGGTCGAGATGAAGATGTCCTGCGTGCGGATTGCTGCACCATGGGTCGAAGCGTGGTTTGCTGAAGCGTGAAGCGTTCGATGCGAGAGGTCGCGGCGTGAGGTGTAGAGTAATCGGCACCGTTTGGTAGTGTAGTTACAAACCATTCATACACTTTCCCGCTCACGAGCGGCTTGAATAGACGCGTGTTTGAGTTCGTTTTGATAGCACTGTAAGTTTGACTAACCTCGCCGCCGAAAGAGCCGCCGTATTGCTCGTAAGCAATGAAGGCGCAGCTATCTAATGCGTCGCTTCCATCGTTGTCTTCATACAAATGGACAGCACTGTATCCCGTTCCTCCACCTATGTTGGAAGTATTCCAACTCAGCGTCAAATCATCTAGCGACAGTACGGAAACAACGCCGCCGCTGGGCAACAGTGCAAACGGAGCGAGTGCCAGTTTATACTGTGCAATCGAGTCGGAAAATGAACTCTCAATATCTTCCGTGTTGTATGCTTTCAACCGGTAATGATACAGTGTATCTATAACCACACCGAAATCATCAAACGCCGTGTCGGGGTCTTGTGAGCGGAGCGGAATATCTTTGTAGAGACGGAAATTGACCGGACGGTTGTCAATGATTTGCGATGTACGGTAAATGCGGTAGCCCCCCAAATTGAACTCGCGGTTTCGAAACCATTCCAAGTGAATCGCCTTTTCCCCGTAAACCGAACGAATGCCCGTCGGTACGGTAGCGGTATCGGAACTGCGCAGGGCGAACACCGGGGGTGCGGGCGCGGGAAACACTGTCTCGTCCGGACAGCCGTAACTGACCATCAAGCTTGCACCTACGAGCAATAGCACGGCGAAATTGCTGAATGTTTTTTTCATTATTGAATGAGCCTTGTGAGGTTCAGCGTCAGGCCGATGCGGTGCGGCGACCCCAATTCGCTGTATTGATACGCATAGTCAATCACCACCGCCCTGAACAAAAATAATCCCGCCCCGAGCGTAACCGCCTGATCGTAACTGCCAACCCGCAACGCAATCAAATCGCGGAAACGGTATTCCAAGCCAAGCGACGTCAAGCCTGCATCTTTCGTGTTGCGCGTGTAAAGCCCCGTCAAGGTGCTCGCAATAAATGTTACCGGCTGCTGATAAGATATACTGATAATGAACGAGCGGTAGATCGAACTCTTGACGCGCGATTCGGTATTCCATGCGATAGGCGTATTGAACAAATCTTTCGCTGCGAAACCGAAGGCGAAGTCGCCGTAGTTCGGATTGGCCACGAAGTCGCCGACCTTAAATTTCAGCATCGCGCCGACGTCCACGCCGATACCCGAGCCGGAAAAATTGACCCGAACGTCGTTGCCCGAAAAGCCTTGCCGGATGTATCGAAAGTTCACCCCTATAGGCAGTTCAATCGGCACACTGAAATATTGCCACCCGAAGTTGAAGTTGCTCGCAATCACGCGGGCAATCGACACCGATACCGCATCGTCGGCGTTCGAAAACGTCGCGCCGCTGTTGCCCAGCGAACCGTCCTTGATGCGGGTAAAAATATCGGTGATGTTAATCGAACCGTTTATATCCCTCGGATCATCGGTGAGCGGAATGTTCGTGACCGAATTGCGAATCCAGTTGACCGCAATCGAGGTGCCTTTACCCAAACTCTGTGCGTAGCCAATGTGGAAATAGGCCGAAAGCGGATTGCCGAGCGAGCCGAATTGGTTCGAGTACATCGTCGTAACCGTCATGTCTTTCGTGAAAGCGACACCGGCGGGATTCCAAAAGAAGGCGGTGCCGTCGGCGTTGTCAATCGGCGAATACTGTCCGCCCAGAGCGAGGGCACGGGCACCGAGCGGAATGTCGAGGAATGCGGCGGTGTATCGGTCGCTTGATTGCGCCGAAACGGTTTGCAGCGGGAGCAGCAGCAAACATGCAATTGCCAAATTCCTTCGGCTTGCAAGAAGATTTTTTAGAACATTCATTTTTCGGTGATTCATTGTCGTTTCATCATCTGCATCATCGTTGAAGCCAGTTCAATCCCTCTGTCCTTGCGGACATCGCCCCTTTGCCAAAGGGGGAGTGCAGAGGGGTTCATCGCAGTCTGACAATCTTTAAAATCTTTTCGGAGACTTTGCCTTGCAGCGTCGCGCGGACTTTGGCGTAATACAATCCGTTGGCAACCGGATTGCCGAATTCATCCGTGCCGTTCCACGCAACGACGTGCGGACCGGTCTCTTCGGGGAAATCGTCGTTCGTCGTCTCGAAGCCGGAGACTTTGTTCGTCTTGCGGTTGTACGTATTAATCAGGCGGCCTGCGACCGTATAAAACTTGATCTCAAGATTATCGACGCTCGGATTGCTGCGAATTTCATATGCGATGTACGTAAAATCTTTGAACGGGTTCGGATAGTTGCCAAACACCTCGACTTCAAATTCATCCTGCACTTGAAAAATCATTTCTTCCGACTCTACAACTCCCAGATTGGCGTCATAAAAAATAAACTTGACCCGGTGCGTTCCGGCGGCAAATTCGTCGCTGTAAGTAATGCCGACCGTATTGGCGTTGGTCGTCGTGAGCGGCACGCTGACTTTGGCGAGTTTCGATGCGGCGTCAATTTCCACATCGTTGCGAATCACTTTCACGAACGTATAGTCCAGATAAACGCCGTTGAGGTCTTGCACGGTGGCGGTGATGCGCGGGCGTTTCGGGGCGAATCCGTTTTTGGTATAGACTTGTCCCTGAATGCCGAGCGTAACCGTCGGCCCCGTTTTATCGTCGGTGCGCATCGGCGTGTAGGTACCGAACTTATTGACATCGAGTAAAGATGTGCTTGCGATGCGTTGCTGGACGGGGACTTTCAGCCACCGTTGGATTTCATCGCTGAACCGGTAACCGGCGGCGGTTACGGATTGCGCACTGTTCAGTCCCGTCGTGTCGTAGCGCAGCGTCAGTTTCGCCGGTTTCGTTTCGCTGATCATGAGGCCGGTATCGGCGGGTTCGATGCGGTAGCCGCCGCGGGTTTGCGATGCGGCGAGCTTCACATAAAAGTTTTGCGGCTGTTGGACAATCACCGCTTCCGGCTCCAGCGAAACGCGCAGGTATCCGTCTTTACTGAACGTACCGACGTCGTAACTCAGGGTTGCGTCTTCATCGAGGGCGTAACTTTTCGTTTCGTTCTTGCGGACGCGAATGAGGTTGTAGGTAATGCGCCGCTGATTGGATAAATCATTTTGCGGATTGACATCATAGTTTCCGCCCGTCGTATCGGCAGCAACCGCTACGGCGATTTGAAAACTTTGCGACACCAAAAACGATGCGGGAATCGGAATCGTGGCGAGCACGGAGGAATCGGGCGCGACGCTTTGAACCGTGGCCGTGCCGAGCAATGTGATCGTGCTGTCCGTGCGAAAGGTTGGCGCGGTTGCGCCTGCGCTCGCGTTGCGGACGGAGTTTTGGTAGAAGGAAACTTTCACGTTGCGCGCGGTGGTGTCGCTCCAGTTGTAGATGCGGGCACCGAGCACGGGCGCATCGCCGCCGTTACGGTTATCAATGTAAAAATCAATCGTTCGGTTGTCGTAGTATTGCGCAAGGCCGGTCTTTGCTTCCGCGGCGGCGGCGGCATCGGTGAGTTTACCGATGGTTTCGGTGAATTGCTCGGAGATTGAATTAAGATTTAAGGTCGTGCGCGCCGAGGCTTGGTAAATCACCTTGTTGCCGCGCTGCATGACGCTCGCCGGAACGACGTCGCTCGTTTGATACACGCCGTTGCCGACGCTCACCGCCGGAAGGTCTTGATTGAACACCTGCGTGTAGGTGTTCGTCGCCGGTTGATATTGCTGCACCGTCGCATTGACATAAATATTTGCAAGCGGCGTTTTGGTGTCGACTCTCATGCTAAATCCAAGCGGCTTCCCCACCGCGGCCATGACCGGCTCGGAGGGCACGACGCTGCGGAAGAACGGCGCGGCGGTACTGAACTTCACAAAGCCACCCGCATCTTCGCCCGAGAAAACACCATAAACTTTCAATTGTCCGCCGGTAAAAGTCTGGCCGTTCACAAGTCTGCGATACTTGGCGGGAATAGGGATCGCTACGTTGAAGGTGTCGCGGCTGACACGGATCGGAAAAGTTACGGATTCGGACGCGAGGGTATCAATCACGTCAAAATTATTTTGATCGGTGAGCCTGCCGAACATAATGCCGCCGTTCACGGACGGTTTTCCGGCATCCGGTTCAATTTTGCCGCGGACATACAGCGTATCGCCAGGCGCAGCGATGTGCGAGCGTAAGTCCCAAGTGATCCGCGGTTTCTGTTCGGCAGTTTGCCGTTTGGGAATCGAGAGACGCAAGGCCGGATCGCCGAAGATGTTGTACTGGTGCATCATCGACGCGGCTTGTTCCCACGCCTCGCTGTATGCCAAAAAGTACCGGATTTTAGCGCGGAACATCATGTCGCCGATGGCGAGGTCTTGATACTGTTCGGTCAGCATAAAATCGAACACCGACTGCGCCATGAAGTCGTCGTTGCGCAGCCATCCTACGGAGGTTGAAGCGATGACGCCAATCGCGCCGCCGTTGGGATTGTTGATCAGTGATTCGGTAAGGACAGGCGTGCCGTTTTCATTGTCAATCGCGCCGGTAAAGCAGGTCATGCTGGTTACGAATGGCAGGCGGTCGAGGTTCGAGAGTTGATTGGCGGCTTCGAGCGTCAGCACTTGACTATCCGACCAGATGCCGCCGCCGCCGTGCCCCATAAAATTAAGGATGAGCGTGCCCTCTTGATTGAGCTGCGCCTGCACGTCGGCACCGGTTTTGCGATACGGATCAGGTGGATTGTTTGGCTCTGCATTGCGACCAAGCGAGGTATTAAAGCGTTTGATAAAGTAGTTACGCGCAAGAGATGTTTTAATCAGATCATCTTCCTGCTGTACAAATACAGCCGACCTTGTGCCATCGTCGTTGGATTGATCACCGGCGATCATCGACACGGTATTTTTCCAAACCGCCGGTTGATTGCGGTTTTGTTCATAGCCGATGAGTTTGTTGAGGTAAGTTCCAATCTCCGCACGAGACTTTGCCGGAACGCGCGAGATTTCCATGTCGGGCAAAATGTCGGCTTGGCCGCGGGCATCGAGACCATCAACCATCACGAACCAGCCGTCGGAAGAGGCCGCGCCGAATGCGAGGGTTTGGATTTGAAAGGTCGGCACAAAGTCGGCGGTCGTTTTGTAAGTACGGTTCGCGTCGCCGAGCAGGAGAATATAGGTCGGCGGGGTTTGCCACTCGTGATAAGCGAAGTCCAGAAAGTCGCGGATGGCGTGCGGCGTTTTAATACCGTTGCTGAACGCATCGTAAATACTTTCGACCGTGGTTACGAGCACGCTGTCCGGCTCGCCCAATTCTTTGAGCCGTTGTTGCCGCCATTGGCGGTACCGGCTGACTTCACTCGTCGGCTTCTGGACGTCGGTTTCGTCGGCGAACCGGCTTGAAGTGATGATGATGAAATTGTAAGCATTCGCTTTATCCGTCAGGCGAAGCGGCGGGTTGAATAAATTTGCCGGCGCGATTTTCTCGAAGCGGCGCGGCAATTTTTTGTTGAGCGTCGGCAACGCATAATAGAACGAGGTTTCCAGATCAACCACGTAATCCTGAAAGCGGGCGCGGTAGAATTTCTTTTTCGATAAGTCCGGCTGCGGTTCAAGGTATTCCTCAATGATGAAGTTGGTCAGGCGACCAACGCCTTTTTTATAGATTTCAATATCGGGCGTGGTGAAACCGCCGATCTCAAATTCGTAGCGTCCCGACGGACCGGTCGGGTTGGTACGCGATTCGGGCGGAATCGTGAAGTTGATTTCGTCTTGATAGGCTTTGTAAAGACGGCGGTAAGTTACCTCAAACCAATTGAGCAGAAACGCACGGGCTTGCGCTTTCGGTGAGGTGTATTGATCGAAGTTGTAAATCTGAAGTTGATTATCCGCATCGGCGTTCAAATCGCCGGTGTTGAACACCGACGGATTGAGGGCGGCATTAACGATGTATTTTTCCTGCTTCGTCGATCCCCACGACGCCGTAGCTACGGTTTTACCGCCGATGCCTTTCGGCCCGAGCGAGATGATGGCCGTGTTTTGCAGCTCCACATCCAGCGGCGTAATGCTGTCGACGATGCTCAGGCCGCTCAGGGCAATCTTCACCCGCAGCGAATCGCCTCTGCCCCGGCTGCCTTGATCAGGAAAAGGCAAGCGGGCATCAAACGGCAATTGTTTGCCGAACGGCACGTCCTGCCAAAAGAGGAGGTCGCGGGCGTCGCTGTGGTTGCGGGTTTTGAGATATTCCGCCGAACCGCGGTAATCGTCATAGACGTTGCTCAACCGCACGCCGATGCCATCCGATTCAAAATGCTCGGTCGCGCGAAACGAGTTGCCCCGCAACTGAAAGTTCGCGGGCACAGTGCCTTTGATTTCCGCCGATGATTCGATCAGCCGCAGGCCGCGATTGGTGGAGGTTGCGGTTTGCTCCCAATAAAAGTAATACACGTTCTCGTCGGTGTAAGGATCGCTCCACACATCAGGCCGCTCGGGGTCGGCGGCGGGGCGATGGCGTTCGCCGAAGAACTCGATGTAATCTTCACGGTTGAACTTTCCGTCCGCTTCGCCGCTGACGAGCACCGGCACTTCCTTGCCTTTGTTAAACATGCGAAAAGTGCGCGGGTCGGCATTGAAAAAATCCTGACCGAACAGAGCGTCCTGAAACTCGAAGTAACCGGCGCGGTAAATCCCGTCCGCCGCAACAATGATGCGGTACTTCGGCTGCACCGGCAACTGCGGCAGAATCGGCGAACCAACGGGCGTGAATGCCGATGATAAATTCATCACCGCGCCGGTCGGCGATTGCCCGATTGACCCCGGCAGGCTTCCCGTCCCCACTGCCCCCGCCACTGATTTATCCGCAGGGTTTGACGGCAAACTCGATGCTGAGTTTTTTCCGAGCACCGCCTCCGACTTCGAAAACGCGCGACGCGCCATCGGCGTCCGCCGCATCAGTTCCGATTCACCGACGCCGATCTTGAACCGGCTCGATGGCGACCCCGCACCGAGCACTCCGTCCGGTGCGGCGGCCAAAGTAATTTCAACTTTGAGTTCGGTGGCATATCGCAGCGTGCCGGTCGCAGGCGTGTAACTATAGGGCGAGAGTGAGATCATGGAAATTTCCGTGCCGCGCATCACGCCGCCGAACGTCCAACTGATTTCCTGCGGCGGATACGAACCGGTGGCAGCAACGAAACTGCGCACGGTTTGTTCTTTCGCTCCCGCCGCCGTTGCCAGCCCTTTGGTTTCGTCCGTGCCGATTTTATCAGAAGCCTGAAGTGAGGCCTTCACCGCGCCTTCGCCCGCGCGGCCAATCATTCGCGCCGAAACAATACGGCCTTGCACCGGAAAACTATAGGACGGCACGGGATAGATGTAATTCGCCAGCGCATGTTCCGGCGTCAGCGCCTTGATTTCAGTAACAAATTCACCGCTGCCCTTTTGCGCCCGAACGGCTTCGGGGACATCAAACGTGTAGGTCAGCACCACCACCGATGCCGACTTTGCTTCCACCTTCGCAGGCGGCAAAGATTTCCGCTCTTCGGATTTTCGTTCGATAGGCGTTTGGTCGCGAAGAGCCTGAATAGATACTGGCCGGACGGCGGTTGCATCTTTTTCAACGGCAGATTTCGTGAGCGAAGTTTGCGCCGAAGTGAAGGTCGGATACAACAAGACAAACAGGATCGATATGGCGGAAATTATGGCGGGAATTTTTGAAGAGGCCGCCGCAATACAGGCACGGAGCGTGCATGAACGGACGTGAGTCATTCCGAAGGGATTTGTTTGAATAGGTTTCATGTAATCGCGTGGTAGTGGTTGTCTCATGCAATCGCTGGTTTGAATAAAAAATCGAACGCAAGTCTAAATGATTTTTCTTTGACTGTCAAGTCCGCATTTTAACCCCTCTGCACTCCCCTTTCGCAAAGGGGAAAGTGATTGATGCAAAGAAGGTGAAAAGAGAGAAAAGCATCAAAAAGATAAAGATGTATTTGTTTTCCATCTCTCCCTTTAACAAAGGGAGATGTCCCGTCACAAGCGGGACAGAGGGTTTCTCACGCTTTGCCGTGGCAGTTTTTATACTTCTTACCGCTGCCGCACGGACACGGATCGTTGCGGCCCGGGGCTTTCGTCACCCGAATCGGTTGCTGCTTGGGTTGATCCGCCTGATCTTCATAGCCGCCTTGCTGACCGTTCGCCGGAGCTTCGGCAACATCTACCTCGCCCGACTCTTGCTGGTTGCGCCGCACGTTATCTACCATCGTCCCCGCCGAAGCGTGCTTGGCCACGAGCCGTTCTTTACGCACCCGGCTTTTGGGTTGCTGCGGAATCGATGCCGCTTCCACCGGAAAAGTTTTGAAAGCAATCGAGAGCGAATCGGTTGCAATCGCACCCATCAAATCCTCAAAGAGTTTGAAGGCTTCCTGCTTGTATTCGAGCAACGGGTCTTTCTGGCCGTAAGCACGCAGGTTGATGCCTTCTTTCAATTCATCGATGTCGCGGAGGTGTTCGCGCCACTTGTCGTCAATCGTGCCGAGCACCGCAAACTTTTCGATGCGTCCCATCATCTCATCGCCCAATTCATGCTCTTTGCGTTTGTAGAACGCCGTCGCCGTCTCATAGATTTTATCCGCGATGCCGTCCGCGCCGAGTTTTTCAAACTCTTTATCGCCAAGATCAACCATGACGGAAATTTCGCGGAACACTTTTTCTTTCAAGCCTTCAATATCCAAGTCTTTGTAGAACTCGGCGGCCACGCTATCCGAATAATCGCGGAGTAAATCAAAGAGTTCGAGACGCAAGCGGTTTTTGAACAGCGCATTGCGGCGACGCGCATAAATGACCTCGCGCTGCTGGTTCATCACATCGTCGTATTCCAACAAGCGTTTGCGAATGGCGAAGTTTTGTTCTTCAACCTTGCGCTGCGCCCGCTCAATCGATTTCGTAACCATCTTCGCCTGAATCATCTCGCCTTCCTCGAGACCGATTTTATCCATGATGCCCGCAATGCGGTCGGAGCCGAACAGCCGCATCAAATCATCTTCCAGCGACACATAAAATTGTGAGACGCCCGGATCGCCTTGCCGTCCCGCACGTCCGCGCAACTGACGGTCAATCCGGCGAGCTTCGTGCCGCTCGGTGCCGAGAATAAACAGGCCATCGACTTCTTTGATGCCTGCGCCGAGTTTAATATCCGTGCCGCGTCCGGCCATGTTGGTCGCAATCGTTACCGTACCGTTCTGACCCGCCTGCGCAATAATTTCCGCCTCGCGCTGGTTTTGTTTGGCGTTCAAAACATTGTGCGGAATCTTTTTCATCTTCAGCATCCGCGACAGCGTTTCGGAAACTTCGACGCTCGTCGTGCCGACAAGCACCGGCTGACCTTTCGTGCGGAGTTCTTCGATTTGCGTGATGACGGCGTTGTATTTTTCGCGCTTCGTTTTGTAGATGAAGTCCTCGCGGTCTGCCCGCGCGAGCGGACGGTTCGGCGGAATGACGACCACGTCCAATTTGTAAATATCGAAGAACTCGGAGGCTTCGGTTTCCGCCGTGCCCGTCATGCCCGCGAGTTTCTTGTAGAGCTTGAAAAAATTTTGCAGCGTCACCGTCGCCATCGTTTGCGTCTCGCCTTCAATCGTTACGCCTTCCTTCGCCTCAAGTGCTTGATGCAGCCCGTCGCTATACCGCCGTCCCGACAGCACGCGGCCTGTGAATTCATCGACGATCATCACCTTGCCTTCCTGAACGATGTATTCTTTTTCGTTTTCGTAGAGCGAATACGCGCGGAGCAGTTGCGCGACGTTGTGAATGCGTTCGGAGCGGTCGCTGAACAAGCGGTAGAGTTCATCTTTTTTGTGTTGCTTCTCGGCAGGCGAAAGCGATTCCTCGTTTTCAATTTTAGCGATCTCGGTGCCGACGTCGGGCAGAAGAAAGAAATCTTTATCGTGGTGATCATCGGTCATCACTTCGCGGCCTTTTTCGGTGAGATCGATGATGTGGCTTTTCTCATCGACGGAGAAAAAAAGTTCGTCGTCGACTTCGTGCATCCGCTTCGAGTTGTCCTTGAGAAATTCATTTTCGACCGCCGTCATCAGCTGCATGTTGCCCGGTTCGCCGAGCATTTTTTGCAACCGTTTATTTTTCGGCTGACCGCGTTTCGCCCGTAGCAAAGCAAGTCCTGCAGTGAATTCCCACTCTTTCGTTTTCTCGGTAATGGTCGCTGCGGCTTCGCCCAAGATTTTGGCGACGTAATTTTGCTGCATCTGCACCAGCCGGTGAACCTTGGGCTTCAGCTCAATAAACTTATCACTGTTCGATTGCGGCACGGGGCCGGAAATAATAAGCGGCGTTCGGGCTTCATCGATCAAGGCGGAGTCCACTTCATCAACGATGGCATAATTGAACTTGCGGTGCACGACTTCTTCTTTATCGCCCGCCATATTGTCGCGCAGATAATCAAAACCGAATTCGTTGTTCGTCCCGAATGTGATGTCGGCGTTGTAGGCTGCCCGGCGTTCGGGCGGGTTCATTTCGGAAAGGATGACGCCCGTCGTGAGGCCGTGAAATTCGTAGAGCGGCGACATCCATTCCCGGTCGCGCTCGGCCAAATAATCATTGACGGTTACAATGTGGACGCCTTTGCCGGTCAGCGCGTTGAGAAATGTTGGGAGTGAGGCGACGAGGGTTTTGCCTTCGCCCGTGCCCATCTCAGCGATCTTGCCTTCGTGCAGCACGATGCCGCCGATGAGTTGCACGTCGTAGGGAACCATGTCCCACTTGACGCTCGTGCCGCCCGCCTGCCACTCTTTGCCGGAAAGACGGCGGCTCGTGTCTTTCACGATAGCAAAGGCTTCGGGCAAAATTTCGTTGAGGATTTCTTCGGTCGCCGCGTGCAAATCTTTTTCCAATTGCTCGATGGAAGCTTTGATGGATTGGACATCATCGAGCGTTAAATCGAGGTCGTTGAGTTTTTCCTGCTCGGCCACCAACTCGGCTTCGAGGTCGGCGTTGTGCGCTTTGATGCGGGTTTTGAGTTCCAAAGTTTTCGCGCGGAGTTCGTCGTCGGAAAGTTTTTGAAACTCAGCATAGAATTCATTGATTTCATCGACGATGGGCTGGAGGCGTTTGACGTCTTTATCGTGCTTCGAGCCGAATATCTGGGTTAAGAACTTGAGCATGTTTGTGTCGAAATAATTTTACGATTCAATTTTTTTGAGTGCCCTTGAGTGCAACAACGAGTTTTGAAAGTTGTTTCTTTTCGTCAGCACTTAAATTTTCCCGTTCGGTTTTGTCGTAGAGCCGCAGCAGATAAACAATCTTGCCCAGTTGCACAATTCTGCGGACATTTTTCAACTCATACTTTTTTCGCGTCGCGTTCCGTGATCCACGCTTTGATGTAATCGGCGATGGCGGTTGTCGGCGTGCCGGGCGTGAAGAGTCTGCCGACGCCCTGACGCATCAAAATTTCAATATCGCCTTCGGGAATGATGCCGCCGCCGGTCAGCAATACATCGTCCAAGCCTTTCGCTTTCATCAAGGCGTGAATACGCGGAAAGACGGTGAGGTGCGCTCCCGATAAAATACTGATACCGATGGCGTCGGCGTCTTCCTGCAACGCGGTCTCGACGATCATCTCCGGCGTTTGACGCAGGCCGGTGTAAATGACTTCCATTCCGGCATCGCGGAGCGCAGCAGCAATCACCTTCGCGCCGCGGTCGTGCCCGTCAAGCCCCGCTTTTGCAATCACTACCCGTATCGGTCGGTTCATTTCCGCTTGAATGTTTTCTTTGCTGTGATGAGGCCGTAAATGCGTGTGCACCGCCAATCGTTTCCGTGAATCGTTCTACGATTTGAGGTTGCAGCACCGGGCTGTGGAATCTATTACGGTCTGAAATAAATAATGACGATGACGGAAAGAATCCACAGAAGCAGGTTGAGAATCGTGCCGCCGTCGGTCAGAAGCAAGTGCGTCGGATTTTCGCCGAGGCTTTTTTTATCGAGCAGGTAAAGATAACGAAAGATGCCATAGACGACAAAGATGGTCGTGTAGATGAGGCCGTCGGTGCGAAACAGTTCCAGCGTGCGCGGGCTGACGCTATAGAGCGCGTAACTCAAAACCGCGCCGCCTGCGGCCACCGTCAATAGTTTATCGATCAACGTTTCGTTGTATTCCAACAGCACCGCGCGCGTCGCCCCACGCTCTTGCAACTTCAACTCCGCTTTGCGCTTCGCCGCGCCGAGCAAGATGGAAAGAAACAACGTGCATAAAATAATCCAGCTTGAGAGCGGTACATCGATGGCGAATGCGCCCGCGACCACGCGCATCACGTAGAACGACGCCAGCACGAGCACATCTAAAATCACCACGCGCTTCAGCCGCCATGAATACAGCACGTTCATCACGACGTATAGCCCGATGACGAGCGCGAACTTCAGGGGCAACAGCCAGAGCATTACCGATGAAGCGATGAACATCACCACCGCAACGAGCCACGCGGTTCCGGCGGAAATTTTTCCTGAGGCGACGGGACGAAGTTTTTTTTCGGGATGCAACCGGTCGCGGGCGGCATCAAAAATATCATTGACGACATAAACGCCGCTCGCGGTGAAAGAAAAGACGATGAACGCGAGCAGGGCTTTGAGGGCGAACGCGGCATCGAACAAATGTTGCGCGAAGATGAGCGCGGCGAAAAGAAATCCGTTCTTCACCCATTGTTTCACCCGAATGAGTTTCAAGATTTCTTTCATGGCTTCCGTCATAATCCTTTTGACACCAAAACTTTTTCCGCCGCACCGAACAACGCTTGCACCGCGAGCGCAAGCACGGCGGCAGGCACGGCGCCTTGCAGGATGAGCGACGTGTCATCGAGCCGGATGCCGGTGAGGATCGGCTGTCCGTAGCCGCCCGCTCCGACGAGCGCGCCCAGCGTCGCCGTCCCGACGTTGATCACAGCGGAAGTTTTAACACCGGCAAGGATTTGCGGCAACGCCATCGGCAACTCGATGCGCCACAGTTTCGCGGCGGGCGGCAAACCCAGCGCGGCGGCGGATTGGGTGAGCGCGGGCGAGATCGTCGTGATGCCGGTCGCGGTGTTCCGCACCATCGGCAACAAACTGTACAGAAACAGCGCAAGCATCGCAGGCAGCGCGCCGATGCCCGCTACCGGAATCAACACGACGAGCAGCGCGAGCGACGGCACGGTTTGAATCACACCGACCGCGCCGAGAATGACTCCGCCCGCACGCTTGGATTTCGCCGCCCACACACCCAGCGGAATCGACACCGCAATCGCCGCCAAGAGCGACACGGCAACGAGCGACAGGTGATCTTTCGTGTTTTGCCACAAGCGGGCAACCATCGTTTCTTCCGGCGCAGCAGCTTGTTTAATGCCGAAGGTTTCGGCGAGAAATTCTGCGGCGATTTGATTTTCAGGCACGCGCCGCAGTTTCGATGCAGCGTTCATCTTTACCATTTTTTCTTCCGTCATCTGGCCGCTCATTTTTTCCAGCGCGGCGAAGGCTTGCGGCGATTTTTTTTCCAAGTCCGCGCGGACGAGCAGCACCGCATCGTAGCGCGGAAAATAATTTAAATCGTCGGTGAGAATGCGGAGATGGTAGTAAGCGATTTCAGCGTCGGTCGAATAGAGATCGATCACGTCAATCGCGTTGCTTTCGAGGCCGCGATAGGCGAGGTCGTGATCCAAGCCTTGCACGGACGTTTGCGGCAATTCATACCGATCTTTCAAGCCCGGCCAACCGTCTTTGCGGCTGAGAAATTCGTTGCTCAGGCCGAGCCGCAACCGGGCATGTTGTTTTAAATCCGAAATCGTTTTGATGCCCAGCCGCGCGGCAACGGAATCTTTGATGCCCAATGCGTAGGTGTTGTTGAAACCGAGCGGCCTCAACATTTTTATGCCTTTCTCTAAAAGCACCGCCTGCAGTTCCGCGTCAGACTTGATATTGCGGCCTGCGAAGATTTCCGCCATCAGCGTGCCGGTGTATTCGGGATAGAGATCAATGTCGCCCTCCAGCAACGCATTCCACAAAATCGTTGTGCCGCCGATTTCCTTTTGATGCACGGCCTGATGACCCGCACTTCGCACAAGTCCCGACGCAACCTCGCCGAGAATGACCGACTCCGTAAATTTTTTCGATCCGATTTTTACGACCTGCGCCGCGCTTGGCACCGCGCTATGCAACATGGCCGCGACGAGTACCGCAAGTGCAAGCAGTATTTTTTTTATTTTTTTATACATCAGATTGTACTCTGCGGGGATTGCAGTGATTCGAGCGGACTGCGTTGGGCGTTGACGAACCGCGTAACGAAAGGACTTGCGGGCGAGCGCACGAGTTCGGCGAGCGAACCGTGTTGAACGATGCGGCCTTCATGCAGCAAGACGAGCGTTTCGGCGAGGAACGCGGCTTCGCTGATGTCGTGGGTAACGAGCACGACGGTTGCGCCGAGCGATTGAAAGATTTCTTTAAGGTCGTGCTGCAAGTCGGCGCGGATGATCGGATCGAGCGCGCCGAGCGGCTCATCGAGCAGCAATACTTTCGGACGGAGCATCAAGGCGCGCATGAGGCCGACGCGCTGCCGCTGTCCGCCGGAAAGTTCTTTCGGATAACGCCCGGCGAAATGTTCAGGCAGCCGCGTGAGCGCGAAGAGTTCTGAGAGGCGAGCTCGGATTTTTTCCTTCGGCCAGTCAAGATGCTCGGCCATCAGCGCAATATTTTCCGAGACGGTGAGATGCGGAAACAAACCGCCTTCCTGAATCACATAACCCATCTGTTGCCGCAGCGCGAGCGATTGCTGCGGCGCAATGACGGTGTTTTCAAACTGCGCTGTGCCGCCGTCCGTCGCCACCAAACCAAGCATCACTTTGAGCAACGTCGATTTGCCGCTGCCCGACGAGCCGATGAGTGCAACGGATGTGCCCGCAGTGATCGAAAGTGACACGTCATCAAGTGCAAGCGTTCCGCCGTAATGCTTAACGATGTGCTCCAGTTTAAAAATGCTCACCATCCGCTCGTGCCTTTCGCGCCTTTGAAGGGGCCGGTGATGCCCTCGGTAATCCAGCCGCCGTAGAAATCACCCGGTTGCGATTGCACTTGTTCGTCATCTACAAAGCATGCATCGGCGCGGCTGGCGTAAAACGCAAAATGATTTTTGAGCGCGAGATAATTTTTCGCCGGTTCGGGATAACTCCACGCCGCCTGTTCTGACCGGCGCTCACCGATCTTGATCGTCCAATAGACCGCCGTGCCTTTGAACTCGCAAAAAGTTTTTTGTTCCGGCAGCAGCGTGAGATATTCTCGGGCGACATCTTCGGGCGGAATGTAGTAGGTCGGCGGGTGGCTTGTTTCCAAAAGGCGATACGCGCGGGTCGTATCGGCGATGGTTTTTCCGGCGAAGATGACGCGGATGCGTTTGGCGGTTTGTTCCAGCCGCGGCGGTCGCGGATAATCCCAGACGGATTCTTTCGGCATCGTTGGTGCGATAAAATTTGTGTGCTAAAAAATTCTAGGTTCGTGATCCGCTTGTCTTCGATTTACCCCGGGCGGATCCGGGCGGGCGGTTCAACGGTGGTTCCATAGCCGCAACAGCAGTATAATGTAAGGTCAATACTTTTGAACATGATTTAATCCGGTGAAATTTTTATACCATGACGACTACGCAACGCTCTGCTGCTGCTCGGCTTGCACTCTACGGATTTGTGATGGAACGGCTCATCTTTAACCGCATGATTGGCCGCATTGCCGGATGTATCACCGCGGGCATCGCGGGCGTCTCAGGTTTCGCACTTGCGATGGGTTTCTTGTGCTTGTGCGCCTCCGTCGCACCGGCGCAGCAGCATGGCTACCGCGCCGGATGTTACAACACCATCTGGCCGGTTGATATGGCGAACCTCAACCGCTCCGGCACGGTGGTGGGTGCGGGGTTGCCACAAACGTTTGACGCTGCGAACCTCCGCATTCAAAGCCTCGCTCTTCCCTTTCCGGTTTTCACTTACACCCGCGACAGTTCGGAAGTTTTCGTCATCGGCGGCACACCTTACTTGCTCGATTTGTTCGGCAGGGCGATTGAGACCGGCGATCCGGGCACGCTCGATCCAAGTTATTACAGCCAGTTCACGCCTTACTTGGCCAAGATCAATCCTTTGACGAACCAATATCAGATGTGCAACCTGACCGGCGGCGTCGGCTCGCCATATGTCGGCGGCGCGGTGGTGCATCAGAACGGTTTTGTTTATGCGGTCGCCCGCGCGAGGCTCTTCAAGATTGATGCGGCGACGATGCTCTCGGTCGATTCGCTTGACTTGCCGCTGGTAGCAGGGCTGAGCAGTCAGACGAATTACAACGGACTTTCGGTTACAGGCAGCGGGAAGATTATCGCCAAAGCAACCAGCAGCACCGACGGTATTTTTTTGCTCATCAATCCCGATACGCTCAAAGTCAAGTTTGAACTCCGCCGCCCGACCGGTTCCGCCCGTCTCACCATCGCCCTTGACAGTTTGAACAACGAATATCTTTATCATCTCGATCAAACCCAGACCTACCGCTTCCTTGTTCGCAACGATAGTCTGCTTTATGACAGTACATGGAACGCCGCTTATTCACCATATGGAACGGCGGATAACGACGAACCAACGTCGCCCGTTGTGGCAGGCGGAACCGTTTATTACACCACGAACACGGTCTTTACGGCAACGACGGCCATGAAAATTTTCTGGCAGCAAGTTCAGCAGAATTATTCGGCAGCTTCCGATACACTTGGCGGAGAATATCTCTTTGCCGATACACTCGGTGCCGGTTGGAATTTTTTTCATCTCAATCTGGACGACACGCTTTCGGGCATCGTCATCGCCGCTGATCAAAGTAACGGCTACATTGCCGCGCTCCGGCTCAATGCGCAAAATGTGCTTGAGCGTCTGTGGGAAAAACAATATGCGATCAGCGCGAAGCCCGCAGTCGTAGCGGACAGGCAAAAAGTGTACATCAATGATTTTCAAAACGGCATTGATTATTTCGTCGTGCTTGATTTACTCTCCGGCATCGAATTAGGCAGGGTTGCCACACCGGCGACGAAACCGACGATTGCAACGATGGTCGTCGGTCTCAACGGCGATGTGTATTATTGCAGCAACGAATACGGAAGTCCTACCGGTTACTTTCACCGCATTTCGCTGCAAGACTTATCTGCCGCTCCGCCCGCCCGGGGGGTCCCGCTGGCCTTTTCACTTTCACAAAACTATCCGAACCCGTTCAACCCGAATACAGTCGTTAGTTACACCGTAGGGGCGAGGCCACAGAGCGGTAGCTCGTTAAACTCGCTATCGCCCGTACAAATCAAGTTGAAAGTGTTTGATGTGTTGGGCAGAGAAGTTGCAACGCTGGTGAATGCGAAGCAGGCGGCGGGAAATTACAAGGTGAGTTTTAACGCTTCCAACCTGTCAAGCGGCGTCTATTTTTACCGGTTGCAAGTCAGCGGCGGCGACGAACGGAGTGGAAACTTCACATACACAAAAAAAATGATGATTGTCAAATAGGCCGCTACCGTTCGTGAGTGATTGCCGGGAAAGGCGGCGGAAAGGAAAAGTACGATTACACAACTATGGTGGCGCAAAATCTTCAGCACAAAATTTTCAGCACGGGGCAACGCTCCGGCCTCAAACAATTTTATACCGACGTGCGAAGCCGCAGCGTGTGGCTCTGCGAACCGTTGGAGACGGAAGATTACGTCGTGCAGCCGTCGGAAGACGTCAGTCCCCCGAAGTGGCACTTGGGACACACGAGTTGGTTTTTCGAAACGTTTCTCGTGCAAGCTTTTCACCCGCACTTCAAAGTGCATCACGCCGGTTACGGTTTCATTTTTAATTCCTACTACGAATCCATCGGCGAGCGATCTCCGCGCAATGCGAGAGGCACGCTTTCGCGCCCGACGGTCAAAGACGTGTATGCGTACCGCGCGGCGATTGACGAGCAGATGCTTGCGATCCTTGAAACGGTGAGCGAGCCGCAGTGGCCGGAGTTTGAACGGCTCACCGTGCTCGGTCTCAATCACGAAGAGCAGCATCAGGAATTGCTCGTCATGGACATCAAATCCATCTTTGCCCAGAATCCGCTGCGCCCCGTCTATCGCGCTTCACAAAATGATACTGCACATCACACGGATGCGCCTCGAGGCCGCACGGATACAGCGTTTGCAAGCGGACTTTACACTATCGGCCATGCAACCGAAGACGGTTTCGCATTTGACAATGAATCGCCGCCGCATCAAGTTTTTCTTGAAGGCTTCACGCTTGAGAATCGCCTCGTTACCAACCGCGATTATCTGGCGTTCATCGAAGACGGCGGCTATACGAAACCCGCGTTGTGGCTTTCGGACGGCTGGGCAACAGTGCAGCGCGAAGGCTGGCACGCGCCGCTTTACTGGGAAAAATTGCCGGAAAAATCCGGCGGCCTTTGGCACGAAACGACGCTCTCAGGATTTCACGAAATATCTTCGCTGCTCGATGTGCCGGTTTGCCATGTAAGTCATTACGAAGCGGATGCGTTTGCAACATGGTCGGGCAAACGTTTGCCGAGCGAAGCCGAGTGGGAAGTTGCCGCAATGATTTCCGGCGCGCAGGTTACGGATGGAAATTTTTTAGAGCGCGCAGCCTTTCATCCGAAGCCCGCTCATCACGATGCGCCAGCGACACTGCAACTCTTCGGCGACGTGTGGGAATGGACGGCGAGCGCGTATCTGCCGTATCCGCGCTACCGGCGAGAGTCGGGCGCGCTCGGCGAATACAACGGTAAGTTTATGAGCGGACAGATGGTGCTGCGCGGCGGCTCGTGTGCCACGCCCGCAAAACATATCCGGCGTACCTACCGCAATTTTTTTCAGCCCGATAAGCGGTGGGCGTTTTCCGGTATCCGGCTCGCCGGTGATTTTTAGATGATGGTTGATTTTTCAGGTTTGTTTTTTAAACTTTCGTTAGCGACCCATCGATAATTTATACACCCGTGTCAATGACCACCTCGACAAAAACAACTTACACCGTGCTTCCTCCCGGCGGCGAGACGGCGGCGGCAACGCCGCAAAGCCTCTTCGCCCTCGATGTGCTGCACGGACTTTCGGAGTCGCCCAAACATCTCGCCTCGAAATATCTTTATGACGACGCGGGCAGCCGGCTCTTCCAGCAAATCACGCTTTCGCACGATTACTACCCAACGGGTTGCGAAACCGAAATTCTCACCCATCACGCCGCAGGCATTGCGGATGCTATCGGCAGCGAAGCGTTCAACCTCATCGAACTCGGCGCAGGCGACGGAAGCAAAACCCGTTTGCTCATCGCCGAACTGTTGAAACGCGGCCACACATTCAACTACGTGCCGATTGATATTTCGGAATCGATCATGCAAACGCTTTCGGAGACGATGATCAGGCTGTTTCCGTCGTTGCACATCAGCGGACTTGTCGCCGATTATCTCGGCGGGCTACGGTGGCTGGAAGAAACCTCCGGTCGGCGCAATCTCGTGCTCTTTCTCGGATCGAACATCGGCAACTTCACGCGGTTGCAATCGCGGTCGCTTCTTAGAAATTTGTGGAACGCCTTGCAGCACGGCGACTATCTGCTGACGGGCTTCGACCTCAAAAAAAATATTGACGTCATGCTTCAGGCTTACAACGATTCGGAAGGTTTCACACGGGCGTTCAACCTGAATCTTTTGCTACGCATCAACCGCGAACTCGGCGGACATTTTGACATAAACCTGTTCCGGCACTACGGCACTTACAACGCACTTTCCGGCGCGATGGAAAGTTTTCTGATTAGCCGCCAACCGCAAACGGTGTGCATCGATGCCCTGCAACGTGCGTTTGCGTTCGAGGCGTTCGAACCCGTGCACGTCGAATACTCTTACAAGTATTTAATGAGCGACATCGAAGGACTGGCGAGCGATACGGGCTTCCGCATCGCCGCGAACTTTTCCGATTCAAAAAACTATTTCACCGATTCGCTGTGGCAAGTCGCCAAACTGTAACCGATTCTTCAAATGACTTCTTACTTCAAATTTTCTACGCCTGTCATTCCGGCCACGTCAGGAATCTACCTTCGATAAGAGATAAGAGGGATTCGGGATCCCGCTTCAATAGCGGGATTAAAAAACAATCGCGGGACTTTGGAGCAGCAGAGCCGCAATGACAGGCGCAGAGTTTAACGATAAAACTTTTTTCAACGATGAAAGCAACTTGGAACGGGCAGACGCTTGCCGAAAGCGATAAGACCATCGTCATCGAAGGCAATCACTACTTTCCGCCGGAATCCATCAAGCGGGAATTTTTCAAACCGAGCGCGACGCATACAACCTGTGCGTGGAAAGGCGAAGCGAGTTATTACGACGTCGCCACCGGCGGTGAGACCAACAAAGATGCGGCGTGGTATTATCCGGCGGCCAAAGATGCGGCGAAGGAAATCACCGGCTATGTCGCCTTTTGGAAGGGCGTCAAAGTTACCCCGTAGGTTTATAGCGCAGCGAGCATCGCGTAATGTGCGTCGCGGAGAAATTGGCCGAGCATTTCCGGCGTGGCGGATGTCGCCGCGAAGGCGGTGTAGTCAAGCACAACACCCTTCCAGCCTTCGGTGTGCAGCGTTGCGTTCGCGGGCAACACCGGCTTGAAGTTTTCAGGCCACGGATACACATACACGGAGAAGTAGGGCTGCGGGTGTTCATCATCGCCGAGCGAGAGGCCGTGATAAATCATCGGTGCGTTTTCATCGATATAGGTTTCTTTGTACCAGTTGAACGCCAGATCAAAATGATGCGACCACAGTTGCACCGCCGATGCGCCGCCTTCCTTGCCGCCAAGTTCTTGTTTGGTTTCCCCGAATACTTGCGCGGCCGCGTAAAGTATGCTGTGAATCTGCCGCACAACTTCTCCATCGAGCGAAATTTCTTCCGCTGAAAATTTTTCCGATTCCAACTGCGTCGCCGTGTCGGGCAAGACCGTTCTGAAAAAAGCGAGCAGCGACTGCGGCGACAGTGCGGCGAGCGAAGTTGCGGCGACAATCGCACGGGTTTCATCGCGCACTTCCGCCGTCAGGTTGTCGCAGCGGATGGCGAGCACGTTATTATTTGCGAACGGCATCGGCGGGGTTTCAATCGTATGCTCGCCGATGTGCAGACTGATGTGCGTCCATGCGGCGGCGGGCGGCGTGAGTACTTCGCGCAAGGCCGCCAGCACATTGGCAAACGCCTGTAATTGCTCGCGCGTCCGAATAAAGTTTGAAGCGTGAATCGGCGTGAACATGATCGTCGGTGTCAGATGGTTTTTGTTTCGATTGCTGACGATGCAGCAAGTTTAATTTGCAGAACTTTTTTGGTTTCTCTACCTTTTGCCGCAATTTGAAATCACTGCTCTACCTTTTGAATCAAACTTTCTACACCAACTTTCGGAGACCGCCATGGGAATTTTCGACGCTTTGAGAAACGAGTTCATTGAAGTCATCGAATGGAACGACGACTCGCGGGACACCATCGTCTACAAATTTCCCGATAAGGAATCGGACATTAAGTATGGCGCCCAGCTAACCGTCAGAGAATCGCAAGCGGCGATCTTGCTCAACGAAGGCAGCGTCGCCGATGTGTACATGACGCCCGACCGCTACACGCTCACCACGCAAAACATGCCCGTGATGACGAAATTGAAAGGCTGGAAATATGGCTTTCAATCGCCGTTCAAGGCCGATGTGTTTTTCTTCAGCCTCAAGCAATTCACCGATTTGAAGTGGGGCACGCCGAACCCGATCATCGTCCGCGACCCGGAGTTCAAGCAAGTCCGCGTGCGGGCGCGGGGCGGCTACTCGATGCGACTTATCGATCCGATGAAATTTTTGCGAGAGCGTTCCGGCATCGTTTCCAGTATGACGGCTGCGGAACTCGGCGAACAGTTGCGTCGCCCGATGGTAAGCCGCTTCGCCGATGCCTTGGCCGAGTTGAATGTATCGGTGCTTGATCTCGCGCGGAACTACACGGAGCTTGGTGAAAAACTCCGTCCGGTTTTGCAGCAGGAGTTCACGCCGTTCGGATTGGAACTGACGAACTTTTATATCGAGGACACCACGCTGCCGGAGGAAGTCGAAAAGTTCCTCGACAAAACGACGCAGATGAACATGACCGACATGGGCAAGCTGACGCAGTTCCAAACCGCGATGTCGATTCCCGATGCGATGAAAGGCGGCGGCGCGGCGGGCGACATGGCGGGCATGGGCGCGGGCATGGCGATGGGACAAATGATGGCGAAGAATATGCAGGACGCCATGCAGCAAGGTTCATCATCACAACCCTCTTCCGGTGGGCAACCGAAAACGGAATCGAAGGAAGAAATCATGAAGACGCTGAAGGATTTGGCCGAACTCAAAACCGCCGGCGTGCTCACCGAAGAAGAGTTCAACACCAAGAAGAAAGAACTCTTGGCCAAACTCTGAAAATCGAGAAAGACCTTTGCACTGGCTCGAACCTTTGTCCTGTTTGGGAATGCGTGCGCCGGAAGAAATTTATTGAAGGCCGTATCTAAACTTATGCAAGAAGTCCGTTGGATTAAATTTTATGAGACGATTTTAGAGAACCTGTAACGGTTGCGGGAGGTGTAAGCCGCAGCGGTTGGATTTAAACAGTTGAATAAATAGAAAAGTCAACCGAGAGTATGATTGTAACCTTAGCCAGAAAAATCAGAGATCGAATCCGCCTTAGCTGCGCGCAAGCGATGCTTGCCGTCTCACCCATCACCGATACGCTGACACGGCGTTGGGAAACTTTCCGCGTGCAGGATACCGAACCGACGCTTGAGTCGCCGGTCTCGCAATTGGTAACGCGTTCCCAATGTGATTCGCCGATTTACCGCGAGTGGTGCAACATCATGAAAATCGACCCTGAAGGACAGTATCTGCGATACGACCGCAAGCTCTGGGAATGGGTGTATATCTTACAGGCACTCCGGCTTAAAGGCATGTTTTCCGAGGGAAAGCGCGGCTTAGGATTTGGCGTCGGCAACGAACCCTTAACGGCGGTGATGGCAAAATATGGCAGCGAGATCGTAGCGACCGACATGCCCCATGAAGCAGCACTCGAAGAAGGTTGGGCAGCATGGGAGCAACATGCCAAAGAACTCGCCGATCTCAACAGTGCCCGTATCTGCGATGCAGATCAATTCAAACGGCTTGTTGAATATCGCGTTCTAGACATGCGCCGCATTGATCAGGAGTTGACCGGATTTGATTTCGTCTGGTCGTCGTGTTCGCTCGAGCATCTCGGCTCTTTGGAGGCGGGAGCGGCATTCGTCCTCGAGAGTTTGCGGTGTCTCAAACCCGGCGGCGTCGCGGTACATACAACTGAGTTTAATCTCTCATCGGACCTTATCACGCTGACGGAGGGTGGCGTATCGCTTTACCGCCGCCGCGATATTCTGGCACTCGCCGAACAGATTGAGAAAAAGGGCTATCGTATCACGCTGAACCTCCATGCAGGAACGCACGAGATGGATAAACATTACGACCTGCCGCCCTTCCGGCAAGCCGATCATCATTTGAAACTGCTCTTCGAAATGTTTATAACAACTTCGATAGGACTTATCATTGAAGCCCCTCAACTTGCTGATGGCGCGTCCGAACAACCCTAAAATACCCAAGTCGCCACAAACGGACGGAGATTGAATCAAGGACGCGACGCTGCCGGAGGAAGTCGAAAAGTTCCTCGACAAAACGACGCAGCTAAGCATAGCCGACACGGGCAAATTATTTTGCTTTCAACATTTCATTATTCTTTCAACTATCAAATCATCTCTCGCATTATGCCAAAACAATTTTTGCTCTTGCTTTTCTACGTCTCATGCCTTGGTCTCACCGCCTGTGCTACGGTTATCAACGGTACATCTCAGCAAATCGGCATTTCAAGTGCGCCTTCCGGCGCGGTGATCACTATCGACAGCATGAAGGTAGGAAACACGCCTTTCGTCGCCAGCCTCGGCAGGAAAAGTGAACACTTCATCAAGATCGAACTTGCCGGTTATCAGCCTTTTGAAATCGCCTTGACCAAAAGTGCAAATGGCGCGGTATGGGGAAATATCTTGGTTGGCGGCTTGATCGGTCTGACGGTCGATCTTATCACCGGCGGCATGTATGATCTCAACCCGCGCGACATTCGGGCAGACCTTCGGCCATTGGGTGATAGCAACATGGTGGCTGCTGCATCCGAAGCGGCCGTCCTGATTAACTCGAAACTTTTTAATGCCGCATCGGATAAAGTTTGGCCTGCAATTTTGACGACGGTAAAAGAGTTCGGCTTGGCCGTTCAGGAAAAGGATGAAGCGGGAGGCACCTTGATGACAGCGGAATACAAATCACAAGGCTCCGACCTTTCGAAGATCGCCAACACCGATGCCAAATCTGCGATTGAGTGCAAAGAAACCAAAGTGATCTTGCAGTTCGCCGTTCAGCCGTCGGAACAAGCAACAACCGTGCAAGTCTTAGCGACTATCGAGGGCTACTTTCAATCGGGCATCGAACCGGGCGAGTGGCAGCAATACTCATCCAACAAAACTGTTGAGGGTAAATATCTGTCGCGCATCGAGGCTTTGTTGAAGTAACCACCGAAAAAAATTGAATGACGAAAGGCTCAATGCACATTGAGCCTTTTGTTTTTTGCGTCGTTGTAATACGAAACTGTTAAATCAGTGATAAGTCTGTGTTAAGTCCGCAGGTTGAGGCGAGCGATATGGTAGATTGGTTTTCGTAGTGATCTTTTCACCATGAAAAACTTTCAAAACCACTTCTTATCACCATGCGAAAACTATTCTTAGGCGGCCTAGCGATTCTTTCCCTCGTTGCGGCGGCAGGCTTCGCTAGCTTCACCGGCAAGACCGCGACCGGCGACACGCCCGCTTCGCCTGTTCAAACATCCTTCTCCGTCGGCTCGCTGCGGTTCATCGGCGAACAGCGCATTGCGTTCGGCACAAAGTACAACAGCACCGCGGTCGGCGGCCTCTCCAGCATCGACTACAATGGCAACCAGTTTTATATCATGTGCGACGATCCCGCCGATTCTAACGCCGTGCGTTTCTATACCGCGACCATCGGCGTAACCGCCACGGTGCTTTCCGCACCGGTCTTCACCAGCGTTGTAACGATCAAGCGTCCCGACGGTTTGGATTTTCCCAAGCGAAGCGTTTCGCGCACCGAAGCCGCCGATCCCGAAGGCATCTGCATCGATCAGGTGAACGGGACGCTGTACTGGACGAGCGAAGGCTACCGCACGACGAACACGGCCGCCCCGACCGGCTTGCTTGCTCAACCGTTCATCCGTGAAATGACGCTCACCGGCGTGTATGTCCGCGATCTCGCCGTGCCCACGATTTTCAATAACGACACCACGCAAACCACCAGCGGCGGACGCGGCAATGGTTCGTTCGAAACCGTCCGCATCTCCGCAAGCGGCGAGATTTGGACGGCGAATGAAGTGCCCCTTTACGGCGACGGCGGCACCTCAACCAACACCAGCCGCGGCGTCGTGCGAGTGGTCAAGTACAACAATGTAACCGGCCAGCCATCGGCGCAGTATGCCTATCAGTTGGACAGCCTTGTGCCCGTCCCGAATCCCGCCGGAAGTTTCAGCGTGCACGGCGCAGTCGATATTCAGCCGCTCACCGATACGACCATGCTCGTGATGGAACGCGGGTTCGCCGTCGGTGCCAGCCCCGATTACAACTTGCGCATCTACGAAGCCAGCATCTCCGGTGCGGACGATGTGAATGCGGTAGCGGGCATCAACAGCGCGACGGTCAAGTTCATGTCGAAGCGGCTTGTCTTGGACTTCGAAACCATTCGCTCGCAACTCATCAACGCACGCTTGGATAACATTGAAGGAATGTGCTTCGGCCCGACGCTGGCGAACGGCAACCGCACGCTCATCGTCGTTTCGGATGATAACTTCGGAGCCAGTCAGGTTACACAGTTCCTTGCATTTGAAGTTACCGAAGCCACAAGTGCCGCACCGGCGAATGAATCCGTTTCACCGCGCGGCTTCGCGCTGGCGCAAAATTATCCGAACCCGTTCAATCCCGCGACCGTCATCAGTTATCAAGTGCCCGTCGCTGGCGAAGTCAAGTTGAAAATCTTCGATGTGTTGGGACGCGAAGTCGCAACGCTGGTCAATACGAAGCAAGCCGCCGGAACCTATTCGGTTAGCTTCAACGCCGCAGGTTTGACGAGCGGGACGTATCTCTACAAGTTGGAAGCGGGCAATTACAGCGAAACGAAAAAAATGTTGCTTGTCAAGTAATCACAACAATTCTTGCGGTGTCATTGCGAGGAGCGGAAGCGACGCGGCAATCTGTCGGGTGTCGTCATTTCAGATTGCTTCGCGTTGCTCGCAATGACTTCGTAAGAAATTCATTGATCATCTGCTTTCCAAAGTTCATCAATCCATCCTACAAAGGTTCAGTTTGCATCAGCCGCAGATTGAACCTTTTGTTTTTTTCCGCCTATCTTTATCCCACTCATTTCAAAACCAAAAGCCGCTCGCGTTATGCCTCTCGACACGCCGAATAAATCTTCCGATAAATTTCAACATCTCGCATCACTCCGCATGGCTGCCGAAGAACTCGGCGGCGAAGCTCGGGTCGCGGCGCAACACAAGCGAGGCAAACTTACCGCCCGCGAACGCTTGAACCTGTTGCTCGATGACGGGTCGTTTCAGGAGATCGGGATGTTCGTTCAACATCAATCCGTCAACTTCGGTCTGGCGGAACAAAAGTTTTTGAGCGACGGCGTGGTTACCGGCTTCGGCACCATCAGCGGCAGAACGGTTTATGTGTTCAGTCAGGACTTCACCGTTTTCGGCGGCTCGCTTTCGGGCGCGAATGCGGAAAAAATTTGTAAGGTGATAGACCTCGCCATGAAGAACGGTTGCCCCGTCATCGGTCTCAATGATTCGGGTGGCGCACGCATTCAGGAAGGCGTGGTCTCGCTCGGCGGCTACGCGGATATTTTTTTGCGCAACACGCTGGCTTCCGGCGTCGTGCCGCAACTCTCGCTGATTCTCGGCCCGTGCGCGGGCGGCGCGGTTTATTCTCCCGCGATCACCGATTTTATTTTTATGACCAAAGGTACAAGCTACATGTTCGTTACAGGTCCGAACGTGGTCAAGACGGTTACACACGAGGAAGTTTCGCAAGAGGAATTGGGCGGCGCGGAAACACACGCGAGCAAATCGGGCGTCGCGCATTTTGCGTGCGAAAGCGAACTGGATGCGATTGAACACCTAAAGAAACTCTTCGCCTACATTCCGCAAAACTGCGAAGACAAACCGTTTGATATTTCCGAAGTTGCCTCGCTTTCAAACGCTGCGGCGGCACTCGATGCGATTATTCCCGCCAGCCCGAACAAGCCCTACAGCATGAAAGACGTGATTTATAATCTCGTCGATGGCGGTGAGTTCTTGGAAGTGCACGCCGAGTTCGCGGGCAACATCGTCGTCGGCTTCGCGCGGCTCGGCGGACAATCCATCGGCGTCGTAGCGAACGAACCCGCGGTGCTGGCGGGCGTGCTCAACATTACCGCCTCGCGCAAGGCCGCTCGCTTCGTGCGGTTCTGCGATTGCTTCAACATCCCGCTGCTCGTGCTCGAAGACGTCCCGGGCTTTCTGCCGGGCACGGATCAAGAATGGAACGGGATCATTATTCACGGCGCGAAATTGCTCTACGCCTTTGCCGAAGCCACCGTTCCGAAAATTACCGTCATCACGCGCAAGGCCTACGGCGGTGCTTACGACGTGATGAACTCGAAACACATTCGCGGCGACTTCAACTTCGCATGGCCGACCGCCGAGATCGCGGTGATGGGCAGCAAAGGCGCGGCGGAAGTGATCTTCAAAAAGGAAATCGACGCAGCGAAAAATCCTGACGAAGCCCTTGCGCAAAAGACGGCGGAGTTTGAAGCGATGTTCGCCAACCCGTATCTGGCGGCGGAACGCGGATACATCGACGAAGTGATTTTCCCGCGCGAAACCCGCGAGCGGCTCATTCGCGCGTTTCGAACGTTGAAACATAAAGTCGACACCAACCCGCGCAAGAAGCACGGCAACATTCCGCTTTGACACAGCCGCTTCGGTGAACGGGCGAAACGCAATCAATTTTTTCGAACAAACTAAAAACCACTTTTATGGCATGGCTTACCGATCCGCAATCATGGATTGCGTTCATTACGTTGCTCGCATTGGAAATCGTGTTGGGCATCGATAACATCGTTTTCATATCGATCCTTTCGGGCAAACTGCCGCAGGCCGAGCAACAGCGGGCGCGACTCACCGGCCTGTTCCTTGCGATGTTCGTCCGCGTCGCCCTCCTCTTCTCGCTCTCGTGGCTCATCCATCTGACGGCAACACTCTTCACGCTCTTCGGCAATCCGATTTCAGGCCGCGATTTGATTCTGATTTCAGGCGGCATCTTTCTCGTCGCCAAAGCGACCTATGAAATTCACGAGCGGCTCGAAGGTGAAAGCGGTGAAGTTTCATCAAAGGTCAAACCGCAGTTCACTAGCATCATCATTCAAATTTTGTTGCTCGATATCGTCTTCTCGCTCGATTCCGTCATCACGGCGGTCGGCATGGTCGAGCAAATTGAAATTATGGTTGCGGCGGTGGTGGTCGCCGTCGGGTTTATGATGTTCTTCGCCGCGCCGATCAGTGCGTTCGTCGAACAGCACCCGACCTTCAAAGTGCTCGCCCTCAGTTTTCTGTTGCTTATCGGCGTTACGCTTGTCGCCGAGGGTTGGGACGCACATATTCCGAAAGGCTACATCTATGCGGCGATGGCGTTCTCGGTGTTCGTCGAAGTTCTCAATCTCAACTTGAAAAAACCTAGCAGCGTCGTCAAGTTGCACGAGCCTTACGTGAGCGAGGAAAAGCAAGTGCAGAAGTAACAAAGGCGAGTGTGTACCGGCGGCGGCACGGGGATTATCAAATGCAGTTAGCTTATGACGGCGGGAAGTTCGACGGTGAAGGTTGTGCCTTGGTCTTTCCCTTTGGATTCCACCCAAATTTTTCCGCCGTGCAGGTCGATCAATTGCTTGGCGATAAACAAACCCAAACCCGTCGAGTTCTCGCCGCCCGTGGGCCGCGCCGAAAGTTTGCGAAACTTGCCGAAGATTTTTTTCAAGTCTTCCGCATCCATTCCAAGCCCTTCGTCGCGCACGCTGACGCAAACTTTCTCATCTCTTTTTTCAACCTTGACCCAAATCGTTTTGCCGCGCGGCGAAAACTTAATGGCATTGCCGATGAGGTTATCGATCACTTCGTGTAGCCGCTCGGCATCGGCATTGACGACACAAATTTGTTGCGGCGGAAAATCAATCCGCTGATCTTTCTTTGCCGCATGAATCATATTTGATTCGGCGATATAGGCGATGAGATCGGTTACATCAATGATCTCGCGCTGCAAGACGATCACGCCGGAATCAATCGCCGAACTCTGAAGCAAATCGACGACGGTTTTGAACATCCGCACGGCGGTTTGCTCAATCGTCTTGGCGTAACCGGCGACTTTCGCGTCGCCGGCGGTGCGGGCTGAAATCAGTTCGGCAAAACCCAAGATGGATTGTAATGGATTTTTCAAATCGTGCGCGGCGATGCCGAGTAAATCCGTTTTGAGTTGATCGGCTTCGGTCAGTCGCCGGTTACTTTCTTCGAGTTGTTGGTTCACACCCGCTAGTTCCATGTTGCGAAGATGTTCGGCTTCGGCTTTGGCCTGTTGCAAGTCGGCTTCCTTTTTGGCTTTCTCGGTCTCAAAGCGGGCCTGCAGGATTTTTGCTTTTTGCTGAATCTCCTGCGCAAAGATTTTGCGTTGCAGCTCGTGAAATTTTTCGTACTGCTCCAACGCCCGCTCGTAATCGCCGGCAAGTCGGTAGGCATCTGCATAAGTTTTGTACGCGCGACACGCAACTTCTTGCGAATGATTGCCTTCGGCGGCGGCGAGCGCATGGTTCAGGTAGCCGGTTGCGAGTTGTGCCGATGTTCTCTTTTCTTCAGCCGTGCGGTGCTCACTCTGTTTGATTTCAAGTTCTGCAAGCATCAGCCAATCTTCCGCCTCTATTCCTTTTGCTCTGATTCGCTGCGCGAGCGA
>JACMJS010000395.1 GCA_014380515.1 Chlorobiales bacterium
ATGAGAACCGCAGCAGCCTTGACCGATATACCGATGTGTTCGGACGCTTGGTTCAGACGCGGACATTCTCAGGAGCACCAACAGCACTCGTTACCAAGTTTGAATATGATGTGCTTGACCGGCAAACGAAAAGCATCAATCCGAAAGGACAGCAAACGCTTTACGGTTACAACGCCCTTTCGCAACTGACGCAAAAGACGACGCCCGACGGCGGGACGACGAAGTATCGCTACGATGCCAAGGGGCAACTGCGGTTCGTGATGGATCAGAACCACGCGAACCAAGATGTGGACATGCAACGGAAGTTTATTTATTACAAGTACGATAAGTTGGGGCGGGTAATTGAAGAAGGTGAAACGGTAGCGGGCTCGTCGTTTGATGCGGCGAATGCAACGACGACGGGAGACAATGGATTGGATTATCCGACATGGAGCGGCGGGACTCAAAGCATTCTAAGGACGCAGCGGGTGTATGATGCGGCTTACTTGGCGTTCGGAGATTACGGCCAACAGAACTTGCGGGGCAGAGTGAGTGCGGTGATTTACAACCGCGAAGGGATCAACAGCGGCGTGCCGCCGTATGATGTTGATCTGTACAGTTACGATGATGAAGGGCGGGTGATGTGGAAGGTGCACATGTTTGTGAATGCGGCGAGTGCGATTGAAATCAAAACGAAGTGCAGTTACGCATATGATTTGCAGGGCATGGTTTTGAGTGAGGTGTATGAGAACTTGCTTTCGGGAGCAAGCAATGGTGGGTGGCCGCGGAGCGGCGACGGGCGTGGTGGGCAGCGTGGTAGCGAGTTATGATTACTTACCGTTTGTTTGATGCGCGAGAGTGGCGGTTGGGACAAGCGGTGTGGTAAGCCCACGTTTGGAATCAAAGTTCATGGGGATCATACATTGAAATTTCCGAAAAAGTATTTGTAAATTCCGGTAGAGATACGACGAGACACAAACCCGGTTTGATATTTACACTTGCAACGATTTGCTTGCGCGCGTCTCTGCTGCGTTTTGGCGTTGCCGATGCTTTCGGCAGTGCCCGTACAACAGCGCGCAGTTGGCCGTGAAAACAAATTCACACCTGCCGTCCATCAATCGCTCCTCTCCGAACCCTTTTTATTTTTAACTGCGCCGTCAAGCCTTGACAGCGGTAAAGACATCGACGATGCCGACGGCGGCGTCCGCCAAGAGATGCCGCTGAATGATGCTTGCGGCGGGACGCTACCCGAAGCCGTCATTCGTGCGAGAAAACCTTTCCTGCCGACCCTGCCTTTCCGCCTCACTACGCGGACACGGGCTTACTTCCACCCGCCGGAACGACGGACGGCGTGAAGGGTAAATGAACCAACTCTAACTCTTTTCAACAACTCTGAAAAATAATGAAGACCGAACGGCCTCCTTTGCAGGCGGGGCGGGCGGAGTCTTCTGAGTTTTCAAACAAACCAACGGTTGCGCCGCTGCTGCGGCTGGCGCGAAAGTTCCTCACCGTTTCCTTTGACGATCAGGTTCAAGAGGTGCTGGCATGGCTGACGGCGTTGTTCGATGCACGGCATTTGACGACGGTGCTCAAAAGCTACCGCGCCAAAGCCGGTCGCAAAGAAGATCCGGCGATGTTCATCCGGCTGCTGTGCGAAGTCAATTGGCGCAGCGTCAAACGCCGCCATGAACGATGGCACGAACGATGGCTCGGTCAATCGGCGATGCGTCGGGCACCGGCCAGCAACGGCGGTGCGAGACCTGCGAAGCCAAAGCCAAAGCGGGCGATGCCTGACCGGACGAACCCGATGATGCGACAAGCGCGGCTTGACTTCCTCGATGCCTTTACCGATGACCGCGGCAAGCAACGGCGGGTTCGGTATGGGGAGAAGGCGGCTTTCATCCGGCACCTGCGGCGGACGTATTTTCCGGGCGAGACCGACGGGCAGCAGTTCGAGGACCGGTTCTACGTCAGTTTGCGACGCAACCGGACAACAGACAAAAAGCGGCTCAGGGAATTCCGACATCCCCGGCCTTAACGCGTGCATTCGTTTCTACTTTTCGTTGCGAAGGGTCAGTTGCGAAGGGTCAGTTCCGTTTTCGCAGTGGCCTTTTCGTTATGAAATTAAAATCCGCAGCTGTAGCCCAAAAGTGAAAGTCAGGTGGCAAAATCCGGCTGATTGAGGGCATTATGGATGCGGGAGAACGCTTACGATGGGTAAATTTCGCAGAATTGACCATCGTAAGCGAACGAAGGGGCGAAAATTGTGAAATTCGGCCATCGTAAGCGAATAATGATCCATCGTAAGCGAATGAAACGGCGCACGGCAGATACATTGCCGCATCTCCAATGGGCACAAGGCTCGGCGGGATGCGGCAATTTGTTTCGAGTCGTTATTTGGAGTCGTTAATTATTAGTCGTTGGTCGAGATGGGAAAGCAAGCAAAACGAAAAACGGAATCGGCGCCGAAAGCGAAACTTTCATTCGAAGTGATTGAAGGTGAAGCCTTGAATTCAAATCAAGCTGACGCGATTGCCGGTCTGATTGCGAAGATGATTTATGACGACATCAAGGCGCGTCGCAAAAGTGCGTTGCAAAGTGAGACGCCGGAAAGTGAAAAGGAGCAACAGAAATGTCAGCCGGAGGCTGATGAGCCTTTGGCTCAAAAGCAATCGAAAAATAAAGAGGAGCGGCGGCAATGAAAGCAATCCAAAAGTATCCGTTTGCGGAAGGGCTGGTGAAGTGCTTCGGGTATTCATCTTGGAATATCGAGCCGGATGAAGCACTGCGATACAAGCAGGCAAAGGTTGTTCGTCCGGGCAAATACGGCGAGAGAAATTGGTCAGGCGTGAAAGATGAAAGTGATGCGGAAAGATGGCTCGCACAGAAAGGCTGGCTCGGCGCGGTGATTCGGACGGGGTTCATCGTGGTCGATATCGATGACGCAATCACCGGTGAGTTGCTTTACAAGATGCTCGTGGCTCTGCAAGTAAAATGCACGGTGATACGCACGCCTCGAGGGTATCAGTTCATCTTCAAAGATTCAGGACTGGTGAAGAAACAATCGACGGCGCAACAGACGCGGCTCGGTGTGAAAGTCGATTACCGCTTGGCAACGATGGGTTACATCATTCTGCCGACGAAAGGGACAATGACGGAAGGAATGATGGCAAAGTTGCCGAAGCGCGAGTTCATCGGCGACATTGAGTATCAGTGTTCGGTGCTGCCGCAATATCTGCTGCCGGTGCAGCGTGAGACAGCGGAGAACCGCGTGGTGCTGCCGGTGGAGCAAAGCAAGGTGAAGCGGCACGATGTGTTTCTGTCGCACTGCGGACGCTTGAAACTGTTCGGTGCAACGAAAGAAGAAACGTGTGAGGCGTTGAAGTTGATCAATGAATATTTCACTGTGCCGCCGAAGCCGGTTGAAGAAATCGAGTCGATGGTGGCGTGGAGTTACGACGGAGCGCGTCAGCAAGAACAATCGTCGATGCGCCTTTCAATGTCGCAGCCTATCACACCTGCCGCAATGAAAGAGCCTGCTGAACAGAATTACATCAGCGTCGATAAAAATAGTGTCGATGCAAATGACGACAGCGAAGATGAGGCTGCGCCGCCGCGAGCGAAGAAAGTGCTGACGATTGAAATGGTGGAGACGGCATCGTTGCCGGAGGTGAAAGAAGATTGGTTGCTTGAAAAGTTTTTTGCACGCGGACGATTGACGGAAATTTTCGGTGAGCCGGGGGCAGGAAAAAGTTTGTTCGTGCAATCCATGTTTCAGCATCAGGCGGAGAATCATTTGCTCTTGCCGATGCAATCAGGGCTGCGATGTTTGTACATCTTGGGCAA
>JACMJS010000396.1 GCA_014380515.1 Chlorobiales bacterium
CGCCGTAGCCGGTATTTTGTTCATGCCGGATGATGTGGCGAATACCAAGCGTGCGGGCGAGGGAAACCGTGTCGTCTCTGCTCGCATCATCAACCAAAACGACTTCATCTACAATATCGAACGGGATTTCAGCGTAGGTTTTTTCAAGCGTCGGTTGCGCGTTGTAAGCAGGCAAAACAATGACGAGTTTTTTTCCTTGGATCATGCACTAAAGAGTTTGCGGCTCATCCGGCGAGCACGGAAAATTTGCATCACCAGTTACCACAATCGCTTGACGCCATACACATCGAATAATGATTCTTTGCTGACAAGCGTTAGATCATGTTCAAGCGATTGGGCGATCAACATTCTGTCAAACGGGTCGCGGTGATGGAGCGGTAACGAAAGATACGTTTTGATGTCAGCGAATGCTATCGGAAGCACACCGATTTTGAGCAAAGGTAATTTTGTTTCCAACTCTTCAAACGCATATCGCAGCGACAACTTTCCGATATTTACTTTGATAGCAATTTCCCAAAGACTTACAACGCTCACATAGACTTCCTTGCAATCCTCGATCAGCATTTGGGTTTTTGCAGGTAAGCGTTCATCGTCTTCATTGAACCACGGCAGTGTATGTGTATCCAGCAAAAATTTCATTGCATGTATTCTTTAAGATCATCCAGCGGTTCATCGAAATCATCGGGTAACCGGTCAAACATTCCTTTCAATGTTCCGGCCTGACGATATTTTTTTTTCGGCTCGCCCTGTGCCGCGGACGTCTGAACTTTCTCCGACAAAAATTCGGCGTAGTGCAGCACTTCCGTTTGCAGTTCCGGCGTGAGTTTCGAAAGGACGTTGATCAATTCCTGCGACATATTTTTCTCCTTTGCAACCTCTGTTAAGCAAACAAATCTAAAATTTCCATCGCGTGCGCGTCGGGCTTGACGCGGGGAAAAACATGTTCGATGTTTCCCTGTTCATCAATCACGTAAGTGATACGGTTCGTGCCCATGTATTCGCGTCCCATGAATTTCTTCTTGCCCCACACGCCATAGGCCTCCACGATTTTTTTGTCCGTATCGGCGAGCAACCGGAACGGCAAATCATATTTCTCTGCAAACTTTTTGTGCTTCGCTTCGGTGTCGATGCTTACGCCCAAAATTTCAATGCCCGCATCTTTGAACGCTTTGAAGTTATCGCGGAATGCACAGGCTTCTTTGGTGCAGCCGGGCGTATCGTCTTTCGGATAAAAGTAAAGCACCACCCGCATTCCCTTGAAATCATTGAGTGTAACGGGCAAGCCGTCTTGATCGGTCGTTTGAAATGCCGGAGCGCGGTCGCCCGCTTTGAGTAAAGCCATAGTTTGTTTTTTGGTTTTCGAACTGATGTTGAATGATGGTCATAAATGCTCGCGCAACCGCTCACGGTTTTCCCGTTCGCGCTCACTGACGATCAAGCGTCCCAACTGTTGGTTGACGTCGGTGGCATAGGTGATGAAGCCGGTGAAAAGTTCGTCGCCATCGAGCGCACCGGACGCATTTTTTTCGAGCACTTCAAGTTTCAACTTCGATAGCCGTTCGCGCAAGTCTAAAAGTTTTTCCACGGTAATCGTCTCGGTTTTCTCAAGTTCCAAAATTTCCGATTCAATTTGCGACACGTCGCGGAGGTATTTTTCGAAGCCGATCAACTCACGCTTTCTATACCAACGCCACAACAGAAATATGCCGACGGCAATCGAGACGAAAAAACTGCGCAAACTTTCAAGGCCGCCGATGGCGTCGGGCGTGAGCAGCGGATTGTTGCGGTTGAGATACATCACCACGCCTTCATGCAAAGCAAACTCCGGCAATCGATCCATATTTTTTATATCGTTCATCGCCAGGTTTGCTTCGGCACCGAAATCGCTTTCGAATAAAATTTCAATCAGCCGCCTTACCGCTTCCGGCGGGAGCGCGGCGTTGCAGACGAAGAGCAACTCGGTGCCGATGGTGTGAACTTCGCGCTCGGGGATCGCGGGCGAAACGCTGTAGGCGTAGGCGGGCACGCTTGCATCGTGAATCCAAATGTCGCGCAGCGCGAGCGACTCTCCGAACGGAATTTCCATCAAGCGATAGCCGTGCGTTTGAATCAGCACCGAAGCGACGGGCGACGGCAGCATCGATACCGTGAATACGCCGTCGGGCAATATATCCGGCGGCAGCGTTTCGATTTGTTGATACGAAAGGCTGTCCGTGTGATAATCTTTTTCGGCGCGAAGTCCGGCGAAGGTGAGCACGCGCAGCGCGAGCCGCCGCGTACCGCTGCCTTTGGTACTGAGGTTGAGGCGTTTGCCTTTTAAATCGGAAATCGTTTTGCCCGCCAGTTCGGGTTTCACAAGCAAGTGCAGCGGCTCCAGCGTGAGCGCGGTAACTTGCCGCACGTTCGCCAAGGGTTCAAGGCCGCCTTGAATCAGCGCGGCATCGAGCGTGCCTTCCGAGACGCGCTGCAAAGATTCTTCCGAACCTTTCGTCGGCTCGATGGTGATGGCGAGTTTATATTTTTCAGCGCGCAGCGCGAGCACCTGTGCAAGCCGGTGCCTGCGGCCAAGCCGGTCGCCCGCGCTGATCTTGAGCGTAAAAACTCTATCCGTTTTCGGCGCGAGAAAAAAATAAGCGGCAAGGCCAAGTGCGGCGAGGCCGAGAAGTGCCGCAAGCCAGCCCTGCTGAATTATGTTTTTCGTTTGCGAGGTGATGCTCATAATGACATGATAAGGTTCGCAAGTTTCGGGTTCTGTGCGGCGACAGGGCGATGTATGTTTGCAGTGTTCAGGATTCAAATCTAAAATAATTTACGACGATGACGCAGCAAACTTTGGATTACGAGCGGGTACAAAAAGCCATCGAGTTCTTATCGCATCATTTTAAATCGCAGCCGAACTTAGATGAGGTCGCCGAAGCCGCACATCTGAGTCCGTATCACTTTCAGCGGCTCTTTACGGCGTGGGCGGGCGTAAGTCCGAAAAGGTTTCTACAGTTTCTGACGTTGGATTTTCTGCGGACGAAACTGCATGAAACGCAAAGCATCGCTGAGGCGGCGGAACTGGCGGGACTTTCGGCGCAGTCGCGGGTCTATGATTTGTTCGTCGGCATCGAAGGCGTAACCCCGCAGGAATACAAAAGCGGCGGACGCGGGCTTGACATTGATTACGGTTTTCACCCGACGCCGTTCGGCGAGTGTTTTATTGCCGCCGCGGAGAAAGGCGTTTGCGCGCTTGCGTTCGTCAGTGAAGCGACCGCTGAATCGGAAGTGCTTGCATTTTCCCAAAAGTGGAACTTCGCCAAAGTGCACCGCAACCAGCATCGCACCGAAAAGTATGTGCGGCAAATTTTCGGCGGCGCGGCTGCGGGTAAAATAAATGTGTTGGTTCAAGGGACGAACTTTCAATTGAAAGTGTGGGAGGCTTTGTTGAAAATTCCGTCCGGCGCGGTGAGCACCTACGAGCAGATCGCCAAAAGCACCGGCAACGCTAAAGCCGTGCGGGCAGTGGGTTCAGCGGTGGCAGCTAATCCTGTCGGGTATTTAATTCCGTGTCACCGCGTCATTCGCAAGGAAGGCAAGATCGGGCAATATCACTGGGGCGAAACGCGCAAGCAAGCGATGATCGGCTGGGAAATGTCGCAGCACGAACCATCCGCCGCGTGAAAAAGAAACCATTTTTTACATGATTAAAAAACTGTCGGCCTTCGGGCTTCATCCGCCAACCGCCCTGCTGCGCGAAGAAGTGGCACGGTTGTGCGAAATGGATTCGGACTTTGCGCGCATCGAGGCGGAAGCCGGAGCCTTGCACGTGCGGCGGTTTCCGGCCTCATTCGAATCGCTCGTCAGAATTATTTTGGGTCAGCAACTCTCAACGAAGGCTGCCGATTCGATTTTCCTCACCTTGAAACAAGCGATGCCCGCCGGTCGCATTTCACCGGAGACGATTGCCGCAAGTTCCGCACCGGCATTGCGGAAAACCGGATTGAGCGGCGCGAAAGTGATTTGTCTGCACGCCCTTTCGGCAGCGATGCTCGCAGGCCGTCTTGAGTTGAAATCGCTTCATCGGTTGCCGGACGAAGAAGTCATCACGAGGCTAACGGCGATCAAAGGCATCGGGCTATGGACGGCGGAAATTTATTTGCTCTTTGCGCTGGAACGCACGGATGTATTTCCGGCGGCGGACTTGGCGTTGCAACTGGCGTATCAACATTTAAAAAATTTGCCCGTGCGTCCGCTGCGCAGTGAATTTATCTCGCGGTGTGAATCGCTTCGTCCGCGGCGCGGCGTTGTGGCGCATTTGCTATGGCACTACTACCGGCATTTGAAAACCCGCTTGCCCGCCGTCAAATAAATTTCTTCGATGATCACGCATCTTTCGTTAGGCGATTCGCGCTTTGCACGATTACGAAAACTGCACGGCTTGATGGCTGCGGGCCAAATTACATTTGGCGGCAACAGGAAATTAAAAATTTACGGAACACTCGACTGCAAATCCGGCAAACGCATGAAGGTACAACGCCGTGTATTTTTCGTGGGTGAAACCGAAGCGGTGCAATGCGGCTACCGTCCGTGCGGCCACTGTTTACGGGAAAAGTATCAAGCGTGGCGGCGGCATTAAACGGAACTTTGACAACCGCAAGATTCGGGTTTCAGTAGCAGGGTGCATCGGTTAGTTTTGTGAAGAGTTTCTTGAAGGCTTTTTCAAACATCAATCTGGTTACATCAATGGCTACTTCATTTCAAATCACCGCGCTGCCGGTTGAAAAATTTGAATCTCTGTTCGCGCAGAGTGATGAAGCGTTATCCGCGCTTGGCGTGCGTCGCGTCGTTGCGGAAAGCAAACCGAATTATCCGTGCCGCGTCAGTTTGGTCGATGCCGAGATCGGCGAAGAAGTTTTAATCATTCCATTTGTGCATCACGATGTCTTATCGCCTTACCGAGCGTCCGGTCCGATTTTCGTACGTATGAACGCGCGTACCGCGTCGCCGGAAGCAGATGAAATTCCGTCGCTACTTCGGTCGCGGCAATTGTCCGTGCGCGGCTACGATGCGTTGGCGATGATGGTGAGTGCGGACGTTGTCAATGGCAACGATCTTGGCCTGTTGATTGCAAAACGCTTTGAGAACGGCAACATCAAGTATCTGCATATTCACAACGCCAGCCCGGGCTGCTACAACTGCCGCGTAGAGTGGGTTGGATGAGATTTTTTTGTAACGAGCGGAGGCAATCCGGGTGTCAGATTTTTTCGTGTCGGAACTTGAGGCATCGTGGAGGCATCGTGCTTCAGTTACGGCCTTGCAGATATTGTTTGCAAAATAAAAATACCGTGATCAGTGTCTCGCACTTAAAACACCTATAACCATCATCATTACCAATGAAAAAAATTCTGGTATTTCTCGTAGTTCTTTTTACAAGCGTAAACTTTACGGCAAGTACGCTTGAAGCGAAAACATATGTGCTCGTGCACGGCGCATTTTTAGACGGCACGGCGTGGGATAAAGTCAAGCCGCTCTTGGAAGCGCAGGGACACAAGGTCATCGTCGTCAATTTGCCCGCGCACGGCAATGACCCCGCGCCCGTCGGCAGCACGACGTTTGCGGACTACACGAAAGCCGTCGGCGCAGCGATCAACGGACAAAAGGAAAAAGTAATATTGGTCGGACACAGCCTCGGCGGCATGGTCGTTTCGGCGGTGGCGGAGATGATGCCGGAGAAAATTGAGAAGCTGGTTTATCTCGCGGCGTTTCTTCCGCAGAGCGGCGAGAATGCGACAGGCCTCAACAAGATGGACGCCGACAGCAAGTTCGGCGAGGGCTTCGTCGTTGCGCCCGATGGCAAGACGGCAACTTTCAAGAAAGAAATGGTCATCCCCGTCTTTGCCGCCGATGCCAGCGAAGCCGATAAAAAAATGTTGCTCGCCAAAGGTAAACCCGAACCCGTTCAACCGTTTAATGAGAAGGTTACGCTGACGGCGGCGAAGTTCGGCGGCGTCCCGAAAGTTGCAATTCAAACTGCGCTAGACAAGGCCGTCAGTGCCAAGTTGCAAAAGGAAATGGACGCGAAGTATAAAGACATCAAAAAAGTTTA
>JACMJS010000397.1 GCA_014380515.1 Chlorobiales bacterium
ATTCAGCAATGACCGTGCGCTCTTGGAATAGTATTTTCTTTTTTGCCTTTCAAAAAATTCAAACCGTTTCACCAATGACTTCGAAACATTTTTCTTTCGCCCTGCTCGCTCTGCTGCTCTGCGTCTGCACTTCATCGTTCGCACAGACGGCGGCGCCGATGATGAAACCCGATAGCAATTACACGCGCGGATTGCAACCGCGTCTCAGCCCGCTCTCGATGGCGATGGCGAAGCTCGGCGACAAAGGCGATAAATATGTGAAGATCACTTATAGCCGTCCGTTCAAAAAAGGCCGCGAAATTTTCGGCAGCAAACTTGTGCCCTACGGCGAAGTGTGGCGCACCGGTGCCAACGAAGCCACCGAACTCACCACCGCCGCCGACATTTCGCTTGCGGGCAAGACGCTCAAGGCGGGCACTTACGCCATCTTCACCATTCCGCAAAAAGATAAATGGACGATCATCATCAGCAACGACACCGGACAGTGGGGCGCGTTTAAGTATGATGCAACCAAAGACGTCGTTCGTTTTGATGTGCCCGTCGCCGCGACCGAAGGCGAGTTCGAAGCTTTTACCATCAAGTTTGAAAAACTATCGAGCGATACGATGCTCTCGATGTTCTGGGACAAAACCAAAGTGAGCATTCCCGTCAAAGCCTTGTAATCCTTACGGCCATGCAGATTCAACTTTTTACGCTCGCGCACGGACGCAGCGGCGATAAGGGCGATACGACCAACGTCGGTATCATCGCGCGAAGGCCGGAGTTTTATGACGTGCTCAAAGCCGAACTGACGGCGGAGCGGGTCAAGCAGCATTTCGGCGGGATGGTTTTGGGAAAGATCGAGCGGTTCGAAATGCCCAACATCGGCGCGCTCAATTTTCTGTTACATGAATCGCTCGGCGGCGGCGGCACGAAATCATTGAAGCTGGACGCGCAGGGAAAAACTTACGCCGCCGCGCTCCTGCGCATGATGCTTGACTTGGACGCATCGAAGTATCCGTACCTGACGCAACTTGAGCCGCATCAAGCCTAACTGCGACTTAGATGTTTTTTCGCCATTTGTTTTAGTAGACCTCTTGCGAAAGTCATTCCCGCCACGTCGGGAATCCTTCTTAATTCGGCTGCAGGAAGGATTCCGGGCAAGCCGGAATGACACAAGAAAGACTTTAGCAAGAAGTCCAGTATCTGTTTCCGGCAGTAAACCAACTTCTAACTTCTATCAACATTTCAACCTTCACGGTTATGCGACACGCGTGGCTGTTTCCGCACTCCCTCCTTTTTGCGACGGCACTTTTCCTTGCGCCCATCCTCAACGCTCAACCGGCTTCAACGCCCGTGCCGCGGTGGAAAGGTGCGGCGGTTTTAGGGAACGGCGAAGTGTGCGCGGTTTATTCCGACGACGCAAGATTTCCCGCAAGTACACGGGGCGGCCTTCAGCATTTTTATTACAAGGACTTCGCAACCGATTATGTCGCATCGACGTTTTTTACGCCCGTCTCGGCGGAGCAAACGCCGGTGAAGATTGATTCGCTCGGTATGGAAAATTTCTTTACGGCCACCACGCACCGCACCCGCGGCGGCGCGGCGGAAGTGCTTCGAGCATTCGCGCATCCGGGCGGCGCAGTGGTTCTTTCGCTGCAAGGCTTCACGCAGGATTTCGTCCGCTTTGAAGCCGCGCTGCGTAAGACGATTCGCACGGATCGAATCACGACGCTGACTTCGCTGCGTCAGGAAAACAATATCGCCCTCGCAACATGGTCGAACGGGACAACGCTGGCGATTGCGGCGCTGCGCCGCGCTGAAATCAAGTTGATCGATTCCGTTGTGTCGGTAGTGCTGCCGATGAAATCCGGCGATGAGTTTAGCGTGGTAATCGCGGCGGCTTCGTCGGAAGAGGCGGCGATAGAACTCGTGCGAAGCCTCAAGCGTGAGCGCAACGTGTTCATCTCCGCCAGCGAGTATTGGGAACAGTGGATCGCCAAAGGCATCGTGCCCGTGTTTCAAGATTCCATTTCCTCAGGCATTTATCTGGAGGCATACAAGCGAAATCTTTATGCCGCCAAAGCCGCATTGCTCGGCGGCGGGGTTCCGGCAGACTTGACGGGACAATTTGTAACGAGCGCGATGCCGCAACTTTACCCGCGCGACGCGATGATGTGCGCCCGCATCTTTCTGCTCACCGGACACGCTGAGGAAGCCGAGGGAATCATCCTGTTTTGGAAAGCGCGGTCGTTGCCGGTGAAATCGAAAGGTGAATGGTTTGCCCGCTACGATGCGCGGCTGAAGGCTGTCGACGCCGGCTCCGGCGCACGGTTTGACGAACCGGCGTGGGATGCGAACGGTTACTACCTGCAACTGATATGGCAATATTACAAGGCCGCGCAGGTGTGGCTTGCCGAACCGCAGGTCGTCTACGACCTCGCGGATTTTCTGGTGTCGCATCTGGATAAAAACGGATTGCTCTACGATGGCGGTGCCGCCGGTTGGTCGGGCTATTTACCGGCAACGAACATGACTTGCGCCGCCGCCCTGAAGAATGCGTCGGGCATGGCGACGGCGTTCGGCGATGCGAAACGCTCGGCGGCATATCTGGCCGCGTCCGAAAAAATTTCCGGTTCACTCAATCAGATGTTCGATTTCAAAAAGCAAACCTACGCCGACGTTCGCTATGCCCCGCGCAAAACGGCGGATAACCGCAGCGTCAATACCTCAGGCGGCGAACTTTTTTATCTGTGGAATACTTCGGCCAACTTCGGCGTGCTGTGGGGCTATCCGGCGCATAGCCAGATACAACTCACCAATTTGTTTTATCAGACCGAACCGCTCAAGCAACAAGGCGGCTTACAATATTTCGATATGCAAGGCGGCGAGTTTTCAATTTATGGCCGCGACGTTTTTTTCTGCACCACCGCCGCCGCCGCCGAATACCACAGCCTTTACGGCAACAAAGCAACCGCGAAGCAACACATCGATTGGATGCTGCGCAACGCCAATGTTTATGGCCTGATGCCGGAGCGCATTCTACTCGATCAATCAGGCTGCAGCCTCGCGTCGCCGCATCTGTGGTCGTGCGCCGAATTTGCCGCGGCTTTATTTACGTGGTCGGGCGCGAAGTAACACATCCGAAGGTTCAGACAGGCCGTATTGCATTCAGAAAGCGTCTTGTTGATTGTGTGTATTCAAGGTGGTTTCAAGAATTGAATCACTGCTTATCAACTCCCCCCGCCCCCTCTAAATAGAGGGGGTGTCCCGAAGGGACGGGGGCGTCCGCGCACTTGAATACAATTTTGTTACACTACCCTCTTGTTATTTCGAACTTAGTCCGGTTTGCAAAACTCTTTTGCAAAACTCTAAGTGCCGCAACCGCGGGAGCGGCCACGCTCAGAGAGCAGCGGAATACCCCGAAGGAAATACCCTTTCAAACAATCACCGGATGCGTTGGCATTTGGTATGATTACCGTATCTTGGCACTGCTTCATCCAATACCGCCCGAACTTCACCAAGCAACACCAAGCAACTTCATCCGGCTGTACTTGTTCTTTCCGGTTTCCTAACCCGGTCATTTCTTTTCATTGACGGTTTTCTATGCGTCAATGCCTGCGTGCGGAGAGTGCATCTTTCTTTAATTCATTCAACTTTAAATTGCTATGCCGCACACACTTCTTCTTGTAGATGATGAACCGCTTGTGGTTCAATCCGTTAGTTTGCTTTTTGAAAAATACAACGTCCTTACCGCATCGAGCGGCGAGGAAGCCTTAGCGTACTTTGCCCGCGGCGAGAAAATTGATGTCGTCATCAGCGATCAGCGTATGCCGAAAATGACGGGCGTCGAGTTGCTCCGCGAAGTCCGTCGCCGAAATCCCTCCACCGTTCGCATTCTCATGACCGGCTACTCGGATTTAGATGCGGTGATTGAATCGGTCAACACCGGTGAAATTTTTCGCTATGTCAACAAGCCGTGGCAAACCGATAAGCTGCGCGAAACCGTTGCGCTCGCCTGCCACCTTTCCGATAAACTTAAAACCGCGCCGCCGGTAACGCCGTCCGCAGCGGCTTTTGCCACCGGTAGAGATTTGCTTTTCGTCGATACCAACCGCGCACACCTTGAAGCTTTCAAAGGATTGCTTTCAGGCAACTACGCCGTACATCTGGCGACCTCGGCCTCGGAAGCGTTTCAAATTTTGAAGTCGCAACCGATTTCAGTGCTCGTCTCGGAAGTGAACTTGCCCGATGCCGACGGCCTTTCATTCCTCGCGTCGATCAGCCTTGAATATCCGCACGTCGTTTCGATTTTGCTCAGCGACAGCAAAGATGCGGGCATCGCTATTCGTCTTATCAACGAAGTGCAAGTGTTCCGGTATTTGATCAAGCCGTTCGAGCGCGAAATGCTCAAGAGTTCGATTGAACTGGCAATCACGCAGCACCACAGTTTCGCCGCCGCGCCCGCCGCCAATCCGAAAACTTACAGCAATAGTGCGGGTAACAATTCATCCTCGCTTGAGGAAGCCTTGAGCCGCGTCCGTTCTACCATCGACATGCGCAAAACTTATTGATCACGCGCAACCGCTCTGTAGGTCGTTTCGATTTTCTCTCGCTTCCCCTTCTCAAGGGGGGCTCGGGAGAGTGAACATCATCTCTTTACCTTGACTGCCTTAACCAAAAAACCAGCGGTATGAAGTCTGCCGAACATCAACGGCTTTTGGACGCCAAAGAAAAAAAAGCGGCGTGGAAACTTTGGGGACCTTATCTCTCGGAACGGCAATGGGGCACGGTGCGCGAAGATTATTCCGCGGGCGGCGACGCATGGAACTACCTGCCGCACGATCACGCCCGTTCCCGCACCTATCGCTGGGGCGAAGACGGTCTCGCCGGAATTTGCGACGACTTGCAACGCCTCTGCTTTTCACTCGCCCTGTGGAACGGCAAAGATGCCATCATCAAAGAGCGCGCCTTCGGTCTCACCGGCCCCGAAGGCAATCACGGCGAAGACTTGAAGGAATATTACTTCTACGTCGATTCCACGCCGACGCACTCCTACATGAAATACCTTTACAAGTATCCGCAGGCCGCATTTCCCTACGCCGACCTCATCAATGAAAACCGCAACCGCAATGGCGCCGGCTTCGAATATGAATTGCTCGACACCGGCGTCTTCAACGACAATCGCTACTTCGATGTGTTTGCCGAATACGCAAAAACTTCGCCGACGGAAATCCTCATCAAGTTCACCGCCCACAACCGCGGCCCCGACGACGCACCCTTGCACGTCTTGCCGCATCTCTGGTTTCGAAACACGTGGTCGTGGAGCGACAGTGCTGATAACGCCTCCGACGACGACGGCAGCGGTTACGGCCTTTCCGTTCCGCAAATCCGGCGCGAGAAAAATCTGAAAGATTCCGTCGTGCTTCGCGCGATGCACCCGCAGCGCGATGACTACGGCTTTCTCACCGACGTCTTGGGTGATTATTTTTTTTACGCCGAGCATCAAGATAACCTGCCCGCGGAGCTCATGTTCACCGACAACGAAACCAACACGCGGCGGCTTTTCAAATTCGACAACGGTAAAACTTACACGAAGGACTCGATCAACGATGCGCTCACCAACGGCGACCGTTACCGCATCAACCCCGAAGAAGTCGGCACGAAAGTCGCGCTCGATTATGATGTGGTGATTCCTGCGGGCGGCTCGCGCGAGTTCCGGTTCATTCTGACGAAGCGCAAAACGAACGAGCCTTTCGCCGACTTCAACAAAAATTTTGAGCTGCGTCAAAAAGAAGCCGATGAATTTTATGACGCGGTGCAACCGAAGGACGCCACGCCCGATGAAAAACTCGTGCAGCGGCAAGCCTTCGCGGGCATGATGTGGTCGAAGCAATTTTATTACTACGACGTCCAAGCGTGGATCGAAGGCGATTCGCCCAAAGAGCCGCCGCCGCTCTCGCGCTCGAAAGGCCGCAACGCCGCATGGAAATCGCTCAACTGCGCCGACGTGATTTCAATGCCCGATAAATGGGAGTATCCGTGGTTCGCCGCGTGGGACTTGGCGTTTCACTGTTTGCCCATCGCGCTCATCGATCCTGATTTTGCCAAAGATCAACTGTCGCTACTTGTAACCGATGCGTATTTAAATATGTCGGGACAGTTGCCCGCCTACGAGTGGGAGTTCAGCGACCTCAATCCGCCCGTTCATGCGTGGGCGACATGGGAAGTGTATAAGCGCGACCGCAAATTCTGGAGCGAGGAAGATGAACATTACACCGGCGATCGCGATTTCTTGGAGCGCGTTTATCACAAACTGCTGATGAACTTCATGTGGTGGGTGAACAAAAAAGATGCCGATGGTTCGAACGTGTTCGAAGGCGGATTTCTCGGCCTC
>JACMJS010000398.1 GCA_014380515.1 Chlorobiales bacterium
TGCACTCAAAAAAAGTAATAAACCTTTGGTGACCATCACCGCGGCAAAAATTTTTTGACATTCTGCCGGTTGATCTCTATGAAGTGAAATTTGACGAGATGCAGTCAGATTAAATCCATACTCGATTAATACGATGAAGTAATGCAAAAAAGCCTGTGAAAATGAGAGAAGTCCAAACTTTTCTATGCCAAGGGCACGTACCATAAGCGGTATGACAAGTATAGGAAAAAGATAGTTTGCTGCTTGCAGAAAAAAAAGTGAAACTGTATTTTCGACCAAGGGATTCCGCCGGATGGTAGAAAAAAGTTCATAGATTCGCATGAATTTTTATGATATACTCTCGTTGTACCGCTGATAAAATTATTGAATAAATAGCTTTCCCAAACAATTTTCCGTCCCCGCCCCCCATCGCAGCCGACCCCAAATAGCGAGATCGGCGAAAATTGCGGTGAATTTTCGGACAATATTGATCTACACATTCAATTTATGGTGATGAAGATGTGGTATCTCAGCGAATGATTTAATAAGCGACAAACCGCAGCCAACAACAAACCAAAATGCTAAATTAACCGTCGACCACTCACACGTATCAAAGTTGCAACTGTTGCTTACTTGGTTTCAAGGAGGCCGAAGTATGGCTGCTGATCAAGTGAATAACGCCGCAACTGATGACAAACATGAACGAAAAAAAGTTGTTGAAGAGCTGTATGGTATCCTCAAAAAGCTGGTGCACCGAAATGCCCAGCAGTAAGGCCGTAAAAATAAGCATGGTTTCATAGTGCGGTTGCACATGGCTGACGCTGCGATGCCGATGCAACCACAAAATGCCGCGCGTCAGTGTAGCGACAAGAAAACCAATAAAAATTGCAGTGGTAAGAATACCGAATTGGAGCGCGAAGAAAACATAAACATTGTGTGGCGAAGGAGCCGCATCGTTGATGCCGAACAATTCCTTCTCCGCAGTGAAAATTTCATAGCCATCAATGCCAACCCCAAAGTAGAACGACATGGAACTGGAAAAAAGTAAACGATAGGCAACCAAGTAAAGAATGGAACGGGAAATACTTGAGCCGGAGCCTTTGGCCATAAAAAAATTGCTAAGGAAATAAAAAGCAATCGGCACCAACGGGAGCATAAAAAAAATTGCTTTCTGGCGAAATCGATGGTAGATCAAAAAAGGAAGCGACACCAGCAAACCAACGTAACTTGACCGACTGTAAGTGAGAATTTCGCCGATGAGTACAATACAAAACCCAATACGTATCCACCATGATAAATGAGAATCTACTTGAGCCTGCGGCCGAGTGAGAAGAATTAAACCGACCGGAATTGCAATAACGTAAACCAGTGCCGTCGTATTGGGATGGTAATAAAGGGAAGCGGAAATAAAAGGAAGACCGGAAAAACCCTCACTTGTCAACCCAAGGCGGGACGATCCGAATTGAATAGTATAAGTCTGAAACACGAAAGTCATTAACAGTCCTATCACGGCGACACCAACACCGGCAAAGAAAACCGCATTTAGAAAGCGATTGTATAAATGCGGCGACATAAGAAATTTCGGAAAGACAACGTAATAAATCCCGAGTACCGAAAACACGAGTACGGCAAACAGAAACCGTTGGGCAAGGTCGCTTTGGGGATTGATGATGAAAATGACGAGCATAACGCACGCAAACCAGATCCAAATGAGATTCGAAACAGTATCGAATTTTTGCTTTGGATCATTAAACCCATTGAAAGGTGCTGAGGAAAGTGATGTGACCTGCTGTCTCCATTGTTGCGATCGTATGCTGAACTTCCATAAAAGCCATACCGCAGGAATGCCAATCGCGGTTACATAACGAAGTCCAGAAGTAAAAAAAAGGTAGGCTGCAAGAAAAATAATGACGGAAAGTGTATAAACGGAATTATCGGATTTATGATGTATCCAAACAACCAAACATAAAATTCCAATTCCCAGAAGGATTAAATGCAGGATCTCCGCGAAGACACCGAACACGACAACTGCAAGAATGATTGGCAAAGTGAATAAAAGCAAACTCGCGGATGCCGTGGGAGCAATCCGAGTTGACGGGTCGGATGATAACTTTGCGAAGGGAGAAAAAAAATTGGATGATTCACTCATAAACGGCGAGGCGTCGACTTTGAAAGAAACGGCAAACCTTCTGATACCTCTTGGTAAAGTCGCTCAAGGCGTACGAAGACCTCAGGCATTGATCGACGAGAAATATGGATCAGTTCAATTGCGAGTGCCAATGCAAAACTGAGCAGCAATGCAATGCCAACCGAAAGTGCAACAATTGTCAAGCGTTTTGGTCTCGATTTCCATTCAGGCACGCGGGCTTTATCAAGCACCAAGACCGTTGGCGTGTCTTTGGCTTCCTGAATTTTCGCCTGTTCATATTGCGGGACGAGAAACTCCAGAATTTTGGTTTGCAACAGTACCTCGCGGTAGAGCCGCGCGTATTGCATGGCGAGATCAGGCATTTTTGAAAACGGAATAATCATGTCGGAAGCGAGGCCACCTGTCTCAAACTTCTTGACTTGCCGCCGAAGTTCTGCCGTCTTTTCGCGTGCTTGAATTACTTCGGGATTGGTTTCACCCAAGTTGCGCCGCAACACATTATATTCCACTTCGCTCTCGACCGCTGTTGCTTCCATCTGCGCCGAAGCCTCTAAACTTGCCCGCATCTGATCTCGCACTTCTGCCACTTTGTATTGCTTCTGAAAATCGTTGAGATTCTGTTCCGACGCTCGCATCTCAAGTTGCGCCTGTTCATACCGCTTCTCAATAAACTGCCTCTGATATCGCGCGCTTTCCGTGAGCAATGTCCGGTTGATAGAATCCAACTGACTGATGACAAAGTTCGTCATCTCCGCCGCCTTCACCGAATCTTCCATGAAAGTCGCTGTGATCGTAATCGTGCCGTCTTTATTGTCCTTGAAGGCGATGTCTTTATCCATCGCCTTCAGCGTCCCCTTGAGCGGCTCGATCACCCCCGGTTTATCCATCTCGTAAATGTGGCGCAAGTTGAACTTGTTAATGAGTTCAAGTCTGAGTCGCTCACTTTTGAAAATAGCTTCGTAAGTATCCACATCCGCCCCCCCCTTGCTCTTGCCCAAAAGCCCGTCCGCAAGGCCGCCACTGAGCAGTTTGCCCAAGCCTAACAAATCATTTTCCGCCGGAATGAGAATCGTAGCCGACGCTGTATACCACTTGGGCAGAAAAAGAGTAATCACCAGCGCGATGATGCTGACAACCAACGTATTGATGAGAATAAACCACCGCCACTTGATAATCACCGCTAAGTAATCGAGCCACGTCTCAAGTCGCTCTACATGCACATCGTCCGCACCATTCGCTACTGTATGCCCGTTGGTCTCAATCGTCGTTAGTTTTTCCTGCTCTATCATGGTGAATCCGCTTACCTTGAAACTTGATAAATTAAAACCGCCAGCGCGACAACCGAAGCCAGCAGCGAAACTATCGGCGCGATTTCATTTACCGTCTGGCCGAACGTCTTTCGCACTTTCTTCGGCACGAAAATCCAATCGCCGGATTCTACCGCCGTCTCGCCCGGACGCTTCCACTGATAATTTCCCGCCTTCAAAATTTTAACATCGCCCGTCGATTCTCCCGTCTCGCCGCCCGCCAGCGCAAGATAGTAGGAATACGGCTGACCTGATGAGTACGCCACGAAGCCCGGCGTCGCCACCTGCCCCAGCACATAGATCGTCCCGTCGTCGCGCGGGACGGTGATGATGTCGCCGTCCTCCAGCAAAATGTCCGGCGAAGTCCCCGCAAAAACTTTTCGGAAATCCGCCGCGACGAAATTCCGCCGCACGTTGTACTCAAAGTCAAAGTTCTGAACCTCTTCAACATCCAAGTTACCCGTCCGTAGCACGGTCGCCTTCACGAAATCGGGATCGGTCAAAAACTCGGCGGGCTTACCCGGCTCGTCGTCGCTCGTCGGTCTGCGAAACAAATGCGCTTTCGAAAGAATCGCTTGCTTGGTAAATCCGCCCGCCAGTGTGAGGATTTCTTTGAGCGTCGTCCGTTTCGGCTCAACCGGATAATATCCGGCAAACATGACCTCGCCGCGGATGGTAACATTGCCCGTAACTCTAATCGCCTTCTCGCCGACTTGCACGCGGTCGTTGGGAAGTAATTTTACATCCGGTTTGCGCCCCGCAAGAATATCGTTGTAATTCACTTGGAAGGATTCCGTACCGGAAGCGGTTTGACGCACGATCTGAATGCGCTCGGTGTCCGCCGCTTTTGTAAAACCCTGTGCGATTCGAATCAACAGTCCCAGCGAATCATATGGCGCCGATTCATAGAGCGCGGGGATTTGCACCTCGCCGGAGATGCCCACCCGTTCGGCGTTCTCTGCGGGCACGCTCGGCACGGAAATCACATCGCCCTCGCGCAGCACCGGATTGTAACGCCCGTCGCCCGTCAAGTAATAACTAATCAGATCGGCAATGACGACCTCGCCGTTCTTGCGGCGGACGATGATGTTTCGAAGCGACGGCCTTAGTTCCGCCTCACCGCTCGGATAAAGCCGCTTGGCGGTCTGACGCTGTACCGCCTTCTCGCTTGCATTTTCTTCCTGCGAATTGACGGCGGTGCTTGCAAGCAGAACCGCGCGGTCGGCGCGGTCGATGGACGTGATCACTTTTCTGCCCGGCGAACGCACCGCGCCTGCGACGCTGACTGTGAAATTGCGCGGGCGCAGGAGCGACACCGAGACTTCTTCCGAACGGTATTGCTGCCGCAATTTCGTGGCGAGTTCCGCCTTCAACGCGGCAAGCGTTCGTCCGCTCGCCCGCACCGCACCAACGGATTTGACGGTAACAAAACCATCGGCGGAAACGGTGGCGGTCAGCGAAAGCGGCACGGCGCCGAAGACGGAAATCTCAATCACATCGCCCGCACCGGAAATATACGTCGCCGGATCAACGGCATCTTCAAGCGCGATTGCCGACTGCACTTGCTCCGTCGCTGAAAGATTATCGAGCAGGTTTTGATTTTGAGTGAACGCCGAGTAGTAGCCTCGCAGCAACGCCGACCGCGAACCGGCACCGCTGCCCTGCAAGCCGCCGTTCTGCAAGCCGCCTTGCAGACTTTGCGCCGCCGCCGCCGAAGTCAAAAGCATGAGAAGAAAAAACGGAAGGAAAAATCTCGGTGAAAAAGACATGCA
>JACMJS010000399.1 GCA_014380515.1 Chlorobiales bacterium
AATCGCTTTACACTGACTTTCAAAAAGCGATTTCCGAACCGGAAGCGAGGCTTAGAAAAATTGAGTAATACGGATATGATTGAAGATGACTTTGTCGGGGCAACCACAAGGGTTGCCCCTACGAAGAAAATCTGCGTTCTTAGAATCCTCATACCTTGCAAACGCACCGCTTCAAAGCGGAACGATTTGCCGCTGCGCCGCCTTGAAAAAGCAAGTCATTACACCGATGGCTGAACCAACAATCAACGGCACTCAAAGACAATCTGAGGCTGTTGATGTTCCTTAAACACCTAAATCAAAAACCACCATGGCCACAAAAACGCCGCAAGCCCAACCCGAATCCCTCAACCGTGAAGACGGTATCAAAAAATTACGCGAACTCGTCAAAGGCATTGACATTGCGATGCTCACCACCATTGGTGATGGCGGCGCACTGCGCAGCCGTCCGATGGGCACACAAGACATCGATTTCGATGGCGACTTGTGGTTCTTCACCAGCGATGAATCCGGCAAGGTTTCCGAAGTTAAACGCGAGCAGCAAGTCGGCGTCGTTTATGCCGAGCCGAAGGACAACCGCTATGTGAGTTTTTCCGGTACGGCGACGCTCGTCAAAGACCCCGCGAAAATCAAAGAACTCTGGAAACCTGAATTGAAAGTATGGTTTCCCGACGGCCTCGAAACGCCCGACCTTGCCCTTCTGAAAGTAAGTGCCGATCACGCCGAATACTGGGACGCCCCGTCAAGCGTGATGGTTACAGCGATTAGTTTCGTCAAGGCACTCGTTACCGGCACGGAAGCCGAGATGGGTGAGAATAAAAAAGTTGACTTGTAAAATCATTTGCTTTTTCTACACGTCATTCCGCCACGTTGGGAATCTCTCTTCGAATCTCCAAGCAAGAAGGATTCCGGGCAAGCCGGAATGACATGTTAAAAGAAATTTATTTTTGAATCACCTGAATCAAACCATAACCCGAAAGGAGAATCACCGATGAAAACCACACCCGCGCGCAAAAAGCCCGCCGCCAAAAAATCCGCACCGCTGAAAAAAGTTGCGAAGAAGAAGCCTGCGAGACTTTTAATCAACACCGTGCTCGGCGGTAAGAAAGAAAACGCCGCGACGCAATCGCCGACCAAAGACGCCCAACCGCAGATGCACCAAGAAGCCAAACCGATTCAGAAGTTCGGCACGGTGATCAAAGATTTGCCGATTGCGCTCGACGAAGAAACCCGCATTGAGAGCGTCGAGCTGCTCAATCAAATCCTCGCCGATACGATCACGCTGCGCGACATGTACAAGAAGCACCATTGGCAAGTTGCGGGGCCGACGTTCTACCAACTGCATTTGCTCTTTGATAAGCACTACGAAGAGCAAGCGAAATTGGTCGATGACCTCGCCGAGCGGATTCAGATTCTCGGCGGCCTGAGCATTGCGATGGCGCATGATGTCGCCGAACTTTCCCGCATTCCGCGTCTGCCGCGCGACCGCGAAGAAGTGCCTGTGCAGATTTCCCGCCTGCTCGAAGCCCACACGATGATTCTTGATTATATCAAAGACGCCGCCGAGAAAACCGATGAGAACGGCGACAACGGCTCGAACGATTTGATCGTCAGCCAAGTGTTGCGTACCAACGAGATGCAAGTGTGGTTCGTCTCCGAACACGTCGTTCGCATGTCGCTTGTAAAAGCCTAAGCGAGATTTACATCAGCATCAAAACAAGCCTCCCGAAACGGAGGCTTGTTGCTTTAGTGAAAACACTTCGCCATTCTAAACGCAGCGAGGAATCTATATTTCGCAATGCCGTTGTAGAGGCAAGGCATGCCTCGCCTCTACGAAGAATCCAGAATGACGTAAAGGGCATCGCACTGAGTTTGAACACGTTTGAACGCTGAGGATTTTTCAGATATTTTCTCCCGCACTTTTGCCCGAAAAAATTTATCAACTTTGCCCGCCTATTTATGACCGAACGAAAATTCATCACCGATTCCGGCATCGAGATCAAGCCGCTTTATGAGGCGAGCGACAGTCAGAATCCGTTGGGAAAGCCGGGCGAATATCCCTACACGCGCGGCGTGCACGCCGAAATGTATCGCAAGCGGCTCTGGACGATGCGGCAATACGCGGGCTTCTCATCCGCCGCCGAATCCAACAAACGCTACCGCTACTTGCTCTCGCAAGGCGTAACCGGACTGTCCGTCGCCTTCGACTTGCCGACGCAAATCGGCTACGACCCAACACATTCACTCTCGGAAGGCGAGGTTGGCAAAGTCGGCGTCTCCGTTGCATCGCTCAAAGATGTTGAGGCGTTGTTCGCGGGCATCACGCTGCAACACATTACAACGTCAATGACGATCAATGCGACCGCGGCCATCATGCTTGCATTCTACGTCGCGCTCGCCAAGCAGCAACACGCTGACTTGACGAAAATTTCCGGCACGATTCAAAATGACATCTTGAAAGAATACGCCGCGCGCGGTACCTACCGCTATCCGCCGAAAGCCTCGCTAAGACTCATCGCCGATGTATTCGAATGGTGCAGCACCGAGTTACCGAAATGGAACACGATCTCCATTTCGGGCTACCATATCCGCGAAGCCGGTGCGAACGCGGTACAGGAAGTCGCCTTCACGCTCGCCAACGGCATGGAATACGTACGCAACGCTTTGCAGCGCGGCTTGGACGTCGACCGCTTCGCGCCGCAACTATCGTTCTTTTTCGGCGCGCATAACAACTTGTTCGAAGAAGTCGCCAAGTTTCGCGCCGCGCGGCGGATGTGGGCGAAAGTGATGAAAGAAACTTTCGGCGCGACGGATGAACGCAGTATGATGCTGCGGTTTCACACCCAGACTTGCGGCTCGACGCTGACCGCGCAGCAGATCGATAACAACATCATCCGCACAACCGTGCAAGCCCTCGCCGCCGTTTGCGGCGGCACGCAAAGTTTGCATGTCAACGGAAAAGACGAAGCCCTCGCCTTGCCGACGGAAAGTTCGGCGACCACCGCGCTCCGCGTGCAGCAAGTGCTCGCCTACGAATCCGGCGCCGCTGGTACGCCCGATCCGTTCGCCGGTTCGTACTTCGTCGAAAGTTTGACGAATGAAATCGAATCGAAGGCGTGGGATTATATCAACCGTATCGAGGAAATGGGCGGTGCGGCCAAAGCGATTGAAGCGGAGTTCTATCAGACGGAAATTGCCTCAGCAGCCTACGACTATCAAAAGTCGATTGATGCGAAAGAAAAAATCATCGTGGGCGTCAATGATTTTCAATCGAGCGTCAAGGAGCCTGAACCGGAGTTGCTTCGAATCTCGGATGAAGTGCGCAACGAACAAATCGCGCGGTTGCAATCGCTGAAAGCATCGCGCGACAACGCGGTTGTAGAAAAATGTTTGGAGCGCATCACCCAAGCCGCGTCGGGTACGGCGAACTTGATGCCGCATCTCATCGCCGCCGCCGAGGCTTACGCTACGCTTGGCGAGATGGCCGGTGCATTGGAAAAAGTGTGGGGAGAGTATGAAGGTTGACTCCCCCGCCCGCTCTAAGAGAGGGGGTGTTGAGCGCAAGCGAAATGGGGGCGTCAGAAAGATGGGGAAGTTTGCAGTTCACCCGCTTTGACGAGCGCGGCGGCGAAGATGCCTGCAGTTTCCGCCCGCAAGATTTTTTTTCCGAACGACATTTCTTCGAACCCTGCCCTGCGTGCCGCCGAAACTTCCGCTTCACTAAACCCGCCTTCGCCGCCGATCAGAAATAAAATATGCTTGCCGTGAAAGTGCCCACGAAAAAAAACGTCCGGCTTCGCCTGTAAAGACGCCGCTTCGTAGGCGATGATGCGAACGGCATCACTGCGATTCAACACATCGTTGAAATCTTGAATCGGTGCGAGTGCCGGAAACCACAGTTGCCCCGATTGTTTGCACGCCGCATGAATGA
>JACMJS010000400.1 GCA_014380515.1 Chlorobiales bacterium
GCGCGGGGTAACTTTCGGCAGAAGCGTTATGATTTCGTTTTGCATTTTATCTTTGCGACTCTTTGTAACCGGTTTTCTTTTCGCAATGTTGATCGATGATTCATTGCAATTGAATTATTTTTTCGAATGTGGAATATACTTAAGGCGTTTGATAAAGTCCCCGATGCACTGCCCGTGTTGAGCACGGATGAAGAAGCGTTGCTCGTTCGCGCCCGTGAGGTGTTACGCCAAACCTTCGGTTACGATGCGTTTCGCGGCGGGCAGGAAGCCGTCATTCTCTCACTGCTGAAGCAACGCGATACGCTGGCAATCATGCCGACGGGACAAGGCAAGTCGCTCTGCTACCAAGTGCCCTCCCTGATGCTCCCCGGCCTGACGCTCGTCATCTCGCCGCTCATCGCGCTGATGAAAGATCAAGTCGACTCGCTCAAAAAAATTAATTATCCTGCAGCCGTCATCAACAGCCAAACCGCGCTGGGTGAACAGGAACGCATTTTTTTAGAACTCACGCATCGCCGTTTGAAACTGCTGTTCGTCGCGCCGGAGCGACTTCAGAACGAACGCTTCATCAGTGAAATGCGCCGCGTGGAAGTGAGTCTTGTGGCGGTCGATGAAGCGCATTGTATTTCCGAGTGGGGCTACGACTTCCGGCCTAGCTACCAAAAAATTGCGGACGGCATTTCGAAACTTTCGCCCGCCGCGCGACCGGCCACGCTGGCACTCACGGCAACGGCAACGACGGAAGTCTTGCGCGACATCAAAGGCTACCTCGCGCTCCAGAATCCTTATTTCCACACCGGCGGCTTTGAGCGGGATAACCTCAGTCTCTCCGTCTTCGCGGTTGAAAACAAGCGGCAAAAACTTTTAAATATTTTACAAGGCGTTTCCGGCGCATCGGTCGTGTACACGATGAGCCGCAAGATGGCCGAAGACACCGCATTCTTCCTTCGCTCACAAGGCATGACCGCCGCGTACTATCACGCGGGGCTTTCGGACACGGCGCGTTCGGAGATTCAGGAAAAGTTTTTCGCAAATGACTACCGCGCGATTTGTGCGACGAATGCGTTCGGCATGGGCATCAACAAAGCCGATGTGCGAACGGTGGTGCATCTCGATTTGCCCGAAACACTTGAAGCCTACTATCAAGAAGCCGGACGCGCCGGACGCGACGGCGTGAAAAGTTTTGCGGTAATGCTCTACGCCAAATCCGATATCGATAAGCGCCGATACATGATTGAGAACTCTTATCCCGCGCGTGAAGACGTTGAACACGTTTTTAAAGCACTCGCATCACTTGCAACTCGGGCAAACGAAGTCATCATCGAAAAAGAAAAGTTGCTCGTGATGCTGGTTGCAAATCGCAAGGATAATTTCGGCGCGGTAAAATTGGATGCTGCGATTGGCGTGTTGAAGCGGTACGGGCTGGCATCGGAACTGTTCGAGGCGGAGGAAAATGAATCACTTAAAGTTTTGGTGCCGCGCGAGGAATTGGAAACGTGGATAAAATCCGTCGAGGCTGCATCACAAGCGGCTCACCGTGCAGTATTAGAGCGACTCTTGCGGTCATTCGGCGGCGAATGTTTTGTGAACCGTGTGGGATTTTCGCTGGGTGTGTTTGCAGCGAAAGCCGGTTTGAAAGCGGACGACGTGCTTCGGGTGTTTCAGGCGTGGCTCGCGGCGGGACTGGCGGAGTTCGCGTCGGAGAAAACGATTTCGCTTGCATTGCCGATGCCGCAGCTGGATTCGAAAAAACTTCCGGTCGATTGGAAGTTTTTAGACTTGCGTAAAAAAGTGATAAGTGAAAAGTTCGGTGAAGTACTGCGGTACATTCGCCACACCGGATGCCGCCGGAATTACGTGCTCGATTACTTCGGTGAATCACACTACACCGAACACTGCGGCCTCTGCGATGCTTGTACCGGTCGCCATGCCCGAAAGATGCTTTGAA
>JACMJS010000401.1 GCA_014380515.1 Chlorobiales bacterium
AAGGCGGCGGTGGCGGCCTACACCGCCTTGAACTGCGAGGGCATGGCTCGCGTCGATTTTTTTCTGGAGCGGCGAACGGGTAAAATTTTCATCAACGAAATCAATACCATTCCGGGGTTCACCTCTATCAGTATGTATCCGAAAATGTTTGCGGCGGCGGGTGTGAGTTACCCATCGCTCATCTCGCGGCTGATTGATCTCGCCCTCGCGCGGCATCACGACCGGCGGCGAAACAAAGTATCTTAGCCTTTCGAAACCGCAATCTTCCGTATCCGCAGCCCCGCGTGCGGCGTTGTCAGTCTTGACAAGGTTTCTTATTTTCTTAACACGAAATTAATCATCCCTTTTTCCGGTGCGCCGCTTGCCGCGCTGCAGTTGCGATGGCAATTGCGCAGCGAAAGCGTGCACGAAGTTTTTACGACCAGCGCGTCCGGCTATGCTTGCAAGTTTCAACACAAAAAATATATCGCAGTTGCAATCGCGTCTGAAGCTGCTGCTGGCTCGCCGCGGCAAGCATCCGAAATCACCTGCAACCATCGGCATCGCTGAAATTTTGGTGGTGCAGGGAAAAGCTAAAGAAGCGATCAAATTGCTTTCGGAGATCGAGGAAGAATATGCCAACTCGTTCCAATTTCATCTGACCGCCGGACGCGCCTACCGCGCCGATGCCAACGCGGACGAATCACGACGGAGTTTTGAACTTGCTTGCAAACTTGCGCCGCAATCGGACGTCGCGCGGAAGGAACTGCTCAAGTTGCCGGTAGTCATCCGGCGTCAAACCTCGCTTGCGCCCGCGCCGAAAACGCTTCTGCAAAAAAACGACGCGGCTGATACCGGAACCTCGCCGGTCGAAATGCTCAAAACTGAAACGGGCAAAGTTAATGCGGCGAAGAAAACCGTTCCGCCCGTATTTCCAGTAGCCGCACCGGCTGTAAAGGCGAACCGTCCCGACGTGCTTTCACAAGCGTCCGACGATTTGTTCAAAGGCATCGATATAAGTCCGGTGGCCGAAGCCGCGTCCGCCGCTGCACTGCCTGACGACCTCGACGCCGAGGCGCGTCGTATGATGGGATTACAAAATCAAAGCGATCCGAAAGACGCCTTCGCCGCCTTCGCCGCCGAGCAGCTGGCCGCGCTGCCGACCCGCCCCACCGAACTGACGGCGGAGCAAATGGATGATCTGCGCATCAGCGAAGAATTGGTGAAAGACTTGCCGCCCATCAAAAGTATTCCCGTCGAAGTGCTTTCGAAGATTAAAATTGATCGCAGCAAACTTACCAAAGCCCTTTCGGGCCTACCTCAGAAACTCGGCACAGGCGATGAAAACCGGAGCGGGGACCGCGCGAACGAAGGAGAAGGGAATGAAAGCCTCACGGATAAAGGGCGTCCGACTGCGGCACCGCCTGTGTTTGCGGCTGAACCGGCGGCTGATGCACCCTCCGCCCCGTTGGGTAAAGGGGGCTACTTCGGCAAGCATGAATCGATGACGGAAGCCGAGATCGAGGCGGAAGCCATCCGGCAGTTGAAGGCGCAGGGCATTGACATTCCGGGCATCACTGATAAAGCCGCCGCCGCATCGCCCGTCGCCGCACCGCCGCAACCTGTCGACCGCATTCCGGCCTTGCCACCGCAAACGACGGAAGAAGGATTTTCCGATCTCTTCGCCGACGATTCCGACGCGCAGACGGCATATACGGCTGAACCCTCTGAAGCCACGCCATTGCTGACGCCGGAAGAGGATACATTTTTCACTTCGTCATCCGCCGCATCTGAACCGCCCGCCGATCTCAATCCGCTGCTTGCAGGGGACGCCGCGCAAGCCGGTGGGAAAAAGATGATGCTTGATAAGACAAAACTGGCCTCGGCAATGGCGAAGTTCGGCAACTTGCCTGCGATGCAGCCCTCGCCGTTTTCAACGCCCGCATCGCCTGCGCAGCCGTCATTACCAAAGCCAATCTTATTGCCCGTCGATCAACCGGCGACACCTGCAAAACCGGTAGAGGAAAATGAGCCGGACACAGAAACTGTTGCGGAAGCCGTGTCCGCGCCCGCAGTGGTTGAAAGTCCGAACCTCGCCCCGCCGCAAAATGAAAGCGGCAGTCCGAAGACGATGCGCATCGATAAGCGAAAACTGGCTTCCGCGCTATCGAGTTTAAACAAGTCCGCTCCCGGCAAGCCGCAGGAATCCACGCCGTTGCCCGCCGCATCGGACGGCGGCTTCAACCTCGATGATGCGCTTTCGAAACTGTCGTCGTTTAAAATCGCGCCGATGGAAGAAACCGGCGACCCGACGCCCAACGCCGAACAGCGTTTGCCGTTCTCCGACGACGACGACATTAAGAATCCGACCAAAAGTCTCGCGGAGATTTTCATCTCGCAAGGTGCCCACGCCAAAGCGATCAAAGTCTATGACGCCCTGATCCTCCGCGAGCCGCACAACGCCGACATCTACCGCCAACTCATCCAAGACCTCCGGCAAATGTTGTAGACCAACAAACGAAAGTTGCCACAAACGAAAGCTGCCTTGATCCGCTCCGATGCAACCCTCACGTCTTCATACGATCGAACTGAACGCAAACTGTAACTTGTCTTTACATTCAATCTAACCGGAGCATAGAAAAATGCCGAACAGCGGGACTTACAAAAGCGTGATCATTACCCGCAAGGGCGGGCCTGAGGTGTTGCAAGTCATCAGTAATGATTTGCGACCGCCGGTTAAAAACGAAGTGCGCATTAAGGTCATCTGCACCGGCGTCGGATTTACGGATGTGATTATGCGGTACGGCTATTATCCTTTCGCTCCGAAAATTCCGTTTGCGCCCGGCTATGAAATCGTTGGCATCGTCGATGCGGTCGGCGATGGTGTAAGCACGGTGAAAACCGGAGACCGCGTTGCCGCGCTGACGGTGCACGGCGGATATGCCGAATACATTTATCTCGCCCCCGAACATCTCGTCGCTGTGCCGGGCAGCCTCGACGCCGCCGAAGCCCTGTGCCTGATTCTCAACTATGTAACGGCTTATCAGATGCTGCACCGCGAGGCAAGCATCAAGCAAGGTCAAAAAATTTTTATTACCGGTGCTGCGGGCGGCGTCGGCACGGCTTTGCTGCAGTTGGGAAAAGTAGCGGGCGTGGAAACTTTCGGCACGGCTTCGAAATCAAAACACGACTTTGTGAAGTCGCAGGGCGGCGTTCCGATTGACTATCAAACCGGGGACATCGTAAGCGCGGTAAAATCACACACCGGCGACATGGGCGTCGATGCGGCTTTTGATGCGCTCGGCGGAAGCTATTTATGGAAGTGTTATCAAACGCTGCGGGCGGGCGGCACGCTGGTTTCATTCGGCCTGACGGCTTCGGTGAAAAATGCAAAATCCGATAACCTGATCGCCTTCGGAAGTTTCGGCCTGATCGGATTGCTCACCATGTTGCCCGACGGAAAAAAAGTAAAGTTTTATGGTATCACCGCACTCTACCGGAAAAATCCGCAACCGTTCAAAGAAGATTTATCCAAACTTTTTCACCTGCTGGCTGAAAAAAAATTGCAACCCGTCATTGCGGAAAAATTTTCAATGCTTGATGCCGCCAAAGCCAATGCCCTGCTCGAACAAGGAAAAGTGAGCGGTAAAATTATACTGATGAACGACTGACGCCTCTGCGTGCGTCGCTCCGCAGCAAAGGGAAGTTGCTGATGCGATTTCACTCTGATAGAAATTTCCAAGCGAGATATGCGGTGAAGCCGGTGCCGGTTCGAATCGCCTCTTCATCCAAGTCGAACGCGGTCGAGTGAATGTTGTGCACGATGCCGCGCTCACGATTGCCGACGCCCAATTGCCAGAATGTGCCTTTGCACGCTTGCAGGAAATAGGCAAAGTCCTCCGCACCCATAAACGCCGGGCCTTCAACTGTGTTCATCTCGCCGATATACTCGCGCGAGGCGTCGGCGGCGAACCGCGTCATGCTGTCGTCATTGACGAGCACGGGATAGCCTTTGCGGATTTCAAGTTCGGCACTCACGCCCATCGCTTTGGCGGTGAAGTGCACCAGTTCCTCGATACGCCGGTGTCCCATTTCGCGCGAGGCTTCGTCCATCGTTCGGAAGGTGCCCATCATCTGAACCTCGTTGGGAATGATGTTGGTTGCGCTGCCGCCGTGAATCGCGGCAATCGTGATGACGCCGGGCGAATCAGGCGGAAAGTTCCGGCTGATCAGCGTTTGCAAACTCGTTACGATTTGCACGGCAGCGACAATCGGATCGGCAGCGCGGTGCGGCGCCGAAGCGTGTCCGCCCGTGCCGCGCACGGTGATGTAGAGTTCGTCGGCGGAAGCCATCATCGGCCCCGCGTAAAATCCAAGTTGGCCGACCGGCAAAAGCGGAATGCAATGCTGCCCGAACACCGCGTCCGGCGTGCGCGTGCGGAACACGCCTGCGTCCAGCATCGGCTTGGCGCCGCCCGGCAACTTTTCCTCCGACGGCTGAAACATAAACTTTACCGTGCCCCGCAGTTCCGCCTTCAAACTTGATAGTACTTTCGCCGCGCCGAGCAATGACGCCGTGTGCGCATCATGGCCGCAAGCGTGCATCACGTTCGGTACGGTGGATTTAAAATGATGCGCGGTTTCTTCCGGCATCGGCAAGGCATCCATATCGGCGCGCAGCGCAACGGTTTTTGAATCTGCGGTCGCCTTGTCGCCTGTGAGGTGCGCGACGACGCCCGTTTGTGCGACGCCGGTTTTAACTTCTAAACCGAGTGCCGACAAATAATCCGCAATGATTTTTGCCGTGCGGTGTTCCTCAAATGCGAGTTCGGGATGCCGGTGAAAATCGCGCCGAAGTTCGACAAGTTCACCAAAGATGGAATCCGTCTCGCGCCGGATGCGCGATTTTATATCAAGTATGTTTTCAAATTTCTGTGGTGCGGCGGTTGCTTCCGACATTTGCGGCGTGTATTTTGGCGTGCGAAAAATTTCTCTGCGATGTATTAAACTTATGTGATGTCATTCTGAACGAAGCGCAAGCCCCCGAGCGTGGCCGAGGGTAAACTCCGTGAAGAATCCCTCATTCTCAAAATCAATCAGGGATTCTTCGCTGCGCTCACTTGTGAGCCTACGGCTCAGAATGACAGAAGAAGATACAGGATTAAGAGAAAGGTAATCTGAAACCGCCGCCGGAGAAAATGAAATCATGCCTGTAAAAGCCGCCGAAAAAAATGTGCTCATCTACACCGACGGGGCGTGCAGCGGCAACCCGGGCGAGGGCGGGTGGGGCGCGATCTTGATTTACACCGGCGAAGGCGGCGCGGAAAAACGCAAGGAAATTTCCGGCTACGAACCGCAGACAACCAATAACCGCATGGAAATGACCGCGCCCATCAAAGCCCTTGAACTGCTCTCCGAGCCTTGCGTGGTGCGGCTCTGCAGTGATTCGGCGTATCTTATCAATGCGTTCAACGAAGGCTGGCTGAAAAATTGGAAGTACAACAATTGGAAAACCGCCGCAAAGAAACCGGTTGAAAATAAAGACTTGTGGCTGAGGCTCGATAAACTTTCGCAAACGCACCGCATCACGTTTCAAAAAGTCAAAGGCCACTCTACCGACGAACTCAACAATCGCGCCGATGCTCTTGCCACCGGAGCCATCGCCGCGCATCGTAACAAAACCGCTTTGTAATTTGCTTTGTAATTAAATCATAAGAAGTACGCTCATGCCCGAACATCCCGACAATAAATTTTTCGAAGATCGAAACAGCGAACCGTCAAGCAACGCACCGTCAGGCGAATCCGCTGCTGAAACGAATGAAAAAAAAATTGATCCGCGAACGACGGTAGTGCTCGCGCCCGATGAAGAGATCGACGGCATCGGGCAGGTGGTCAAAAAGAAAAGCAAGGCGGGGCCGCTCATCGTTGTAACCGTCATCATCGCATTCTTCGGCGTCATTGCCATCTGGGCGACATGGCCGAAAACCCGCGAAGCCTCCGAACCGCTGACCCCGTATCTCAAATCGAAGCTCGCCCGCTTTCCCAAAGGCACGAACGTGCTGCTCTATCTCGGCATGAAAGATATTCGCACGACGGGCTTCTGGCGCGACATCATTCCTGATTCCACCAAGCAAACACCGCTCTTCGCCAGCGACACCTCCGCGCTCGGACGATTCACCCGCGAAACCGGTTTCAACTTTCTTACCGACAGCGACACGTTGATTTACAGCGCGGTGAGCGGCGGCATGAAAGATGAATTTTTCAGCAGCATCACCGGCAAGTGGGACACCGCGCAAGTGAGCTTGTTTTTAAAACGCCGCTCCGACAACGCCCGCGACCTCGGCGGCAAAACGATCTACCGCACCGATCCGCAACTTTGGCTCTGCCTTGTTTCACCGGCGGAACTCATCATCGCCAGCCGTGCCGACTTGATCGAAAACTACGTGCAACCCACATCCGATTTTTTCGCCGCCGATTCCGTGATGCTACCGTTGATTGAAAAGGCGCGGTACAAAAGTCATCTCTGGCTCGCGCTCGGTTCGCCGCAGTGGGCGATTGGCGCGCTGCAAGGGTTGACTTCTTCGAACACCGAACTGCGAACGGCGGGCAATGTGAACCGGATCAAGCGGCTTGCACTTTCGGTGAAAATTGCGGAGGGACTTGACGGGCAAACGGAATGGATTTATGATACGAGTTCATCGGCGTTCTTTGCGGGCGGCATTGTGTGGGCAACGACGGCGATTTCGGAAAACTTCAGTGCGCGGCTCAGTCCCGCGCGGAAGAAACTGGCGGGCGCGGTGCGCATCGTGCAAAACCAAAACGCGCTCATTCTCAATGCGAGCCTGCCCAAAGAACTCATCAAGGAACTGCAAGAACAGAAAGGCAATTGATTGTCTACATTTTCATCGCCATCAACTTTTAATAATGAAACCAAGAAGATGAAACAGATATTTTTTTTAATCGTGATGCTGGCGGGCATGGTGCTTGCCGGATGCACCGCACCGGAACTGAGTCTTAAAGCCGGAGACGCCGCACCAAACTTCACGCTGCAATCTGATGACGGTCGCGCGGTTAGCTTGTCGGACTACAAAGGTAAGCAACCCGTCGTGCTGTATTTCTATCCGCAGGATGAAACGCCCGGCTGCACGACCGAAGCCTGTGCGTTCCGAGATGCGTTTGCGGAGTTCAAAGCGGCGGGCGCAGAAGTGTTGGGCGTGAGCGTGGATGACGCGGCGTCGCATCAGAAGTTCCGGCAAAAAGAAAAACTCAACTTCACGCTGCTTTCCGATACAGACAAAAAAGTGTCGAAAGCATATGGCGTACTGACGGGTATGGGTTACGCTGACCGCATTACGTTCATCATTGATAAAGACGGCAGGATTAAAAAAATCTATCCGAAGGTCGATCCGTCGTCGCACATCGCCGAAGTGCTCGCCGCGGTGAAGTCCAATTGAAGGGCAACATCATTTTTCTAACCTGCCGCGCTGACGCCCCCGTCGCCTTCGGCGCCACCCCCTCTAATAGAGGGGGCGAGGGGGAGTTCGCATGCTGACGAAAAAAATCATTATCACTTCTACCGGCAATTTGACACTGGCCGAAACGCAGTTGCCCGACCTGCGCGATGACGAGGTGCAAATTAAAGTGGCCGCCGCGGGCGTGAACTTTGCCGATGTCAAAATCCGTCGCGGCTACTACCATCAATCACCGGAACGCGCCATGGAAATGGGTTCGGAGGTGGCGGGCGTGGTAGAGCGGACGGGGCGGGATGCGCATCAGTTTTCCATTGGCGAAAAAGTCTTCGCGGTCAGTCATCGCGGCGGCGGCTATGCGGAGCGGATGATTGTGCCGGAGCACAGCGTGTTCAGATTGCCCGTGTTTATGCAGGTGCAGGAGGCCGCGTCCTTTGCAAGCACCGCGCAGACGGCCTATCATATTTTAAAAACGGTATTGCAGGTTCAATCGGGAGACCGCGTGCTGATTCACTCTGCGGCGGGCGGCGTCGGCACGATGGCGGTGCAAATGGCGAAGGTGCTCGGTGCGAAAGTTTTTGCGGCGGCGAGTTCACCGGAAAAACTGGCTCGCGTCAAATCGCTCGGCGCGGATACGTTGCTTCAATACGGCAAAGATGATTTCGGAAAAGTCATTCAGCGCGAAGGCGGTATGAATTACATTTTAGACGGCAACGGCGGCCTTGACTTCCCGAAAAATTTTCAGTGGCTGAACCTGCGCGGCAAAGTCGTGCTGTTCGGAAATACGGCGGGCGCGACGGCTTCCGTTGATCCGTATTCGCTCGTGCATTATTCCAAAAGTCTCATCGGGTTCTCGATGTTCTCGGTCACGTCCCAGCCGGAAATTTATCACGCGGCTTACCGAGAAATTTTCAAGTGGATGGAAGCGGGGAAGGTGAAAGTTGAAATCGGACACCGGTTGCCGCTCGCCGAAGCCGCAGAGGCACACCGTCTGCTGGAGTCGCGCGAGAACTACGGCAAGATTGTTTTGACGGCCGAGTAAACATTCACTCGCCCGGATCCATACCCTGCAAGCCGCCGAACTGACGGGAGGAATGAATCACCGTCAAGATTTCTACGAAGTCGTCCTCGCACCAATAAATAATGCGGTGATGATTATAGATGAGTTCGCGGATACTTTCATCGCCGATTTCCGGTAACACCCGACCTGATTTCGGAAAAACTTCGAGCCTTCGAGTAATTGCAAAAACTTTATCGATAAACGCTTCAGCGTACTTTGGGGATTCACGCCGGTAATAATCCCGAATCACCTCAACTTCTTCAATTGCGGGTAACGACCATTTTACTTCGGCCATGTTCGCAGCCGTACTTCCGCCTCATCTTGACTAATGGATTCTCCCGCCCGCATCGCCCGTAGACCACGTTCTACTTTTTGCAGCAGAATGATTTGCTCGATGGCATCTTCGTAAGTGATGCCTTCGGGTAATTCCGAAACGGCCTTGAGAATCTTTTCTTTGATGCCCTGTTCGGTCACTTGCATTGATATTTTTTAATTGACGATCTGCCTTCAATCATTGAAGAACGATTTGCTTTTCTTTTCAAGGTCGGCCATGAGACTGTCGTAGGCTTCGGAAAGTTTGCCGTCTAGCGTACCTGCGGCGTTGAAAAGCGTTTTGAACGGCTCATCGAGATTCGCCCCGAAGCCGCTTTGACGCTGCACAAGAAACTCCACAAAATCCAAAACTTCTTGCTGCTTCGATTCCGGCAATTGTTCCAATTGCAAGCCGATCATTTCTTTGATAGTCATGTTTGTATTCGGTTAAAGTTTGTATGTAAATCCTGCGGGCGTCGCAGCGGAAAAGCAAACGATCAAACCCGCTCATCACGCACTCCAATCTTCAATTTCCAATCCGTCAATTTTTCCGAAGTCGCTGCGGTTTTGCGTTGCAATAGAAACTCTACAAAGTTCAATACTTCGTGTTGCTCCGGTTCGGGCAAACGTTCAATCCGCGTTCGAAGCAATTCTTGCACACTCATAACCGTTCAATCGTTTTGTAATTCGAAAATTACACGGCGGCTTTCTGAGAACCGTCGGGCAGCGCGACGGGCAACCCTTCGAGCGTTTCGCGGATGAGAAAATCAACGACCGATTTGATGTCGCCACCGGATTTTTCATAGACGTCCAGTTGCTTTTGCGCGCTCGTGCCTTGTTCAAGAATTTTGTAAATCGTGTTGATCTCGTGCCGCGATCCCAATTCTTCCACCGCCGGATCAACGAAGCGGAGCAGTTCATAAATCAAATCCTTCGTTGCGATTTTCTGGTGCTTGCTGAAATCGATCAGTTGCCCTGCGATGCCGTAGCGGGCGGCGAGAAATTTATTTTCAGTGATGAGCGCGCGGGTGTAATGCTTGAACTGCATGTTGCGCCGGAATAAATCATAGAGCGTTTTTGCGGTCGCTTGAATGAGCGCGGCAACAGCCAGAGAGTCGTCGACGCGCGTAGGAATGTCGCAGATGCGGATTTCAATCGTATCGAAAAAAACATGCGGACGCACGTCCCACCAGATTTTTTTGCCGTTGTCAATGCAGCCCGTTTCAACGAGCAACTTGATATAGTTCTCGAAGTTGGAATAGGAATCGAAGACGTCAGGAATTCCGGTGCGCGGAAAGCGTTTGAAGACTTCCGAACGCCATGATAAAAGTCCCGTCGGACGGCCAAGCCAAAAGGGCGAACTCGTGGTAAGCGCGAGAATGTGCGGCAACAGATAACGGATTTGGTTCATCACCTCGATCTGCGCTTCCTTATCAACAATGCCGACATGTACATGCAGACCGAAAATTAAGTTTGCGCGGGCGATGTCTTGCAGGTCGTTGACCAAACCGGCGTAGCGTTCGTGATCGGTGATCTTCTGCATTTTCCAATCGGAGAACGGATGCGTTGAGGCGGCGACGATGCGCAGCCCTTG
>JACMJS010000055.1 GCA_014380515.1 Chlorobiales bacterium
AAAAAGTGAAATCTCTACAGAGCAGAGCCTTCTAGCGAACGGGCAGCGAAAGGTAAACAAAACGCCGCAGGGAAAAAACCAAAATGTTCATACTCCAAACAGCGGCTCTGCATACAAAGGCGGTGAAATGCCTGTAATGATGCCTGTGTGATATGTGTGATACTTGTATGATTGCGATCCGGCGGGGCACGGGCACGTATTAAATAATCCGCACGTGTGTGGCGATGCCGCCGGAAAAATAGTATTTTCGCCGCAAGCAAATCCCCGAACAACGTTTCCGTTTTCAACAAACCCGCGTGATTTACCGCGCTACAATTGCAACTTCGCCGAAGCCCGATGGAAACCATTTTTTTTGCCTTGCTCATCACGCCGCTCGCCCTCTACGCCATTATTTTCCTCACGCTCATCGCGGGGCTTTACGCCAAACAACCTCAAAAAACTTTCACATCATGGCCGATGGTTTCCGTCATCGTGGCTGCGCGGAACGAGGAACACAACATCGCCCGGTGTTTAGATTCCTTGTCGCGGCTCGATTATCCCGCTGAAAAGTTGGATGTGATCATCAGCGACGGCGCGTCGGAAGACCGCACGCCGGAGATCGTTTTAGACTACGCGAAAAAATTTCCGTTCGTCCGCCTGCACCTTGCCGATCAAAACCGCGCGATCAAAGGCAAAGGCAACGCCATCGATCAGGCCGTGCATATTGCCAAAGGCGAGTTCATTATGATGACCGACGCCGATTGCACCGTGCAGCCGTCGTGGATCAAAACGACGCTCAAGTATTTCACCGACGAGACCGGCCTCGTCTGCGGCACCACGATTCCTAACGCCCGCACGCCCTATTCGGCAATGCAAGCTCTTGATTGGTGCCATGTTTTGGGTACATCGGGCGCGCTCGTCGGTATTGGGTTGCCGGTTGGCGGCATCGGCAACAATTTTAATTACCGCAAAGAAGTTTATGAAGAAACGGGCGGCTACGAAAAAATTCGCTTCAGCGTAACCGAAGACTTCGCGCTCTTTCAGGCGATTTTAAAAACGAAATGGAAGATCGCATATCCGGTACTCTACGAGGCGCACAATTCCACCGAGCCGATGACGACGCTCGCGGGGCTTTATGAACAAAAAAAACGCTGGATCATCGGCGGCTTGGATGCCAATGCGTTGCAGGCCGCGCTCGCATCGGTCGTCGCTGGGGCGCACCTTGCCACGCTTATCGCCTTCTTCATTGTGCCGATTGCAAGTGCATGGATGATTTTCGCGGCGAAGTGCGCGATTGATTTGCTGTTTCTGATCACGCCGCTCGCGCGGCTGCGGCGACTGCAATTACTCTTCGTCTTTCCGCTCTTCGAGCTTTACTACTATTTGTTCGTGCTCGCCGTGCCGTTCGTCATGCTCTTCAGCCGCAAGGTCGTTTGGAAAGGCATCACCTACGAAGCCAAGTCCACCGCCGCTTGAGAGCACTAATTCTTAAGAGCACTGATCGTGAACCACACGATGTAATCATCTGCTTTGGCCATCTGCTTTGGTCGTGTTTCCCCGCGACGAAGCGAGATGTCAGCCCAAGGTTGACAGAGGGTTCGGATTGCCTTGACAGTTGTGCCGACGCCGCACTATATTTTGGCCGCATAACAATTTCAGCATTTGTCGCTTCACTATTTTTTCACTATGCCGCAACGCAAGTTCAACGCAATCTTGATTCACGCCGCGCTCGCTCTCATGCTCTCTGCCGCTGTACCTCAACAAAGCACCGCGCAAGACTTGCAGCAAAAGTCGGTGCAGCCGAAACCGGTGTTCAAAACCGGAACTCGCACGGAGGCGAACCCCGCAACCGAAGTTCTGAAATCGGGCACGAAACAAAGCGAGGTACGATCAGAGCAGAGCGATGTAATTTTAATCAGCGCATCGGAAACGGAAGCCGTCATCGAGTTTCGTCCGAAGTGGCGCGCCGCCGAAACCTGCCAAGGCACCGACGGCATCACTTACACCCGCATTGCGTTTGAGGGCGGCACGGGCGACTTGCGCAGAGTCGGTTTGCCGGACTTTGGCTCGCGCGATGTTTCGGTAATGGTCGGCGGATTATCGAAGCCCGTCGTACAAATCGTGGCGGCGGAAAGTGAGGAGATCAAAAATATTTTGCTTTCGCCGGTGCCGCGATTGGACCGCCCGAAAAGCCTCGTCAACCTGCCGGTTACGACGGAAGTCTACGAGCAAAGTGCCGACTACGCTGCGCCCGTATCGCTGCCGCTCGCCGAAGCCTCTGAGGTCTATACGGCGCGCGGCTATGCGCTCACTTCGGTCAAGTTCACGCCGATGACCTACAACGCTGCCGCGCGGACGCTTCGAAAATTCACCCGCATCGTCGTGCGTATCCAGTTCGAAAAATTCACGCCGTCCGCATCCTTCCAGCCGCTGTCGCAAGGAGATGATATGTTCTCCGGCCTCATTAACTATACCGCCGCAAAATCGTGGCAGCGTATATCGCAACGCCCGCGCTCCAAAACGCCGAACGCTTTGGGAACGGCGGCAACGACGCCGAGTGTGCTGGCTTCGGATGCGTTCTACAAACTTGAGATCAAAGAGGAAGGACTTTACCGGTTGGACAAAACCTATTTGCAATCGCTCGGCATCGCGGTGGCGTCGCTCGATCCGCGCAAGTTGAAACTCTATTTCAACGGCGGCACGGAACTGGATTCCCGCTTGAACGGCACCCGCACGAACGATCTGACGGAATGCGCGATCCTCGTTGCGGGCGAATCCGACGGCAAGTTTGACGACAACGACTATGTGCTCTTTTATGTCAAAAGCGTTTCCGGCATCCGGCGCAACCCTTCGCAGTTCGCGCATTACCTCAACCGCCAATCCAATTCGGCCTTCGCATTCCTCGCCGTCGGTAGCTCGAACGGCAAACGCATCGGAGCGGAGGCTTCGCTGACCAATCCTGCGCCTTTTGTGCCGACGAGTTTTCGGACGCTGGCGTTTGTTGAAAACGACCGGCTGAACTTTGCAAACTTCGGTCTCAACTTTTTCGATTCCCCGCTCAACACCACGCGCCGCAGCGCGAGCTACACGCTCGATGTTTCCGGCATCGATAAAACCAAACAGGTCTCATACCGCTTCTACGGCGGCGCGGCAACCGTGCAATCCGAAACCATTTCATTTCAAGAAGGCACGACCGCACTCGCTTCCGTCGGTTTTGTCGGTAATAATGTGGGCAACTATTATGTCGGTAGAGGATTTTCCGCCGGAGCAACCGTTGCCGGTACGGTTATTTCAGGCGAACAGGCGCAAGTAAAATGGACCTTCACCGCCACCGCCGATGCCTCGCAACTTTACCCCGATTGGACGGAATTGGAATACTGGAAAAAGTTTGAAGCGAAAAATAATTTGCTTGTCTTTGGCAGCATCACCGGCCTGACGGCGAACGGCGCGGTTCAATATCAACTGCAGAATCTCACAGGCACGGCCAGCGTCTGGGACATCACGAACCTCGCCGATGTTCGCGCGATCAACGGTGCACAATCCGGCACGGCGTTTTCGATTCAAACCTCTGAGACGACGACCGGCTACCGCGAATATGCGGCCTTCACCGAAAATGCGGCATTCAAACGTCCGGCATCGTTCGCCACCGTGCCGCAGCAAAACCTGCACGGCATTCCCGACGTCAGTCCGCCGGAATACATCGTCGTCTATTCAAAAGATTTTGAAGCCGAAGCGTTGCGTCTGGCGGAATACCGTTCAAGTTCAAGTGAGCAGGGGCCGAATGCGTTGAAGACGCTTGCCGTCGAGGTTGATAAAATCTACAATGAGTTCGGCGGCGGCAAGCAAGACTATTCCGCGATTCGGGATTTCGTCAAATACCTGTGGGACAACGCGCCGAGTTCCGCGCAGCGTCCGAAATACGTCGTGCTGTTCGGCGACGGCGATTGGGATTTCCGCGACATCACCGGCAAGCCTTACAAGAAAGTGCCGATGTACGAATCGAACGAAAGTTTTTATGAACTCTCGCTCGAAGCCAACCCTGACGATTTCTTCGTCGCCGTTGATGGCACGACGCCCGATTTTACGCCCGATCTCGCGGTCGGTCGTATCACGGTTCAATCCTTGCAGGAAGCGCGAACGGTGGTCAGTAAAATCATCGACTACGAAACGAAATCTTTTCAGGGCGATTGGCGCAACAGCTCAATGTTCGTCGCCGACGACGGGCCGAACGGTACTTCCAATGATGCCGACACGTTCAGCCGCGACAGTGAAAACACGATTGCCAACGTGCCGCAAACCTACAACCCGGTAAAACTCTACGCCGCTTTTTATCCGCGTGAAAGTGTAGCTGGCGGCGTGCGCAGGCCGGCTGCCTACAATGAAATCATCAACCAACTCAACCGCGGTACGCTGGTGATGAACTTCATCGGACACGGCAATCCTAACGTGCTGACCGCCGAACAAATCTTTGTACCCGCGACTTCACTGCCGTTGCTGACCAATCGCGACCGTTTGACTCTGGGCGTAACAGCCACCTGCGACTTTGGCCGCGCCGATGATCCGTTTGTTCAAAGCGGCGCGGAGCGAATGTTTTTGCTCGAATCCGGCGGCGCATCGGGCATGATCACCACCAACCGCGCGATCTACATCAGCAGCGGCTCGGCTAATCCACCTAAACTATTCAAGCGGCTTTTCGAACGCAAACCGGACGGGATACTTTACAGCATCGGCGAAAGTTTTCTGCGCTTCAAATATGATTTAGGCCGCACCGCCGACGCCGATAAGTTTTGCATTTTGGGCGATCCGGCCATGCGGCTCGTAACGGGCAAAACCTCCGCGCGGATTGATTCGATTGGCGGTTTCGCGGTCTCCGGCGGCGCGCCCGATACCCTCAAAGCCTTGCAGCGCGTTTCACTCTCCGGCTCGGTACGCAACACCGGCGGCACCGTTGAAGGCGGTTTCAACGGCACGGCGTCCGTTGTGATTTACGATGCACCGCGCACCGTCGTCGGTGATTACGGCGGCGGTACGGTGAGTTATCTCGTTCAGAACGCGGCGATCTACAAAGGCACCGCCGCCGTGCAGAGCGGACGGTTCAAAGTGAATTTTATCGTGCCCAAAGACATCAGCTACAGTACCGCCCGCGGCAAGGTGAGCCTGTACCTGTGGAAGGAAAGCGAAAAACTTTCCGATAATCTTTCCACCGCGACCGGCTACACCTCGAACCTCGTCATCACCGGCACGGACGCTTCCGTTGCAAACGACGTGCAAGGGCCGGATACGCAGGTTTATCTGAACGACGAGCAATTCCGCTCCGGCAACACAACAAACGAAAGCCCGGTCTTCATCGCCAAACTTTCCGATCCGAGCGGCATCAACCTCGCGCAGGGCGTTGGCCATGCGATCACGCTCACGATTGACGGCGACGAGCGGACACAGCAAACGCTCAACGATTTTTATCAACCGCTCGGCGAGAGTTTCACCGACGGCGAAGTGCGCTATCAACTGCGCGGCCTCGCACCGGGCAAACACACCGTGAAGTTTAAAGTGTGGGACACCTACAACAATTCATCGGAAAAGTTTTTGACCTTCACAGCGGAAAACAGCAGCACGCTTGCGGTGGAGAAAGTTTATAATTTTCCGAACCCGTTCCGCGACCGCACGGCATTCATCTTTTATCACAACCGGACGGGCGATGATCTCGAAACGAAAATCAAAATTTATACCGTCGGCGGACGCCTGATCAAAACGCTGGAACAAACGGACGCCAACGCCCTGAGCCGGGTGCGGATCGAGTGGGACGGGCGCGATAGCGACAACGCGCCGATTGCCAACGGCGTCTATCTTTACAAAGTCATCATTCGCAGCTTGACGGGAGAGTTTCAACGCGAACTGATCGAGCGGTTGGCGATTGTGCGGTGAGGCGAAGAGTTGCCCTCACCCGCAGGGAGAGGATATTGTTTCGCTGGCTTCGAAGATGGTCTCGCTTCTAGGTTTTGTTCCGGTTTGCTTCTTCTAAGTTTCGGTTTGTTTCGTCGTGTCTTGCCTCTCCCCGGGAGAGGATGTCGCTCGCCGGAGCGACAGGTGAGGGCAACACGCGGGGTTGGAAATCTGAAAAATCAGGCTTTATATTTCGGCCTACACCTATCAGACCCAAAAAATTATGAACGGATCACAAAAATTTTTCAACGAATCGCAAACACAAATGAAAGTCCCTTGTAAGATGCCCTTTAAGATGAAACTTACCCAGATGATTTACCGCCGCGCTGTGCTTGCGCTACTGCTTACTGCGCCGCTCCTTGCCGCTTCGTCCGTGTCCGCACAGGACGTCGATAACACCAAGACGATCACGACCGGCGTACCGTTTCTGCTGATCAGTCCAGATTCGCGGGCGGGCGGTATGGGCGAAGCCAACGTCGCCATTGCCGATGACGCGAGCGCGATTTTCTGGAACCCCGCAGGTCTGGGTTTCCAACGCGGCTTCAACGGCAACTTTACCTACGCCAACTGGCTTCCGGCCTTCAATGCGGGACTGTCGTACAACAACCTGATGCTTAAAAACTATTTCCCGGGCTACGGCACGTTCGGTTTGGGATTGGTCTTTCTGAACCTTGGCTCAAGTATCCGTACGAACGCCGCCGGTGATGAACTCGGCGAGTTCAGGAGCTATGAATATGCGCTTACGCTCTCTTACGGCGTGCGGCTTTTGCCGGTGCTTTCCGTCGGCGCTTCGATCCGCTACATCAACAGTGCACTCTCGCCCGTCGGCGCGGGTGATGAACAGGGTTCGGGCAACGGTCAGTCGGTTGCATTCGATCTGGCGACGCTCTGGAAACCAAAGTTTCAGGGATACCTCGGCGAGCGTTTGAGCGTCGGTCTGAACATCTCAAACATCGGCCCGAAGATTTCTTACATCGATCAGTTTCAAGCCGATCCGTTGCCGACGAACTTCAAACTCGGCGTGGCGTTCAAACCCGTCATCGACCGGTTCAACAACCTGACCATCGCGCTGGACTTCAATAAATTGCTCGTCCGCAAACGCGAAGTCATCACCGACGACAGCACTTCAACTTTCACGACGGATAATGTCGAGAGCGCGATTTTTACTTCATGGACGGATGGCGGTCTGAGAACCTTCACCGTCGGCGTCGGTGCAGAGTATTGGTATGGCGATCCGCAACTACTCGCGCTGCGTGCCGGATATTTTTATGAAGACCCGCAATACGGCGGACGGCGTTACTTGACCTTCGGAGCGGGTTTGCGGTACACGCTCTTCGGTGTGGATTTCAGTTACATCTCAACGGTCGAAGAAGATCATCCGCTCGCCGGAACCGTGCGGCTTTCGCTTTCGCTCAACTTGGATGCGGGCAGCAAGAAAACCGCTGCTCCGCCGCCCGCACGGCAGTAACGCTGAAAAAATATCTACCGGAAAAGGGCTTGACCACATCAAGCCCTTTTTACTTATGACGACTTCCTTCTCAAATGATAAATAATGTGTCATTCCCGCCCCTCCGCCAGAGGCGGACAGGCAAAGCGTGGCCGAGGGTGAACTCCGGTAGGAATCCGGGTGCATTGTTCGCATTTGCTTCACGACGGAATGACAGCCGAGAGAAAAAAATCTAAACAGACGATAAAATAAAACCGTGATCTTCATGCAATTCACAAAACGGCTTCCGTTTTTCTTTCTGCTCATTCCCGCGCTGCTGCACGCCCAACCTCAACCGAAAGTTTTATTCTCGCACGGCCTGAGCGCAGCGCGAGAATCAAGTGCAGCGCAGGTGCCGAATGGGGCGCGAAGTTTCAGTGGGGGACAAAGTGCAAATGCTTTGCAACCCATGGCGGTGAAAAATTATCGCGTGCTTGCGGTGATGGTGCAGTTTCAGCCCGACACCGATACACGGACAAACGGCAACGGACAATTCGGCGGCCTCACCTACCTCAACAACCGCACCGACATCATCGATCCGCTGCCGCACGACCGAGCATACTTCGAACGCAAGCTTACCTTTCTCAAAAATTATTACCAGACTGCGAGCGATAGCCAAGTTGTGATCGCTTACGACGTCCCCAGCGCGGTTTACACGCTACCGAAAAAAATGTCGGACTACGCGCCCGACCGCAACTCTACCGACAACCGGCGGCTCGCTGAAATGCTGCAAGACGTGTGGCAAACCGTCGACGCTCAAAGTCCTGAAATTGATTTCTCGCAATATCAAGCCTTCACCGTGTTTCATGCGGGCGTCGGGCGCGATGTGAATTTAGTGGCCTCGACGGGCGTGGACTTACAACCGCTCGATTTGCCTTCGCTTTACTTCAGCCTCACTTCGCTGAAAACATATTTCGGAAGCACGTTTGAAGGGTTTGCGGTAGATAACGGCGCGGTGAAAATTCAGACGAGCGCGATTATACCCGAAACGGAATCGCGCGAACTCGATGCCATCGGCGGAAAGGTATTGCTCGAACTCTCAATCAACGGCTTGATTGCCGCGTCGTTCGGCAGTTACTTAGGCTTACCTGATTTGTTCAACACTCAAACCGGCGCCTCCGGTATCGGACGCTTCGGCCTCGCCGACGGCGAAGGCATTTTCAACTACAACGGCATTCTACCGCCCGAACCTTCGGCGTGGGAACGGACGTATTTGGGATGGACGGTGGCGACGGAAGTCAGCTCGATTGATGCCGCGCTTTCATTGCCCGCAGTGGGTTTGCACCAAAAAGCAAGTCCCGTGATTTACAAAGTGCCGATCAGTTCGAAGGAATACTTTCTCATCGAAAATCGAAACCGCAATGCGAAAGGCACGGGTGTAACCTTGACGACGTTTTTGAACGGCGCGACTTCAACGCGCACCTTCACCAAGGACGAAGATAATTTTTCCTTCACGAGCACATCGGGCTTAGACGGCGACATCATTCAGAGCGACAATTACGATTGGACGATTCCTGCAGGTTCGGTAAATGAAAAAACTCTCGACGGCGGCATTTTGATTTGGCACATTGATGAAACGATCATTGAAGCCAATCTTGCGTCGAACACCGTCAATACGGGCAAGCCGAGGGGCGTGTTCCTCTTGGAAGCCGACGGCATTCAGGACATCGGGCAGAGTTACGACATTCAAAACGCGGGCAACGGCACGCAAGCGGGCACGCCGCTCGATTTCTTTTCGGCGGACAATGTGATTGCGCTCTACGGCACCGCCTCGGGCACGCTCAAACTTTTTCCGCGCACCCAGCTCATCGACGGCACAACCTTTCCCAACACGCGCTCCAACGCGAACGCCGAGACGAAACTCGTCTTCAAACAATTTTCAACCATCGCCCCAACGATGAGCGTCCGCATTACCCGCGGCGATGATGTGGTGAAAGTGATTAATGGATTTCCGGTAAACCTTGCAACAAGTTTCGATATTCGCGCGGGCATCACAGCCTTCAAAACCGGTATCAGTTACCGTTTGCTTGCAAACACTTCTACGGATTCCGTTCGAAGCATTTTAACTGACGGCACGGCACTCATCTCCGAAAGCCTCGCAAACCGAGCGCAAGCTAAAGTTACCTCGACAGCAAGTGCAAATTTTCTCGTGAAGGATAGCAGCATAACGCTCGTGCAAACAGTTTCACCATTCAATACTTTCACGACGAATGTCGGCAGCCGGATTACGACAACAACTGGCGTCGATGCAAACAATGGAAGAGTTGTCGTCGGTACAGCAATCGGCAACAGTATCTCTTTGACGTCTGATAGTTTGAAAGCCTTCCCACCTTTGCCTAGGTCGCAAAACAAAATCGTAACGCTTGTTGACGGCCTCGCAGTTGCGGAGGATGGTAACAATTTGAATTTGAATCTTGCTGGACGCACAATAACCGCTGCAGTGGGAGGGTTTTCAGAATCGAATGGCTTGCCAAAACGAAGATTGAGTTATGCTTTTCTCACGAAGGAAAAAGACTTGATCATACTTTATCAAACCGGCGAAACGAAAATCGTGCCTGTGCCATGCGTGAATGAAATCAAATCTTCGCCTGCCATCGCTGACTTGGAACACCGCGGCGAACCCGCCATCATCATCACCGCCGACGATAAAATTTTCGCTTACAACGAAGAAGGCAATCTCATCACAAACTTTCCGATTGCGGTGAATTCCGCGTTGCCCATCAACGCCAGTCCCATCGTGGCCGATGTCGATGGCGACACGTTTGAGGACATCATCGTGCAAACACAGGACGGACGGCTGATGGCTTTCGACCGCAACCGCAAAAATCTTTTTACGCTCGCCATCGCCCAAGGCACCGAAACCACGCCGACGGTCGTGCCCTCGCTCGGCGGCACGGGACTTTATTTGTTCAGCGTCGATAAGGCCGGACTCTTGCAAGGCTTTGAACTGCCGCGCGCCTCGCAGAACATTGCGTGGGGAAGCCTTTACGCCGATAACCTCAACAGCAATGCTTACAAGCCGCAGAAAACCGCGAACAACGTGCCGGTGGTGATTAACGAGTTGATGCCGGAGCAGCGCGTGTATAATTGGCCTAACCCAGCGAAGTCGCAAACGAACTTCCGGTTTTATTTGAAAGAAAGTGCGGGCATTACGATTAAAGTCTTTGAACTGACGGGCAGGAAAGTGTGGGAAACATCTTTGCAAGGCACGGGCGGCATTGATAACGAAGTTGCGTGGAATCTCGCGTCGGTGCAGAGCGGGGTCTATTACGCGGTCGTTACCGCGCAGGGCAGCAGCACCGCCACCGTAAAACTCAAAGTCGCCGTCGTCAAATAATGTTGTGCGTGCTCGCTTTACAAAACAATTTGATCTCTCAACATCTTCTCCAATTCAAACCGTATTCCGCCATGAAAAACTTTCGCTCGCTCATCTTGCTGCTATCGATGTTTGTTGGTGCCGTACCTGCACAAGCGCAGTCCGATTCAACTTCGAAACCTGCGACGCAAGGCACGCCGGTTAAAATCGGCATCGGCGTTACGTTTGGTGCAGCCGCTCAAAGTTTTTTGATCCAAGGTTCTTATACTTTTTACAGCCCATCAGGATCGAACTATTACTATTCATTCTACCGCTATGCACCGGTCTTCTCTGTGCTTGTGCCTATTCAAATCGGCAACACATTACGAATCGAGCCGGAGATCGGCTTTGCATCCAACACAACCGAAAATAAGTATAGCGCGGGCACCAGTGGGTTTCCTCCGTATCCGTATCCGCCGCAATCTTCCAAGCAAACGGACACTGACTTTCGCATTGGCCTCGGCGGGTTTTATGTGTTCGGACAAGGGCAATCGCTGCGTCCTTACTTGGGCGGCAGAGTAAGCTTGGTGTCTTTCAATTCATTTGTCGAATCGACAATTTTCTCTACGACGTACTCGCCGACCGGTCAGCCCATATACAGCACATCGATTCAAACTGTGAGATTCAATGCAATCGGGTGGTCGGTTGCGGCGGCGGTCGGTGGAGATTATTTCTTTGCGGAAAACTTTAGTTTGGGCGGGGAAATCCAGTTCGGATATGCGGCACTTGGCAATCCAAAAGTCGAATTCACACCCGCATCATCCGTGCCGACGACGACAGAATACACGCAAAGCCAGTGGCAAACCAGAGGATTCGTTGCCGTGCGTTTTTATTTTTGAGTGATAGAAATTCGAGCATAAGAAAAAAGAGCGAGTAGGTTCTCGCTCTTTTCATTTGATCACAAAAGACATTTTGCGGCGAAGTGCGTAACCCATACTAGCTCCGCACGAGTTCCGCAGCCCGCCCTATTGACGTCTTATTCTCGCTTTCCACGAAGCCATGCGTAGACGGCCATTGCATGACCACGGCCTAAATCAAAATCTTTTTTCAGCCACGCCACGATTTCACCGGCTTTGACGTCCGGTTTCAGCAACCCTTTCTTTTCAGCGAGCTTCTTAAAATCTTCCGGCGTCTTGCCCGTTTTGGTTTT
>JACMJS010000402.1 GCA_014380515.1 Chlorobiales bacterium
CCCGGCGCGGGCGTGATCGGTTCGCCGGTCGCGGGCACGCTGGGCATCGGCATCGCGGGCAAGGCCGTCTTTTGTGCGGCGGCGAGCCGAGAGGCTTCGTCAACCTTGATGCGTTCGGCTTCGGCGGCGGAGAGGGCTTCGCGCTTTTGCCCGGCGACGCGGGCTTCGGCGGCCAAATACTGCGTCATCTCGAAAACTTCAACTTCGGAAACCTCCGGCTTTTTGCCCGTTGTTTTATCGACCGAGTTGAGCATCGCCGAAATCGCTTCATAAACTTTCGATTCCGAAGCGTAAGTTTTTTCGTTGAACGTCTTGTACTCTTCCGGCACATCGAGCGAGGCGGCAAACTTTTCGAACTTGTCTTTCGCCGCCGTTGAAGATGCCGTCAGCACCGTTACCGTTGTGCCGCCTGCGGGCGCGGGCGGTGCGGACTCGGCGGATTCGGGATTATCCAACTGCTGAACCGTGCGCGGCGGACGTTTATTGTCCGTCGTGTTGCGCATCGGCCCGAAGGCGGTGCAGACGAACAAACTGAACAAGGCGGCAAGGCCTAAGAAGCCGACGAGAATACCTAAGAACCAGCTTGAACTGATGCGCTGCGAAAGTTTGCCCATGCCGACTACCGTCAGCGACGCTCCGATCATCAATGCAAACCACCCAAGAATAGCCATCTGTGTAAATGTTTATTAAATCTGTGAAAGACCTGTGAAGAGAGATCAATTGAGTGGGCGAAAAGTAACAGAATTTTTATCAAGTTCAATGCTTTTCATTTGCATACCGGATAAACACCGAAGCCCTCGAGGCAACGAAAATAATTTCCGCTGCGCTGCAAAGCGTCTTTATCGTCTGTTCAAATCTGTAACATCGACATCCAAAATTTTTCACCCATGTTAGAAACATTGTCTCTAAGCCGTAAAATCACATAGAAAGTTCGCTTAAAATTTTATCTTCCGGCGTCATCACCGTGCATCCGCATCAGTCTGAACCGGATGTTCAAACACAGCCAAACATTTTAAGCAACCTACGATCCAACGTGCCAACTGATTCACTCGCACCCAAAGCCGCGCCGACGGAAAAAATATTTTCCACCTTCCGGCAAACCCCGCAAGACATCGCTGCCCTGCACCTCGATAAGCGTCCGTCGTCTCAACGCTACTGGTTCATCCTCAATCCGAAAGCCAATCGCGGCAAAGCAAAATCGCTGATGGAATCATTGCGGCTTGCGCTGCGCGCTCGCGGTCTTGAAACGGTGATTCAATTGACGACCGCGCGGGGCGAGGCGACAAAGTTCGCCGCCGATGCCATGCGGAAAGCGGACGTCGTTGTTGCGTGCGGCGGCGACGGCACGATAAATGAAGTCGCCCAATCGCTCATTGGGACGAACGCCGTGATGGGCTGCGTGCCCGTCGGTTCGGGCAACGACTTCTCAAAGATGCTTTCCGTTGCGCCCAATAATGTTGAAGACGCGGTATCGCACTTATTCAAATCATCCGTCAGATTGATTGACGTCGGCAAAGTCAGTTTCGAAAACGATCTCTACCCCGCACGCTACTTCACCAATACCTTAGGTTTGGGATTCAGTGGCCGCGTCGCCCGCGAGGCCAATAGACTGACATGGCTGCGCGGCTTATTGATTTACATCGTGGCTGTCATCAAGGTTGTTGCAGGCTACAAAGCGACGCGGATGCGCTTGACCATGCACACGCCGCAAGGCATCCAGACCTACGACGACAAAGTTTTTATGCTTTCCATCGGCAACGGTGCCTGCGAAGGCGGGCAGTTTCGCACCACGCCGCTCGCGCTGTCCGACGACGGTTTACTCGATGTATCCGTTCTCCGCGACATCTCCAAACTGGCCGTGCCGCTTTGGATTATGCGGTTTATGCAAGGCTCGCACGTCGGCAAAGACGGCGTGCGCTACACGAAAGCAAGCCGGATTGAAGTCGAAGTGATGAGCGGTGAGACGCTGCATTTGGACGGGGAAGTATTCGAAAACGTCAGCGGCAAACTCACTATCGACGTTCATCCGGCGGCGTTGCGCGTGCTCGCCCCCCAAGTCGATTCAAAGTAATTCTGCCACACCTGTTCAAGATGAACATCATACTCTTTGAAGATGAGGCCGCCGAAAAATTTTCGCCGCTGGCGTTGCTCCGTCCGGTCTATGAACTGCGCACGGGCATCCGCTCGCTGCGGGAAAAGTTCGAGCATCATCTCGCCCCGCAAATGGAAACGCCGCTCGCCTTGCATTGCCGTCCGCATCTTGCTCCGGTGTGGCGGGAAAATTTTCCCGGTGTCCCGATCAATGTGTGCACCGAGCGCGACACGCTCTTCGTCAATGGCCGCGTGGTGTGTGATGATGCGTTCGCAAAAAAAATTCTGTCGGGAAATCTCGCCGAAGGCAAAGCCTATTTCAACGGCGGACAACTGATCGCGTTCCGCTGTATTCCGAAAGAACTCTTCGGCGAAACGCTGCCGGAAAAAATCGAGGCGAAATTCATTTCTGAAAAGTTATCCGCCCATCAATTGGATTGCACCTACGTGGCTTTCCTGTGGGATTTGATCCGCTTGCACGCTTCGGAGTTTACCCGCGAAATAAATTCACTGCCGCACTTGGGTGAAGTGCGCGGACAGGTGCATCCGCGGGCGACGTTGGTCAATGAAAAAAAAATCTTCATCGCCGAAGGCGCAGACATCCGGGCGGGCGCGGTGCTCGATGCCACCGACGGCGCGATTGCGGTGATGAAGGGCGCAAGCGTGTGGCCGAACGCGGTGCTGATGCAGGGCGTCTTTATCGGCGAAGGCAGTACGGTGAAAATCGGAGCGAAGATTTATGAGCATGTCTATCTCGGCAAGCGGTGCAAGGCGGGCGGAGAAATCGAAGCCAGTATTTTTGACGACTGTTCGAACAAGCAGCACGACGGCTTCGTCGGGCATTCTTACATTTCAAGCTGGTGCAACTTGGGCGCGGATACAAACACGTCGGATCTGAAAAATAATTACGGCGCGGTGCGCATGAATTCCGGCGGCAAAGAAATCGATACGAAGATGACGTTCTTGGGTCTCATCATGGGCGAGCACTCGAAGTCGGCGATTGGCACGATGTTCAATACCGGCGCGCTCGTCGGCATGAGTTCAAACATTTTCGGCGCGGGCTTTCCACCCAAAACCATCGGTTCATTTCAGTGGGGCGGGGCGGAAAATAAAAGTGTGGAGAAGAAAAGTGCGGAAAATAAATTCGTCCGTTATGAACTTGAGAAAGCCCTTGACGTTGCCAAAGTTGTCATGAAGCGGCGCGGCCTGACGATGAGTGAGGAATATGAATCGCTGTTCCGCACGGTGTTTGAGCGCGAATCGACCGGCAAGTGAGAAGCAAGCAAGGTCTAACTGCAACCGAGGTAGATGATGAACCCGGTCAAGCAAACGGGTGCCGAGGCGAACGCTCTTGAAGCGGCGCAGCACCGCATACTCCGGCAAGTGCTCGGCGGCGCGGCGCATTAACTGGCGCAATCCATAACGCCGCTCAAAAAAAATCGCCGCAAACGTAAAAAATGAAAGTCCTGATGATGACCGGCTACTTGGATACGCAGCACTCCGAAGACTTCGCTAAGGACGGCACACTTGTCGTTGCAAAGCCGTTCGATTTTAAAACCTTACTCAGTGCAATTCATCAGGCGTTATCGCAGAAGTGAAAATCAGGTAGAGAGGAAAGTCTTTAAAATCCGGTTGAAGGCCGATGCTTGCTCGTGATGCGGACAGTGTGCGGCCTCATCAATGATCGCTGCGTGCGATTGCGGCAAAAGTTCTTCAAACTTCGCAATGAGCAAGGCGGGCGGAAAGGCTTTATCAAACTTTCCCCACACCGTTAGAGCCTTACCGGTAAAGGCGCACGGCGTTGGCAGGGATTTAAGCAAAAAGTTTTCCGGCCTGCGCGACGGCGCAAGGTAAGCGTTCATCGCGCCCGCATCTCGAAATGGTTTCGAGAATTGCAAAACGAGTTCGTCCGTAACCTGCGCGGGGTTGTGATAGGTCGGCAACAAACTTTGACGTGCCCCGAACGCATTGCCGAAAAGTCCGAACAACACTTCGCCGATCAGCGGACTGCCGACCGCCCGGTACATCAATTGCTCCGCCGCCGAGACCTCTTGCGGAAAAATTCCGGCGGGATCGACGAGCACCAATCCTTCCGGCAATTCGGGCGCGTGATGCGCGAGCCATAGCGATACCGCCCCGCCGACCGAATGCCCAACAACGACGGGCTTCCGCAGCCCCAGTGTATCGATGATAAACTGCAGTTGCTCCGACCACAGCGCAAGCGAATACTTCGCATCCGGCTTTTCCGAGCCGCCGAAACCCAACAAATCGACCGCAACAACCTGATGCTCGGCTTCGAACGCCGGAACATTTAAGTTCCAATGCTCCAGCATCGCGCCGTAGCCGTGCACGAACAAGAGCGGCGGTTTCGAACTGCTTGCGCTGCCGCTGATCTGACAACGAATCTTTGCGCGGTGGCCGGTGCGATAAGGCCACGCGAGAAATTTTTCTTCGGCAGGTTGATTCATCATTTCTGCTTTGATTTTTTCACCGGCTTGGGTGTTACGGACTGCGGTTTCGCGTCCATGCCTTCGGCGACATACCAAAGGACGTTATCGCCGCTGATTATTTTTTCGTTGCGAACGGCTTCGATGTAAAAATCGTGGTCGCTGTAGGGCGTGTAAGTCAGCGCATGTTTTTGCTGATCAAGTCCGAAAAAATTTTGTAAGTGCGTCCCGACGTAGTTGTTCGTCGATGCGGTGTAAATTTTCTTTTCATCAACCGGCGCGCCGCCTACCTGCAATTCCTTGACCCGTTTGCCTTCGGCGGCAGTGGTATCGAAACGGACGTAAAGCCCCGACATATCGCATAGTTCACTTTTGTCGGCAAGTTGCCACTCGATGGCTTTTTTCAATTCCGCGCCCGTGAGCGAAAAGGTTACGAAGGCATTGCCGAACGGATTGATTTCCCACAGATCGCGCACCTTGATCGGCCCCGCGTACAGGTCTTTGCGCAAGCCGCCGGTGTTTTGAATGCCGATGTCCGTGCCCAACCCTTTGCGCATCGCTTCCGATTCCCACGCGCCCAAGTTGCTCGGCCTGCCGCCTTGCCGCTTCCAATCTTTTTTCAATTCGCCGATCACTTCGCCAAGTGCCTGCTCAACCGGCTTCTCCAACGAATCAACGAGTGCCTGTATCGCCGCATCCGGCGCGAGGCTGGCGGTTCGAACCTCAATCAACTTACCGCTGAACATGGTGAGCGTATCCGCCGCCGTATCAACGCCGAGCATCGCTTCACCGATGAACTGCCCGCGCGAACCCGCCTGTCCGACATAACTATTACGAACTTTAACCGGTGTTTTAACCGCCGTGTGCGAATGCCCGCCCGCGAAGAACATTACTTCGGGATACTTTTCCGCAAGCAGTTTGTCCTCTTCCAAACCGATGTGGCTCACAACGATGATTACATCCGGCTGATGTAGAGATTTGATTTCGGAAATAATTTTCGGCAACACATCGTCATAAGGCAGGGCATCGAGGTTCTTGATGTTTTCCGAAAGCGAAAGCCGTGCAAGATCGTTTGTAAGTAAACCAATCACGGCCATCTTGACGCCCGCGCGGGTGATGATGCGGTAAGGTTCGAAAACGTTTTTTTGCGAGTCGTGATAAACAAGATTCGCACAGATAACCGGAAAGGTCGCTTCGGATTTCAACAAACGGATCGCGTGTTCGCCGCCGTAATCAAACTCGTGATTGCCGGGCACAACGGCATCGGGCGCGAGACGATTCATCAACAGAATTTGTGAGCGGCCTTTGGTAATCGACGAAATCGGTGTGCCCTGAAAATCATCGCCGCCGTTGAGCACGATGTAGGCTTCGCTTGATTGCTCCGACAACTTGCGCAATGAATCCAGATACGTCTTAAACGCCGCACTGCCGCTGACGCTATAGGCTGCCGCATCGCGCGGCTTAATCGTGAACGGGACGTTCTGCGAATGAAAGTCATTCCAGTGAATCACTCTCAATGTTTTTACCGAAGAATTCTGCGACGCGGATTGAATGGTTTGTTCAGGCGAGGCGCACGCCGAGAAAACAAACAGGCAACAAATTGCAGGCAGTAAAAGAGGTTTCATAATTGATGATGTGCGTTGAAAGATGAAGTTGAGCTGAAGCAAGATTTGAAAAGTTTTTTCTTTGTGCGATTCCGGCTTGTCCGAAATCCCTCTTTTGAAAGAAGAATTTCCGATCCCGCTTCCAACTTTCCCACTTCAATAGCGGGACCGAGCAACAATAGTGAGTTTAAAAAACAAGAGCGAGACCTTGGAGACGCACAACTGGAATGACACGGCCAAAGCAGTTAGCGCATGGCGAGGGCATAAAGTTTGTCTGCGAGGTCTTTGCTCAGCGGACGAAGAAATTCCAATTCTTTCATGGCGGCGGCGCGTTCGCCGAGCTTGAGATAAGATGCACCCAAGTTGAAGCGGGCGTCGGCATCGTCAGGTTTCAAGCGAACGGCCTCGCGGTAGTTTTCCATTGCCTCGCGGTATCTGCCCATTGCGGTGTAAAGTCTGCCAAGTTCGAGATAGGCATCGGGCGCATCGGGCTGAAAAGATTTGGCGCGTTCAAACATGTCCAAGGCTTTCGCGGTGTTGCCGCCCCGCGCGAGCACAATGCCGAGGCTCATGTATGCGGCTACAAAGTCGGGGCGATAGCGAATGGCGTCTTGAAGATAAGCGATAGATTTTTCATCGTAGCCGCAGCGTGCGTAGATCGCGCCCAAACCCATGTAGGCTTCGGCGGAGTTCGGCACGAGACGCAGGGCTGTTCTGAACAGGGAAAGCGTGGTATCGTAACGGGCGAGATACGGGTCTTGAATGCTGCGGTTGAGATTGGGATAAGGCACTTCAACGCGAAGGCGGGTGAACTCGCGTAGAAACTTGAGCGAGAGCGTACTTTCAAAGTTGAGCAGCGTCATGCCGAGATTGGTGTAAGCGATGGCGAGATCGGGCTTGAGACGAATCGCTTCGCGGTAGGAAGCCATCGCATCTTCCAAACGGTTGAGCCGTCCGTAAATCGTGCCGAGATTGTTGCGGTAGAACGGCTCTTTGAGATTGAGTTTGATCGCGGCTTCGTAGGCCGCCGCCGCCTCGCTCCACTCCGAAAGAAACGAATGCGCAACGCCGAGCAAGCGCAAGGCTTCGTCCGTCGGCTTCAATTGCACCGCGCGTTTAAAATTTTCCACGGCCTCGCCGTATTGCTTGAGCGACAAATGCGCGATGCCCAAACGCAACTGTGCATCCGCACTTTTCGGACGGGCTTTTACAAGTCGCGTCAGGTAAGCAAGCCGCTGGGCAGATTGCGTGCGTGCGTTGGCAATCAGTTGATCCAATCGTGCTGCATAATCCGGGTTGATCCGGCGAAGCGGTTCAAGTTCTTTTGTCGCTTCATTCCAATCGCCGGAGACAAGATGCGCAAGGCCGCGCGACAACCGCGCATCGGCGGAATCGGGCGCGATGCGGATGGCGTCATCGAGCAAGGCAATGGCGTGTCCGAGTGCTTCGAAGGCTTCTTGATGGCGGCGCAACTTCATCTGCGAAAGGCTGAGGCGGATGTAGGCCCGGGTGCCCGCAGGTCGCAGCCGGATGGCATTCTTAAAGGCTTCTTCCGCTTTGGCATCGTTCCAGACGGCATCATAAGCGAAGCCTAAACCTTCGTAAGCATCGGCATCTTCCGCGCCAAACCGGAGCGCATTGTTATAAGCGGCGATGGCGCGAGTCGGCTGACTGAGACTGAAATAACATTCGCCGAGCCGCACGAATGCACCGGCAGCCGTTACACTATCGGCGTCTTCCGACGCCCGCGCTGAAAGTTTTTTGTAGGCCGTTGCCGCCGCGCCGTAATTTCCCGAAGCAAACGCTTGCGCCGCCGCTGTGCGTAGCGACGCTGTATCCGCAAGGACTTGCGCCGATGCTTCCGGTTGGCATAGCAACAGAGCATAGCACAGCAATGCGATGTAACGAAAACGGCGAAGCGTCATCCGGCCTGAGTAAATTTTTTTTACGTCATTCCCGCCACGTCGGGAATCCTTCTTGAGTCGATAAAGAGGGATTCCGGTCAAGCCGGAATGACATCAGTGAGAAAGCCAATTTAGAAATCCGTTTGCCGACTATCAATTCCATTGTTCATACACTTTTACATTCGTCGCAACCGAAATGTTTTCCCTTCACGTGCCGGGCGCAACGAAAACAAAACTTGCACGCCCCGCCTCTGCAACTGCATAAAATTTTTTGAGATTTTTTTCTGAAAGTCTTGGCCGAAAAGGTGGCTTATGCTATTTTAAGTCCGACTAAAATAGTCCGGCTTCACAAAAACGTTTTCAGGCTGCACTTGCTTATCACTGCTGAAAACTTTGCCCGTAACCTCAACGCTTGCGGTTTTCTTGGGGAACTGAAATCCGA